>CARBES010000007.1 GCA_948944455.1 uncultured Candidatus Saccharibacteria bacterium | reverse complement strand
TGGTGAGTGTGACGGAAGAAGAAAGCCAACCCGAGAAGGTGGCTACGCCACCTTCGGCGTTAGCGGCGGGCGTCTGCATAGGGGCCACTGCTGCAAACAGCAGCAAAAGGAGGGCCACACTCGACAAAGCTGGCACTATCTGCCACCTTCCCTTTCTCCCGGTCTTAAAGTTGGTCTGTTTTTGTAGCATCGTGGCCCTCCTTTTGTAGTACTTATTCTCTCCCCTTGAGGATCGGACTAAAAACGACACCGCAAGGGTGTCTAGTCCTTTCATTGAGTAAGCTCAGAGCATAAGTCATGCCTAACGCTCGTCAAAATGTTTGCGGTGCCGTTTTTACGCTACGACGTCGCGCGGCAAAAAACGGAACGCTCAAAAATTAGAGCTTACACAATCTGAAAAAACTAGACACTTTTAGTATATCAGTCCATTCCGCTTCTGACAATACTAGTTTTTTAGAAAAACTATAAGTTAATGCTTGACACCACAAAAAATCATAATACAATATGGTTAAAATAACATAAAACACAAACACCATGACTAACAAAAAGCCACTCAAGCCTTCCGAAATCGCCGAATATCGCAACTTAACTTTGCGCGAGATCGAAACGCTCGCCGAAAAATTCCGCGCCGACACTTCACCCGACGCACATATTGCCTATCGTGCCGCCCGTCAAGCCCTCAGCCAACGCCAACGCGATCTCAAAGCTGACGTTATGAACTTCGAGAAAACTAATTCCCACCATCTTCTTTTCTATGAATCTACCGCCGGATTTGTCAAAATGGCTGGCAATTCTGTTCTTTTCTTCGCTACTAGCGTCTCACCACGACTACACTGGCGTTTTTCTATCAAAGTCGACACCGATCACTATTCTCCTTCCGAAGACGGCATTATTTCGATCCGCTCCTTTGAAAATCTTGCCGCCCAGCTCGCCGAAATCCAAATCCTACCCGATCCCGAACTTTCCACACCAGATCTGCACTTCTTCAAACTTACTAAAATCTATACCGATGAGCAGATCGCTAGCCTACGCGACCGTATCTCCCGCGAGTCTGAGCGTATCGCCGCCATGGTTATGCCAAGTTCACCAATGCCCACTCTTTACGACGCCATCACAAAATCAGCTCATCTCATTTACTACCGTTTTAAACATCTCCCGGATTCTTTTGCCCGCGAAACCGTTGGCCGCGATATCGTAAATCAATCACACCAGCTTGTCACCGCCTATCTTGCTTACGCCAACACTCCCAAAACCCGCTCCTTGCCACAGCTCGCCCGTATCGTCGAACTTTCTCGCAACCTTCGACATAGTATGGCTTACCTCAGCCGCCTCGGAATTATGCATCATCGCGATGTCTATAAAATTCTCGATCAACTTACAACCGTCGAGCGCCTCTCTACCGCCGCCTACCGCCGTACTATCAAGACACACCCAGAGAATATCAAGCATGCATGAAAGACATATTAGATTTCTAGCTTTAACACTCGCTAGACACTTTCTAGGGGGTGCGGAGCTTACGAGCGAGCATGCAGTGCGCGAGACCTGTAACGACAGGTTCGAGCGACACGTCCCTAGAAGGTATCTAGTGAGTACTAAAGCTAGAAAGGTACAACATGGCTAATCCTCGCTTTGCCCAGTACTTGCTCGACGAGCTCTGGATCGCCTACCAAGATGCTCGTCGCGGCAAACGTCACACTGTTGACGAACATCGTTTCGAGCTCTGCGACATCGAAAGTCTTCACCTTTTACGCGACCGAATTCTAAATCGCACCTACCGCCCAAGTCGTGGTGTCGCTTTTATTGTGCGCGACCCAGTTATCCGCGAAATCGTTGCTGCGCCATTTTGCGATCGCGTTGTTCATCATTTGCTATTTAACATCTGCGGGGATTGGTGGGATCGCCATTTTATCGTCGATTCTTATTCTTGTCGTGTCAACAAAGGTACCCTTTATGCCCAGCAACGCCTTGCAACCCATATCCGTCGCGTTACCAAAAACTACAGTGAGCCCGCCTTTTGCGTCAAGCTCGACGTCCAAAGTTACTTTATGAGTATGCGCCACGACCTCCTCTACAAACGTGTACTTTGGGGACTCGAACGCCAATTCGCTCACCCCGAAAACCCGAAGAACCACATTATTTGTCATCCCGAAGACCGCGATCATCTCCGCCAGACTCTGCATTTTCTTTGGCACCAAATCATCCACGACGACCCGATGCGCGATATTGTCATCCGAGGCCTCCGTTCCGACTGGAAAGATCTACCCTATACCAAAAGCTTATTTAATCAGCCTAAAGGTCGCGGCATCGTCATCGGCAATCTCACTTCTCAACTTCTTTCTAATATTCTCCTCGACCAACTCGATCGTTTCGTCGTCCATGAGCTCGGTTATCATCATTACGGTCGCTATGTTGATGACCTCTTTATTATTGTTCCTGCTGCAAAGCGTACTCAGCTTCTTCGCGACATTGACGTCATCGATCATTTTCTGAAAGAAAATCTCGACCTCACGCTCCATCCTAAAAAACGCCTTTGCCAATCCACCGACCACGGCATCCCTTTTGTTGGTGCCGTCATTTATCCGCGCTTTATTACGCTCGGCGCACGCAGTCGCCGCAAATGTTTTACTGCCGCATACAACCTCGCCACCAATGGCACCGGTGATGTCGACGGGATCATCTCCCGAATCGGCTCCGTAACCCATATCAACAGCCGCCATTTCTTTCATAAAGTTTTTGACAGCTTTGGTTGGGAATTTTAATCCCTCCTACCTCAACAAGGCCTAATCAATCATTTTACAGTAGACCGTAATTCGTGCCCCCGCATAAGTCCGTGTCGTCATCATTTCTAACCCTTCCAGCTCCGGTACTACCATACTCGCCGGCGAGGACAAAACTAACCGACCTCCTGGCGCCAACAGCCCAATTAAGCCTACCAGCTCCTCTTCCACCATAGAACCGTTACGAAAGCCTTCATACGGCGGGTCCGCCAAAATATAGTCAAATTCGCCCTGAAACTCGCCTCTTTCCGCGAATTTCTGGGCGCTTTCCGCAAAAACCTTCACTAGACGGCTCTCTGCACCTTCCTTCGTACTAGCGCCATTTTCCGCCCCTTCTAGACCGATCCTGCGCAAATTTTCCCGAATAATCGCTGCTACTCTCGGTGCTTTCTCAACAAAAAGCACTTCCTTCGCCCCACGACTCAACGCCTCAATCCCTAGCGCTCCCGAACCTGCATAAACATCTAGCACTCTCATGCCGCTAGTGCTAATAATATTAAATAACGCCAACTTTTCACGCGCACCCATCGGATGCGTTCGACTATCTCCCGGAAAATCCAACTTCGTCCCCTTAAATTCCCCCGAAACCACTCGAAAACTATTTTCGTTTCCCCGTTGTCGTATTCCTTGTGTTCTTCGCATTCTCTGCATTCTTTTTTGCTCCATCCCGTCTATTTTTCGTTAACCCATACGCTTCTTCAACTGCTGAATACCATCCCAAAGCCACTGTCCGCACAATTTCCGGGATCAAAACATCACGCGTTTCCAATGCCAGATCGGTCGTCCAACCCTCTTCTCGGAACCGGTCAAACATCCGATATTTCTGTACTCTCTCTAATACTTCCTGGAATTCCTTGTCAAAATCTACTCTCTGGAACTCCGACCGCCCCAACCGCGGTATCATCCGCTTCGTCGGCGTTGCCGCTACAATCATTAGAACTCCATACTCATAGGCAATATGCTTCGACATATGTCCGCCCGCACCCCAATAAAGCCAGTTGTTTCTTAATGTTTCAAGCATATTTCGACCATGCATAATTCCCTTAAGCGGGCTTCCGAACACCTTCACCAGTTCTTTATCTGTCATCAATTCGTCTTTCACGCTCGAAAGCGGAAAATGGTGTGCCGGGGTTAACCCGTCCGTAATCATATGTGCCATCCACGCCGCCTCAAACGAAGCCCTCACGTGGTTGTTATTCTTTAGTGCTCGTACTAAATTCCAACGGTGATCATGAATCATTTCCGTGACTGAGCGCGTATCTAGCGTACTATGATCCTGATCTGACGGCCTCTGCGTCAATTCTGTCGGCTCCTCCGCCTCCTCCACCATCATATGCGAAGGTTCGTCAACCCCAGGACTCTTTCGTTTTAGCCCATCTGGGCCTCGTGTCCCCTCAAAATGAATAATCTCTTTACTCGTCGGAAAGTACTTCCCTCTTGGCAAATAACGACCGAGCGATCTTCGCGCCGCTTGATCAATCCTCTGATGTGTTCCAACAATCTTGCCTGAAAGCTTCGAATTTTTGACGATAGTAGTAGTAGAATACATTTACCTATCTATTATACTTGATTCGACTCTAAAATGTCCTAAAATAACCAAAATCTTTAATTCAACGTCGTAAGTTGTTGATATTTCTTGATTCGCGTCGCTAGCTCAGAATAGTTTTCCATTTCCTCCGCATGTTGCGCAAACTCCTCTGCGTGATGGCTCGCTTGCGCAATCAACTCTGTATCGCTCAAATTTGCTACCTGCAAATTTAGCTCACCGTGTTGCATCGAACCATAAATCTCGCCTGGACCACGAATCTGCAAATCCACCTCCGCCAAATGAAACCCATCGGTCGATTTTTCCATTTCGCGCAAACGTTTTGACGGTCTCCCCTCGCCCGTTGTAAGCAAAAAACAATACGCCGGCTGGTCGCCACGCCCGACCCGACCTCGCAACTGATGTAATTGCGCCAAACCATAGTTCTCCGAATCTTGGATAATAATCATATTCGCATTCGGCACATTCACCCCTACTTCCACCACCGTCGTCGACACTAAAATCTGAGTCTTATTCTCCGCGAACTCTGTCATTATTCGGTCTTTTTCTTCTGGTCTCATTTTACCATGCAATAATCCTATCTTGACTTGCGGAAACAATTCTTCCAGCTTTTTTGCTTGTTTCTTTACCGGCGTCGCCATATTGCCATTTTTTTCTTCGATCACCTGGCAAATCCAATAAATCTGCTGTTTTTTCGCCAAAAGCTCCCGCATGCGCGGATAGAGTTCATCTCTTTGTTCCGTCTCGTTCAAAATCCGCGTCTCAATTGGTTGTCGCCCCGGCGGCAATTCGTTTAGTAATGATACGTCAAGATCCCCAAACGCCGTTAGTTGCAGCGAGCGCGGAATCGGCGTCGCTGTCATCGACAGCAAATGCGGCGCTGTATCCTTCGGCGATTTCAGTAATAGCTTCTGTCGTTGCCCCACGCCAAACCTATGTTGTTCGTCAATAATACAGAAGGCCAGATCCCGAAACGTCGTCGTGTCAGTAAGCAACGCATGCGTCCCGATCACGAAATCAATTTCCCCCGCCTTGATCAAACGTTTCAGCATCGGCTTATTAAACGTCGCTCCAGTCAATAGTGCCGTTCGCGGCATCGTAATTCCTGGATTTTTCGCTTCGATATCTTGGAAAAGCCTTACCAAGCTCTCATAGTGTTGAGTTGCCAAAATCGCCGTCGGCGCAAGCAACGCAATTTGTCGCCCATTATGCGCCGCCTGCGCTGCTGCGATCGCCGCTACAATTGTTTTACCCGAACCAACATCCCCTTGAAGTAAGCGATTCATCGGCGTAGTTCGTTCCAAAGCCTGCAAAATTTCCCAAGTCGCTCGGCGTTGCGCCTCCGTTAACTTAAAGGGTAAACTTTTCACAATCTTCTGAATAAACTTCGCATCAAATTTTAGTGGAGTTGACCTCAATCGCTGATTTTCCAGTTTATTCAGCTTCGCCGCTAGAATTAGCTCAAAAAGCTCCTCATATGCTAGGTAACGCCGCCCTTTCTCAGCATCCTCTGGCGATTCCGGAAAATGTGAATAAAACAGCGCCTCCGCCCGGGCCCCCGACGTCACAAAATCCGGTTTACCTTCCGTCAGCGGTAACAAATCTGGAATTTTTGCGAAATCTGACCGCATTCCTGAAATAATTTTATGAAAAGTCTGCGGTTTGATCGCGCTCTTCGCCGAATAGATCGGCTGAAACCCAGCCGCCTCGCCATCTTTCTCGATATCCTGCACTAAAGTCGCTGATGGCGAAGTTAATACATAGCGCCCATTTTTTAGCTCATACTTCCCCGTGAAATAATACTCCCGCTCTGAGTCGAACTGTTTCGCTCGATATGGCTGATTGAACCACACCGTCCGAATCGCTCCCGTCGCATCCCGAATAACCCCTTCTGTAATCGTCAGCTTCTTTCGGCTCGTACGAATAATGTGTAATCCGTCGATTTTTCCACGTACAATCACCTTCCCCGGCCGCAGGTCCTCAATATTCACCGTAGTCTGGTAATTCTCGTAAATCCGTGGCAAACAATAAACCAAGTCGCCCACCGTATTGATGTTCACGTTCATGAGTGCAGCCGCTGTTTTTGGCCCCACGCCCTTTACTGTCTCCACTGATGCCGACAAATCCATAAAAGCATTATAGCATAAAAAGAAGAACTCTATCCTTCTATTTTATCACAGATTATCAAAAAAGTCAATATTCTAGTTGCATTTTGGATAGCAAGATGTTATAATTAGAACAAATCTAGTCTTCGGGAGGGCAAGAATGGATAAAACGAACGAAAAGCGTTGGACCTTGCGCATAATGTATCTCAGTGATTCAGGTGAATCTTTAGCGCCATCACGGCGCAAAAGTTGTATCGAAGGGTTGCTTTACTATGTGGAGCCGCGCAAAATCCCCGGATGGCGACCGGTTAAAACTTTTCAAGGTGCCAATCTCCATAGCGATTGTAGTTTGACTTTCGTTTATCGCCGCATTGGTACCAGCTAGCGCACTTTATTCCTATGCAAAAGAGCCTCCCGTCGGAGGCTCTTCCCTTTTTGGCATTGGTTATTTTTACAACTGTTTAACCTGCAAAGCATCGAGCTCGACTGGCGTTTCGCGACCAAACATCGAAACCATGACTTTCAGTTTACCTTTCTGTGTATCAATCTCTGCCACCGCACCTTCAAATCCTTTGAACGGGCCATCAATAATTGAAACCACTTCACCAATCTCGTAGTTAACCGAATATTTCGGATCTTCCACGCCCATACGCTTCTTAATTTTAGCGATCTCCTTGTCTGAGACTGGTGTTGGCTGAGTACCGTTACCAATAAACCCAGTCACTCCTGGCGTATTTCGCACAATATACCAGGTCTCATCAGAAAGACACATCTCAATCAGAACGTAACCCTGGAAAATTTTGCGGTCAACAACTTTGCGTTTACCATTTTTGATTTCAATCCGTTTTTCTTTCGGAACGATTGCGTCGAAAATCTTCCCTTCGAGCTCCGGGGTGTCGACCCGTTCCTTGATCCCGTTCGCGACCTTGTCTTCGTAGCCGCTGTAGGTACTAATCGCATACCATGCCCGGGTATCATCATAACGATTTACTGCCATATTTTTCTCCTTTTTATAAATTAACGGCTACTTGACAAAAGTTTTGAACAAGAAAGTAAAGAAAGTGTCAAGCAACATAATAAACACAATAAACACTGCACAATATGCCAAAACCGCCAAAGTCATTTTCCAAGTATTCTTACGGCTTGGCCAGCGCACCTGTCGGATTTCCCGCCAGGAATCACGCAAATAACGCCCCAGAGCCACGAACGGTCGTGCCAGGATAAAAACCTTATGTAATGGCTTCTCAGCATTCTCGCCAGTTGCTTTCTTCTTCGCCTTCAGTGCCTTTTTCTCAGCTTTGCTAAGCTTGGCTGGCGTAGGTTTGTCGGCCTTAGCGACAGTAGGGGTTCCGGCTTTGACGCTAGTCACGACTGGCCGCTCAACCACCTCAGCCTCTGCCTCCTTGCTACGATTAGCTGGTTTTGCAGAAATTTTAGTAATATGTTGGCTAGTTTTGGTGTTGGCGAATGCGCTAGAACCGGTTGCTTTTCTCAAAGCATCGGCGCGAGCTTTTTTAGTGCGATTCGACATACGACTCCTTTCTCGTGTCCGTCTGGCAACTTTTGGTGGGGCAGGAGGGATTCGAACTCTTAGCCGACCGCTCCGCCTAACAAAAAAAGTCTGTTACCAGACTGTCAATAGTATTGTAGCATAGCTAGTCAAGATTATCAAGATAAAAATATGGCCCGTCCATCCCTGGACGGGCCGCGTTGTAGAAAAGGTCAGATCTTAGCCACAGCCTTACTCAGCAAAGGTGCGTTTTGTTCATCATGAGACGAGTCAGTCGCCTCCAGTTTCACGAACTTGCCAGTCATGTCTACGACCTTCAAATCCGCTCGTAATAACTCCATGTTAATACTGGAAAACAAATGCGGCAAAGCGTTGTGACGCCGCGTCCAATCGTGGCAAATTTCAAGCTTCTGGAACAAGCCGATTCCCCGCTCGATAATATAATCGAACGTAATGTCGAACTTGCCGAGAACGAAACTAGCCAAGAATCGGTCATTAGCCGCAACCGCATCCAAGTCGCAGACCGCGATTGGTCGCCCAATCAACTGCGCCTGGAACATCGAATACGGATCCGAACTAGGCAAAACCATATCGAACTCGATGATTACAGTGACGGGCTGAGAAAAAGTCGGATGGAAGGTACTATCATCCAAACGACGGTACCTCTGAATCTTGCAATCCAGTCGCGGCTGCTTGCTCAGCTCTGCTGCAAAGTCCAGCCAATTCTTACCCGTCGCAACCCTTGGCCCGTTCGTAAAGATATAGGCATCATCCGGAGCCGAAACGACCGGAGCATTATTCAAGTTGACAGCGGAACGAGCAATAAGGTCATAAGCTTCATGTTGGAACATAGCAGGCTCTCCTTTTCTGTACCGAAATATACTCTATCAAAGATAGCAATACGTAGTTGAAAAGACTACATCTTTCTATTTTATCACAGATTAGGTTAAAAGTCAATAGAACTTTATCGGTCCCGTCAAACATCCGTCCCATCAAAAAAACGGGGCTCCAGTTCCCTAGAGTCCCGTTCGCTGCTAGTCCTAATCTTAGTTGTACAAATTCTCAACTGTAATCGAAGGACCTTGCGAAGTTGTTACGAAAATCGACTTCACATAGCTGCCTTTGAGCGAAGCTGGGCGATGACTCTTCAGCGATTCGAAGAAAGTCTCTGCGTTCTCCAGCAACTTGGCTGCATCAAAGCTAGTCTTACCAAGACCAATATGAATAATCGCTTGCTTATCAACGCGGTATTCAACTTTACCAGCTTTTGATTCCTTAACTGCTTTTTCAATGTCAGTGGTAACCGTACCGGCCTTCGGGTTTGGCATCAAACCTTTTGGACCAAGTAAGCGCGCAAACTTACCGAGCTTTGGCATATAGGCCGGAGTTGAAATCAATACATCAAAATCAATTTCACCCTTTTCGAGCCGTTTCAGGAACTCTTCATCCTCAGCAATGTCAGCACCAGCCGCCGCGGCCTTCTTCGCTTCATCGAGTGGCGCAAAAACTGCTACTCGTACCGTTTTACCATTACCATGCGGCAAAACAACTGTCGCGCGGATATTCTGGTCAGCTTGACGCGGATCAACCCCAAGGCGCACGTGCGCTTCGACTGTTGCATCGAACTTCGACGGGTTAGTCTTCTGAGCTAACTCTAGTGCTTCTTTCAAAGTATAAACTTTTCCAGCCTCGACTAGCTTAGCCTTTTCCTGGTATTTCTTACCACGACGCTCAATTTTTGGTCGAGCAACTGGCGCAGCACCTTTCGGTTTCTCGCCAGCTTCCTCGAGAGCCTTGTTCTCGGCCTTACGTGCCTGTCGCTCTTCTTCAGCCTTAACTTCTTCAATATGTTTCTTCGACTTCTTACCAGACTTAGCGAATTTCTCCTCTGCTTCAACGACGTCTTGCTCGACGGTCTCAGCGATCACTTCGCTATCTTGAAGATCTTTCGCAGTGTTTTCTTCTGCCATGATTCCCTTTCTGTGGTGCTGACGGCGCTAAACCTCCCACATGTAATTATCAATATTCTCTGCATTATAGCAAATTATTGTGTTTTTTGCAAGAACTCAATCAGTGCCTTGTTTTCAAACAAATGGGCCCCGTCAACCTGTTCTTGGTCGCGCACCGGTAGAAATACTACCAGCTTCGCTACAGTTTTCCCGCACTGCGGGCAATGATAGAGATATGTCCCACAAGCATATACTCCCGCCGGTATTTCCGCCTTTTTTTGAATTTTCACCAAATTTTGCACATAGTAGTTCGGATCTTCGATGTCTTGAAAATGCCCCACTGTCATACTTGGTAGCGCATAAAGCTGCTTCCCCACCTCATCCATCTGAACCGTGCAACCGCTACACCAGTCGTCCTTTAGTGCCGCTTTTAACTTCTGAAAAATCCCCATCTCTATTTCTCGGTTTTCTTTGTACTATTCTTCCCGGAATGGGCCTTCGCCTCATTAATATTCTGTACCATCATATCCGCCTTCGAAATACCAGTCAAAATACGCTTATCATCCATGCGGAAACGTTGATTCGAAGCAAAAGTGTCGACGCGAACTTTAATCCCGTCAATTGTAAACAGAAAGCTTACGCGGCTACTACCCTCCATAAAGCCTGACCCCATCTTGCCGTCATCAACCCAAGCTTTTTCAACCCGTGTTGCCGGTAAAATATAAGTCTGGCAAGGGTTCCAGAAGAAACAAATGCCCAGCATTCCCTTCTCAATATCTAATACAACCGTCTTTCCACGACCATAAAAAGTCTGATTACGCTTATAGCCTTCTGCATTAAAACGTTGCTCTAGCTCCTTTGTCTTTTTTCTAAAGATGAGACTTCCACCAAAAATCCACCAAACTACCGCTAAAATCGATGGCACCATCGTCGTCAAAACTGCCCCAGTACCACCATCACGAAAACAAAAATAGCATAAAGTGTATCCTAGTGCGCAAATAATAATTGGAACAAAAATGTATCCCAACAAATACAGCAAATTAACTTTTTTGATTTTTTCTTCCATATAACTCCTTATATTTTACCTCTTAGTCCCAGTCGGATTTTTTCTCAGCTTCCGACTTTTTGCGTGTATAGAAAGCTGGGAAAATCCCGATTTTAGACCCTACAAAATGTAATATAGCGAAGACGATTATGATTGTCAAGAGCTGTGCAAAAAGAGTCGGTGCTTCAATAAAATCTTCCTCGCTTTGAATTGCTCCATCGCCGAGCATATCAACATAAAAATCATGTCTACTCAACGGCTCATTAAATTCAATCTGGCTCAAGAACGTCTCATTATCCTCCAAATTTGCTTCCACAACCCGTCCAACTGGCAAAATTGATTCTCCACCATATGGCGAATCACTTCCATCCGCTTTCTTCACATTAGGCGTGTTGATTCGTGCCGCGACAATCTCTCCCGACGGCAAAGTCAGTGCATGCAAATACATTCCGCCGTAATATCCTCCACCCCGATTCCGATATTCAATCCCCGGCGAAACCACAGTAAAGGTTTCGTGATTTTCCAAGTCTTTCACGCTTTCCGCTCGAAACACTTCTTCCGTCGCCACCCCACCAATTTCCCCGACACCGACAATATGTTCCGTCTTATGATCTTCATATTTCTGGGTGAGCATATTTTTCATCAAGGCTTCCGTCCCCAAACTCACCAAAAACGCCAGCGCCAAACAAATCCAAATATCAAATCGCAAAATATATCGTCGACTCATATTTCTCCTTTCGAGTTATATTATAGCACTACCCCACCGCATTTTTGACATCCTTTCCCAACAAAAAAAGAGCTCGCCCCACCTACGAACTCTTTCCGTATTTTATTAGTCCTCGACGACCACACCCATCGAGCGCGCGGTACCAGCAATGACTTTTACTGCGCCGTCCATATCGATAGCGTTCAACTGACCCATCTTCACCTTCGCAATCTCTTCAAGATCTGCACGGGAGATTTTACCAACTTTCTCGAGGTTCGGTTTACCGCTACCCTTTTCGATCTTGATCTTTTCGCGAATCAAATCATCTACTGGTTGTCCAAGGCAAACCCAGTCAAAGGTACGATCATCATAAACCTTAATGTGAACAATGACGTTCTTGCCATTAAACTCTTTGGTCTTTTCGTTGAATGGATTAATAAAATCCATCATGTTTAAGCCCCACTGACCAAGCGTAGAGCCAACTGGAGGTCCAGCCGTAGCTTTACCGCCAGGAATGCGCAACTTGAGGTTGCCAATAACTTGTTTTCCTGCCATACTTTTTCCTTTCCGGGCGAAGCTCCCGGTGACGATTATTAATCGTGCGTAACTCATCTATTTTAACGCAAAAATCGCCAAAAGTCAATCATCCTATTTGTAATACCCCTTCCCTTGCACTCGTACATCCACATATTCCGGCTGCAACTCGTGCTCTTTCAGATAATCAATCATACGCTTCGCATCTTCTGCCGACACTGCCGTGTCTCGATCCAAGCTTACCTTAAAATATGTCGTCATTCCTTCTAAATCAACATAAAGCGTTCTACTCATCCCGGCCGGCAAAACCACCCGCTTCACCTCATATCCTAATGCTGCAAAATCTCGCTCAATCCTTCCGATATATTCCCGTATCCGCGACGAAATTTGTCCGCCACCTGTCTCATCAACAATCTCTGCATTTATCTCGTATTTCTCTACTGGTGTTTTCGTTTCCACCTTTTCGCGCACCATACTCGTGACCCCCACATAGATTAAGCTACCAATCGCTAGAAACAACGCCAAAACCAACAACACCGAAATCACATGTTTTCGCTGAACCTTCTTGCGCGCCAGCATTCTCTCCGATTCCGACTCTGCACGCTCTCGCTCTGCGACAATCGTTTGCCCCCGCCTTAGCCCACGCTCTTTATTCTTGTTTCTCATTCTTCCACCGCTTCATTGCCTCGTCAAGCTCCTTAGCTTCACGTGCTGCCTCTTTTCGCTCCGCCTTAAGTTTTGCCTCTATTTCTTCTGGCAACTTAATCCCCGGCTTCTCTGTCTTCGGTTTCATTTTTTGTTTTTGCTTTTCTATACGCTCTTTTTCAGTATTTTCACCCACCTCGATCAGAATTTCTGCCAATCTACCCGCCGCGTCTGGTTTTGCTTCTGCATGGAGCTTCTTAGCTAATGCTTCGCGCTCCCTTGGCGCCCGTACTAAATGTCTCACCGTTTCGAGCAGCTCAGCTGGTTTTCTCACCATCTGATCATCCGATACTACCTTCACTGCCCCCATTTCTTCCAGTTTTTCAGCATTTTTGGTTTGATGGCCACCTGGCAACCGCCCAAACGGCACCAAAACTACAGCCTTACCGAGCGCCGCCAGCTCAGCGGTCGTCGTTGCGCCGGCTCGACTCACTACAACATCCGCCGCACCCATCAGCTCGTGCATCGCCGAATTAAACTCCCACATCCGAAAATTCGACTTCAATTTTGCCTTGTCCCACTCTTCATAACGTTTCAACTCTACCATATTCTCATAGTGCTTTCGACCCGCAACTAATGCTACACTCGCAAACTTTAGAATCTCTGGCAAAATTGTCACCATAGCTTCGTTAATGTGCTGTGCGCCCTGACTCCCCCCCGTCACCACGACTAGAGGCTGTTCCGGATCAAATCCAAAATCTTTCTTCAAATTGCGTTGCTGCGCCTCGCTCACCTCGTGAAACTCCGGTGCCACTGGAATTCCCACGCATATAATATTATCGTTCGGCCCATCCCCCTTTACATTCCAGCCACTCGTAATTACCGTAGCATGTTCCATCAAAATTCTGTTCGCTAATCCTGGCACCGCATCTGATTCGTGCACAACATATGGTATCTTCAACTTCCTCGCTACAATCCCAACTGGTAACCCCACAAACCCCCCCTTCAAAAAGACCACGTCCGGACGCTTACTTGGTAACAGTAACCGCCAAAAGCTCTGGGCTAATCCACTAATAAAACCAAAAAAACCTACAATATTCCCAAAAACTAGATCCTTCAGCACAATCCACCAATTTCGGAACCAATCGTACCACTTCCAGCCCGAATAACGACGAAATTTCCCTGCACAAACTTTTCGCACCCGAATATATGGTACTTTCCCTCGCGTTGTTCCTGCCTGCGAACCCCATCGCACGCCAATCTCTGTTGTAATTTTTACAACATTTTTATAATATTTTCGATCCGTCCAAAACTCCACCTTCGTACGCGGTTTCTTCTCTAAAAGCTCTCGTACTACCGCCACTGCTGGAGTAATATGTCCCCCCGACCCTCCACCGACCACTAACACTTTCATAATCTCGTCTCCGTTCTCCTACTCACTCTTCGTTCCCCCGTCTCCACCCTCGGTTCTCTACTAGTATAACACGAAAGTTGTAATGCTAGACCTAAAGCTCCCGTCATGAACAGCATACTCGTCCCACCATAGCTTAGTAGTGGCAATGTAATCCCTGTAAGTGGCAATAGCCCAGTCATCGCGGCGATGTTAATAACTACGTGCGCTGTCGCCCAGGCAAAAATCCCCACCACCATCAACGATTGCTCATCATCCTGTAGGTAATTCGCCGTCTTAAGCAATCGTGTTAGCAATACCGTAAAACACCCCACTATTAGTAGCAACCCCATAAAGCCAAAAGTCTCACCAATCACTGCAAATACCGAATCATTGATCGACTCAGGTAGATATCCTGTCGCCTGTACACTATTACCCGGACCGACACCAAACAACCCGCCCGTACCGATCGCGATCATCGCATTATCAATATGATAGGTATCACTCGATTCGTCACTCTGAAAAGTCAACAACCGCGACATCCGATGTGGTGAACTAACAATCGCTACCACTCCCCCAACCAGCACTATCGCCACCGTAATCACGAAATACCGCATCTTTACCCCGCTCATAAACAACATCGCTAGCATGATTGCCATTAAACTAACGCCCGTACCAAGGTCTTTCTGTAAAATCACTACGAAAAACAACGATAAACCGCAAATTACGATAAATGGAATCCAGAAATCACTCCAGCTATCTAACTTTCCTTCCTTCTTTCGTTCCGACATCAACCCGGCCAGATATAACACCAGCCCAATTTTCAAAATCTCCGCCGGCTGCAGGCTCAACCCAGCAAAATTAAACCACCGGCATGCACCAAGCTCACACCGCGCCAACCCACTTCCCACTGCTGCCAAAACTGCCAACAATGCACATAATGCCAATCCCCCAAACATCACCCATTTCCCGGCCCTTTTTATGATCGGATATGGTAGTTTAAACGCTGCAACAAACACAACTAGCGACAACGCTACGTTTATTAGCTGCCGCACGATGAAATAATTCTCATTATAATCCGTGCCATAGGTCGTATTCAGGACATTCACCCGCATCGGCCCTACCATATAAATCACAATTAGCCCGATCGCCAGCAAAACGATTGTCAATGCGCCCAAGGTCCGATCGCTTTTATGCTTCCGCATCGTCCACCTTTTGTATTTCTATCCCTTGGTTACGTCGCGCCTCAATTCCCTGTTTTGCCTCGTTCACAACCCCACCTTGCACCGCTAAGAATACACCCAAAATCGCAAATACACCCGCAATTACCCAGAATCGCATCACGATTTTCGCTTCGCCCCAGCCCTGCGCCTCCAAATGATGGTGTACCGGCGCCGAAATAAACAACTTCTTATGAAAAGCCTTTTTCCAAAAAATTTGTAACAACGACGAGCCCGCTTCAACTACAAACATAATCCCAATAATTGGTAACAGGAAAAACGAATTGGTCATCATCGCCACTACGCCTAGCCCCGCTCCTAGTGCAAACGACCCCGTATCGCCCATCATAAACCGCGCTGGTGGCACATTGAACCAGATGTACGACAAAAGCCACCCAACCACCGTTAGACAAAAGCCTGTCAACATCCACTGTCCTTGAAACAGCGCAATCACACCGTACGCACCATACGCCATCAAAGATAGTCCACCCGCCAAACCATCCAACCCGTCTGAAATATTCACTGCATTCGAAGTTGCCACTACCGCAAAGGCAAAAACCACGATCATCCCCACTGTGCCAACTTCCCAGGCCCCGACAAACGGCACCTCGATACTAGTCCAGCCCAGCTTCACCGCAAACCACCAACCCAGCATCACGCCAATCGTAGTAATCATTGCAAATTTCACTGGCGCACGTAGTCCCGCTGCACCTTTACCGCTACCAAACACATTAATCAAATCGTCGATCAACCCCACCACGCTCCCCCCGATGAACCCTATCAAAGGCAACCATGTCTGTTCACGATTGAGATTGCAAATCCAAGTCACAATTAAAACGGTTACCACGCCAATAATACCCGCCATCGTCGGGAAATGCCGTGCAATTTTATCAGCATGCAGCTTTGCTACGACCTCTAGTTTTTCTCCGGTCATAGCTTCTTTTTTCTGCTTCTTCCAGAATTTGTACTTATAGGCGAAAAACGTATAAATTGGCGTCAGAAAAGTCGCCAAGAAAAACGCCGACAATGCCAAAATCAACCCATAAAAAGCTTCGTTATTCAACGTGTCTTCCATTATTCCGTCACTCCTGGTTTTATTTGTAGATAATCTAGTAGGTAGTTGCTGATCGCATTAAAAACCACTTGCGCTTGCTTCTCCCCTTGGATTTCTTTACCATCTTCCCAAGCCCGCGTCATCACTACATACTCCGGCATCTCGCCTGTCGCACCACCAAAACCCAGGTAGCTTCCCACCATCTCGTCAAAGGTATAAGCCCCATTCTCGATCGCTTGCGCTGTACCAGTTTTCCCACCCACATAATAGCCTGGCGGATCAATCGTTTTGTTAAATGCTGTACGTACATTATACAACATTTCTCTTAGCGTCGCACTAGTGTCCGCAGAGATCGTCTGCCGAACCGGCTCCTTCTCTGCCTCCTCTACAAACTTCCCGTTCTCCATCTTCCCCGCTATTACCGTTGGCGCATAATAGTTCCCCCCATTCACAATCGACGAAAAAGCCGCCGCCATTTGTAGCATCGTTACCTGCAAGTTCTGGCCGAAAGTCATATTCGCATAAGTAGAAGCTAAACCATAAGCATTCGCATTCGGTTCGATCAGAAATCCTGACGCCTCCATCAACTCAATCCCGGTCGGCCGTCCCAACCCAAACTTATTGTAATAATAGTCGTACAGCCGTTCTCGGCCCAGCTGAGTAATCTCCGTCTGACTCCCCCCTAGCCACCTCAAGACTTGAATTGATCCAGTATTTAGTGACCATGTTAGCGCTGTTCGCATCGAAATTTCTCCATAAATCTGATCGTTCTTTGACGCATTCTCAATCGGCCAACCATCAATATGTGTCACATGCTCATTAAAATAAGTCGATTCTGGAGTAAAAACCCCTAATTCCAACCCTGCTGCAAATGTCAACGGTTTACAAGTACTCGCCGGCTCGTATGGATCTTCTGTTACGTGGTTAATGTAACTCTCTGCACTTTCAACATTGCCATAATCCGCCGGATCATACCCCGGCACATTCGCCATCGCCAGCACCTTCCCATTTCGAGGGTCCATTACGATTGCACTAATATTCGCTACGCCGAGTTCTTTCGTTTTTGCTTCCAAAATCTTCTCAACGTTATATTGGATATTTTTATCAATCGTCAACACTATATCTTCGCCATTAATCGCTGGCTCTTTAATGTTATCATCGCCAATCGAGAGCGAAACGTTATTGATATCCTTTACCGTCTTCAGTAATCCATCTTTACCCGAAAGCCGCTTATTGAGTGCCCCCTCAACCCCATATTGTCCAATTCCGTCTGCATTCACGAATCCTAATAACGTCGACCCAAGCGTTTTCTCTGGATAGACCCGTTTTATGTTCGCTTGTAGCCATACCCCAGTGAGTTCCGCTTCCGCCACCGCTTCAGCTATCGATCGTTCAACGTCACGCGCGACCACATAATAACGCCGGGTCTTATCTGTAAATACCTCATCCCAAGTCGCTCGCTGATGTGTTGCGATAATTGGCGTCAGCTTCGTCTGTAACTCCTCTTGATTTGCCATCATCGGATCCACAATCACCATATAGACGGTCGCATTCATTACTACCGCCACCGGATCATCACCATCCATCATATAAATTTCGCCCCGCTTCGCCTTCAATACATTCTGTTTCGTCTGCTGCGCCGCCGCTTTTTCCACCCATTCGTCATGCTGAACAATCTGAATAAAAAACAAGCGCGTCACGATCACCGCCATCACGGCCAAGAGCCCCATCCGCAAAACTTGATTTCTGCTCATGGTTATATTATATCATAGGTCATCGTCTAGAAGCCCTAATTCCCCTCTTCGCCCTTGATGCAGGCATAGGTAATTTCTTTCAGTCTTGCTACATAAATCTTTCCCAATATGCCAATCGGCAGCGCGAACAAACCCAACATTTCTCGCACATAACCGTGAAACCCTTGTTTGAACATATATACCCCACTCCCCTTCACCGGCTTCATACCATAAAAATTATGTCGTATATAGCCCGCTTCCTTTGCTCGTTGAGTCATCTCCCATTGAATCAAGTGTGGCGCGCCTAACTTCTTATACTCCGCCCTCGAACCGCCACATAAATAAATCACTTCTTCGCCCGACCCAACGAACATTGCCGCCGCGATCGGTACCATTTTCTTATCATCCTCGTCTTCCGGCTCCGCCTTTCCCGCGAGAATATACCGTGGCGCTTCTGCCACCATATGCCACACTTTATCGCCAAAATGTTCTTTCATTGTTCGATAATAATCCATTCCCGAATCATGAAATCCGCGCCGCTTCGCTGTATCCGCTATAATCCCGTCTAAAATCCCCAGCTCGCCATTGCCTAGCTCGCGTATTTTTACGCCACTTTTAATCCCCTTTTTCATCACCCTTCGATGCCCTTCGCGAAAACTCCGAAAAATCTCCTCCGCCTCTTTATCTTTCAAGTCTAAAGCATAAGTCCACTTCGTACATTCGTATTCGCCAAGATATTTATATCCCAATTTTACTAGCTCAGCTTTCGCTGCCAGGTGATCTTCTCCTCCTCTTACGATGTTATTCTCACCATCCCGCGCCTGCGCCACGACGTTCGGCGCAATTTCAATCACTATCCCACCCCGCTGCTCACAGAATTCTTTCGCCTGTTCCGTCAAAAAACCCAGCACTTCTTGCCAGTTTTTCGCCTCATAATCCAGCACCCAGCCTCCCGGCACCCGACAAAGCTTCTTCCCTATATACCATTTATGCGTCATGATGACGCCCTTCGCAACTACCGCCTGAGTCTTCTTGTCGCGCACTCCCACCAAATAGGCTTCTCGTCCCAGCGCCTTGTGCCGACGATACATTTCTACACTCTGCAAAAAATTATCGCAGCCAAACCGCGCTCTCTCAAACTCTTCCTCAGACAGTTCCCTAAATTCCATAATTATTATTATATCACCGAGAAGCTGCACTATCTAGAAAAAATGCCCCTTCTACTCAGCATATCCGCCAGCCGTCGCACCTTCCATCGTCGACGCTACTGGACTATTTTCCGTCGAAGCTACCGATGTTAACCTTGCTTTCTCCACAGCAAGATCCTCTCGCTTCGCCTCTAGCTCTGCGATTTCATCTTCAATCGCCGAAAGCTCGTAGTCATAATTTGTCGCTTGTGTCCCCTGCGACACATAGATCATCCCTACGCATAACACCAAAAAACCCACAATCACCGCCATCGCCCCTGAGCCTAAACTTTTCGGCTGATGTCGTACCATGTTATAATTCCTCGACCATCCGTTCGCGCTCGCCGAAACTCCGCGCCGTGAAGTCGCATATGACTGTGTTCGCATTAATTTTCCTCGCTGTTTTTTGTTTGTTTTTACATAAATAATTTCAATTTCTTGACGTCAAAAAGACGTCGAAGACGCTAAACGAAAGACCCGTCCTGAAATTCCTCATAGAAATCTTAGACCGGAGCAGACAGAAGACAGAGCCATAAGTAATCTTTTGTCCGCTCCGGGAAGGTCATGTATTTTTGGGTCCACACTCTTGGTTTAACTCTTCAACCTTGGGTGAGCCATTCGGCCCATGGCGCAGGGCACCGGTCTCCCGGCCCCCGCGATTTGAGAGAATATACTACTTAACTAATCGTTAATCGCGATAACTAGCGAAAGTTGACTTTCACCTTCTGTGCGCGAGAACGGTTGCTAGTGATGATGATTTGACGTGGCATAATTTGCCTCCTTTTTTGTTTATTGTTTTTATTTTTATCACCCAGACAAATGTTATATCCTTTTACAACACTAGTCCGACCAGCTCAACTTCTCGAGCCGATCCAAGCGCAATTCGCTTGCTTCGCCTCGCCCAAACTCGCAGAATCTCCACACTCTACTAAAGTTTTACGGCTGCACGCAGTTTCGCACTTCTTGCCCTTGGGTTGATAAACAACTCCTCATTTTCCGCAGTGACCGGTTTTTTCGTCAATACTCTCAGCTCTGACTCCTCACCATACGCCGATACCTCTTTCAGCCAATCCTTTACTAACCGATCTTCTAAGCTATGAAATGTAATCGCCGCCACTCTGCCACCCGGCTTCAAAGCCTTCGGCAAAAGTTTCAGGGTTTTCTCGATTAATCCCAGCTCATCGTTTACCGCGATCCGAATCGCCTGAAAAGTCCTCGTCGCCGGATGAATCTTTCCTCCTCGTCCGTACCTCTTCAGCGCCTCGCCAAGTTGCGCCGTCGACCGCCAAGGCCGCCCATGCACAATCTCTCGCGCGATCAGTCTCGCAAAACCTGGCTTTTCTTCGCCGTATTTCTCCAAAATCTCGGCTAAATGTCGCTCGTTATAATGATTCACGACTACTTCAGCACTCAATTCTTGGCTCTGATCCATTCGCATATCCAACGGACCATCCTTCGCAAAAGAAAACCCTCGCTCTGCTCGATCTAGCTGCGGAGAAGACACTCCAAAATCCATTAATATCATATCGAAAGCGTTTCCACACTCAATTTCCTGTAGCACCGCATTATAAAAATCCGCTTTTACGATTCTAATTCCCATTCCCGAGAATTTTTCTTCTAGAACCCGAATAGCGTTAACATCTCGATCCACCAAGACCGAGTCCTTATAATTCTGTGTTACATCCAAAATCTCGCTTGCGTGCCCTGCATATCCCGCCGTCAAATCCATATACGATTCACCCGGTCGCGGTTGCAAAACCTCAAGCACTTCCGACAATAATACAGGTTTATGAAGTTCTTCCATATTATGATTATAACATTCCCTGGCCTATTTTGCGCCAGTTCCTCTTCTAACCATAACTACCTTCGTTTGAGACCGCTCAACTAGAAATTTCCGCGTTTTTGTGTTTGAATGATTTTTTGTTTAATTTTTGTAATACACTTAATCTACTACGATTCCCGGCCAGCCGGAGCCAACCATATAATCGTAGCCGTTGAGAGACTTATAGCGTATTGTGAGTGGGTTGGGTCTTCATCCTAAATAGATGTCAACCAATAGAGTTAATTTGGGAGGTGTTTGTTGGATGTGCGTATCGGTTTCGGTTTCGCGTATCCTAAACGCGCGCAAAAACTCCTAGTTGATCGATCTCAAACTCTGTTAATATACTATCTTTTGATATGTTTATTTTGTGGTACATCCCCGCTTTAGTGTTTACTACGTTTTTGTGTTTGATTTTTGTAGTTTTTCACTTGTTTGTGTGGGTGTTCGTCCACTGACTTTAGTATAAGTGAGTTTTTTAAAAAACGCAAGCATAATTCTGCCACATTTTTTCAGACTTTTGCACAAGTTTTCCACAGTTAAGCCACCCTCCACCCTATCCGTCCAGATTAGAAACTTTTCCACAATATGCTAAAGCGCCCCCTGTTTCCAGGGAGCGCTCTTTCGACGCTTTAACCGAAGGATCGGATTTAACTCCGGCGACGCTCAGCCAGCTCCATCAAGAGCGCTTTGCTCTCGATAAGCTTATTCGGCAACCCCATCGCTTTCAGCTTGGCATCGTCCACCAGATCCTCATCGCTAACCAGCAGATCCAAATTCGGGCAGCTGACCACATTCTTCGGCGTCAAACGCCGATAGTTGGTCGCTTCCAGTATCACGCCCACCTTCAGCTCAGTATCGAACAGCACATCTGCGTGCGTCCCCCTAAGCTCCAGCGAACCAGTGTAGGCTTTTCCCGGCGGCGTCTGCGACAGCCCGATGTTCACGATCTGGCCTGAAGCCATCATTAGGCCATCATAGCCGTCGCTCATCATCTCGTTGGACAGTACGCTCACCTTCAGCTCGGCCTCGACCGGCATACTCCACTTCGGCGTCAGCAGTTCTTTCTCGCTCGCCGCGGCGTACTTCTGGACCTGTACTTTCAGCGGCGCCTTATTCAAAAGCGCCACAAACAGCTCCTCCGCACACATAATATCAGTCACCAAATACAGTCTTCTCAGCATAGTTCAACACCTATCCTTCTTTTGTCGATTTTAAGTTGCTACCGCCCGCTTCTGCCCTCCTCTCTATTTGCAAACAAAATCATTTCCGCTTGCAGACCAGGGCGGTTTTCCGGAGTCTTTCGCACTCCTGTCCTTACATTCTAGCACAGATTGTCATTTTTGTCAAGCATTTTGTCCTGTTTTCATACCCTTCGTTTTATGTTCTGGCATTAATTGCTTGTTTTTGATATTTCATTTTATAATAATTCCCTCATTCTATCACCCATTTTATAGAATAATGTTATAACTATCGCATTTATGTTCGGTTTATGATAAAACGCTTCGTCCGTTTGACGGATTAGCTTATTCCCCTTTTGCAATTTTTACGCTATAATAGACGAAAAGCGAGGTAATACTATGAATAATGACGAACTACAAACCAATCCAGCTCCTGACGCGGCGGACGCTGCTAAAATTTCCGACATTGTTGACGAGCTAAACACTGCATCAAGCGATCTTTCTAATGACAATTCTTCTGATTCCAGCTCAAACAATTCTAATACGCTCAGCACTTCTGATGGTCCCACCGACGCACCGGTCGACCTTTCGCAGGGAGCTAACACTACCGACGCCGCCCGCACCGATGCTGACGACATGGACGATCGTGAATATCACCGCGCTGACAGCAGCTCTTTCGATGTCTTCCACTGGGCCAACGAAATCGATGAAGTCAAGAACAATGTCTCGGTCGAGCTTTTTCTCTTCAATAAAAATTACACCCCCTTCCGCGTTCGTTATTCCGACGCTCTAACCGCCAGCGTAAAAGCCATGTTTATGCAAGAAGCTACTGGCTATATCATTAAGGAAGCCGACAAGGGCCTCGAGTGTCGCGAATATGAAAAATCCGATGGCGAAGATAAGGTTATCTACCGCACTAAACTCAGCAATGTTGGTCGTGCTGAGACCCTTATTCATCTTATCGAACATGAATATCGCAACATCGATTCTTGGAATGATCATGTCGACGAGTTTAAAAAAGTCAAAGGTATCCTCGCAAAATTCTCTTACCCAGGCAACGATGGCGAGACCAAAGTCTTTTACATTGCGAAAGGCATCTCGCCAAGCTCTGCCCTCAAGGGTGGTACCAGTTGGGAACTCAACGGCGAAAGCTTCGAGCCTTTCTCGGCCGAAGTCGCTCTCAAAATGCCCGACGACAACCAAGTCGCCATCATCGACGGCAATGTCATTATCTTTAATCAGTCAAAATTCGAGAGCCTCTTCCAGTACGATTATAAATCCCAGGTTATCGCCGATGCTAAAGCTAAGGAAATCACCGACAAATACAAGCTTTCTTTCGCCGAAGGCTTGACCCTCAATTCCCTGCTTCAGGATCGCAAACCACTTGTCAAGAAGCTTCAGTCGCTCGACATCGCTGAAGAAATGCCTCAAGAAAAACTCATCGACTACGCCGATGACATGCAGCTCGAACTCATGACTGACGACGATGGCTCAATTATCATCATGGATGACAAAGACCTGACCATGTTCATCAACCTTCTCTCCGAAGATTATTTCATTTCCCCGGTCAACGGCCGCCGCTACGAAATCAAATCCAAAAAGCTTCTCTCTGAACCCGAGGGCGAACCGCCAAGAGGATAAGATACCGCCCCGAGGATAACAAAAAACGCCCCTCCCGAAAATAAAGGAGGGGCAAAAGATTTTTTGCAAATGGTTCAGTAGGTGGCTCTCTACCACCGCATCGGCATCGGCCGTTTCACCTGCTCCGGCCGCGCGGATTTCTTCTCCGGGGTCCGGACCTTCTCCGGCCGCCGCATCAACAGCTCATACTTCAGACGCCGGCGCTTTTCATCGTACGCCGCCTTTACATTGTGCCTTCTCATGTCGCTCATTTTTTGAGCCTCCTTAAAAGTATATTTGCCACTGTATTTGGTCGCGGAGTCCTCGCAACCGCTACAGGAAGCACCGTCATGTTGCCGAACAATATCCGTGCCTGGTCTACATATTGCCTCAATATCTACTTTTCCGAAAAAAAACACATTGCTTTTTGCAAAATAAATAACCTCGAGCATACCACCCTAGCTCAACTTCATAAGTATATCACGTTTTTCGCAAAAAACAAGTATCTTTTGCGTTACACATATCGTCAGATTATGCAAAACCAGCTGTTTCTTCGTCCGCAGCGGACACACGAGCATAGTTATTAGCTGGCGTGATGTTTTCTACCAGTCGGGAAACTCTAACTACTTATGGGCAAACAACGGTTATCATGTCTACCTCCCTGATAACGGCAATATCAATTCTCAAGGCGTTACAAACGCTCGTTATTGGGGCATGTCCCTCCGTTGTCTAGCCATAGAGTAATATAAGGAGAGGATAAAGAATACGATGAGTTAATTAAGAAGAATGAGGATGATAAATTAATCTCTAATGGCCTATTAGTAGCTTTTCGAGGTCATCCGGAGTTACGACGAGGAAAAGCGCGCCGCACCCGTAACGACGGGATGCGGCGACGCGGGCCGAGAAAAGCTATCAATAGGCCGCTAAGAGATTAACATTTAATGATTATACCTTCTTAATTATTTCATCGACAATCCCATATTCCTTCGCCTCTTCCGCGCTCATCCAGTTATCTCGATCCATATCCTTCTCGACCTGCTTCAAATCTTTCCCAGTATTCTCCGCAAAAATTTCTGCCAACTTTTTCTTAAGATAAATTCCCTCTTTTAACGCAATCTCTTGATCGGTGATTTTCCCTTGCGTCCCCGAACTCGGCTGATGGATCATAATTCGCGAATTTGGCAAAACAAACCGTTTCCCTTTCGCGCCACAGCTCAGCAGCATTGCGCCCATCGAGGCCTGTAAGCCGATCCCAATCGTCTGCACATCCGGCTTAATATAGTTCATCGTATCGATAATTGCAAGTCCATCATAAACCGACCCCCCTGGCGAATTGATGTATAATTTAATGTCGCGTTTTGGATCCTCATTTGCAAGGAATAATAGCTGCGCCACGACTAAATTCGCTGTCGCCGCGTTCACTTCGTCACCTAGGAACACGATTCGATCGGTCAAAAGCCGCGAATAAATATCGTACGCCCGCTCGCCCTTATTGGTCTCCTCGACCACCGTCGGGACTAAATAGTTCTTTACTTTTTTCATATTCTCTCCTTTATTTACATAAAAACTCATCTCACTTTTTCTCCTCAATTCCTTCTACTTTTGAATTCATCGCATCGGCTAATTCGCCTAATGCTAGCTGGTTTTCTTGATACTCGGCCACTTTCGCATTATTTTTCTCAATTCTCATATTTAACTCCTCCCGCACTTGTTCTAATCTCTCCCTTTCCGATACTAAACGTTCTCGCTCATGTTGAAACTCACCCGCCGTAAAACATCCCGTTTCATCCGCACATTCGTTAAATTTATCAATCGCTTCATCTAATTCCGTCATCGCCGCCAAATACGCCTCACGTTCCAACGTAATCTGGTCTTTCGCCGCTAAAATCTCTGCTTTTAGCTTTTCGTTTCGCGCTTGGAGTTCCTTGAACGGCGCCTGATAGTTCTCATAGAATTCGACTATCTGCATCCGGTTCTGAAAATACTTCGCGTAGGCTCCCTCAAGCTCTTCTGGCAAATCCCTCAACTTCGTTCCGGCTCGTGTCCAAATCTCCTCCAGTTTTGACTCGTCAGTATAAGTTTTTAATTCTTCTTCAAACCATGCTTCATTTTCTTGGCGCACCCCCTCGAGCAATTTCTTGATTTTTTCTTTCTCGCCCGCACTCGTTCGCTCCCATACTGCATGTAGCAACTCATGCGCCATCGTCACTTTGTTTGAATCTGTCAGACCTTCCCGCGTAATCTCATAAACATGGATCTCGCCATCCACATAGCACCCCAACAACGAAACTTCCCGATTATAGCTTTCGCAATGTTCGTTAAACGAATCTTTATCCTCCAGTGTCGGATGCGTCGCCGCAAAAATCCGTTTACCAGTTCCAGTCAATAGCAAATCATCTTCGATTGACTGCACTTTTTCGTTCGGCTCATACCAGAGCCCCCGCCAGGTATCCTGTACCAATGGCTGCTGCAAAAACTCCACGATTAGCAAAGCAACCGCTACGCCTAGTACTGCCCCTAACCCCTGGCACAACCATTTTGCTTTTCGTTCAGCGCGCGCCGGCATCTACCCGTTCGTCACTTTCAAAGTTAACTTTTTCGTTTCTGCCACTTTACCTCGAGACAAACCAATCGTCGCTATATCACCCGGTTCGAGCTTGCCATCAATAATTCCCTCCGCCACCAAGGTTTCCAGCTGATCTTCCAACACTCTCCGCAAAGGCCTTGCGCCATTCTTCGGGTCGTAGCCTTCCTCAATCAACTTTTTCTTCACTTCCTCTGATACTTTCAAGCCAATCCCCTTTGTTGCGAGACGTTTTCTCAATTCTTCCAAAAGATTATCAAAAATCTTCTCTACATTCTCGCGCGTCAACGGGTGAAACACCAAAATTGCATCAAGCCGGTTAATCAGCTCAGGCTTCATCGCTTTTTTCAGCGCTTTCATTGCAACTTCTTTACTCTCTTCATACTCTTGACGCAATTCGCGCTTTTCTTTTAGGTTGCTCGCAGCAAAGCCCATTTCTGACTCGCGATACATTTCATCCGCCCCCAAGTTCGAAGTCAAAACTACGATCGTGTTATTGAATTTTACTTTATTGCCCTGACCATCCGTCAACATCCCATCTTCTAAGATCTGTAACAACATATTGAAAACATCCGGATGCGCTTTTTCAATCTCGTCGAACAATACCACCGCATATGGCTTCCGGCGTACTGCTTCGGTTAGCTTCCCACCGTCCTCGTAGCCGACATAACCTGCCGGCGCACCAACCAGCCGCGAAACATTATGCTTCTCGCCAAATTCCGACATATCGATCTTGATGAGCGCATTCTCGCCACCGAAAACTTCGCGCGCAATCACCCGCGCCAGCTCGGTTTTACCAACTCCGGTCGGCCCCATGAAAAGGAAACTCCCGATCGGACGGCGCGGATCAGCAATCCCACTCCGTCCGCGACGAATTGCTTTTGCTACGCTCTCGATTGCTTCGTTCTGCCCCACCACGCTCTTACGTAAATGCTTCTCAAGATCGCTCAATAGTGCCAACTCTGATCCATGCACTTTCGCTACCGGTATGCCTGTCTTTAATGATACCGCCATCGCAAGATCGTCTTCCGAAAGCACCGGACGCTTTTCCGCCCCCTTCTTTTTCAGCTCTTTGAGCTTTTGTTTTATCTTCTCCGACTCGACCTTCAGATTTGCCGCCTTCTCAAAATCTTCCCCTTCCGCCGCTTCTTGCATTTTTTCTTCCAACTCGGTCTGCTCAACTTTCAGTTTCTTATACTCCGAACCGCCCTTCTTGTCTGAAGCTACTTTCGCAATCGCCGCTGCCTCGTCTACGACGTCAATCACCTTATCCGGCATAAACCGATCGTTAATATATCGTCCCGACATATTAATCGCTACCTCGAGCATCTCGTCCGGAATCTCGACGCCATGATGCTTTTCATAATGGCTCTTCACCCCTCTCAAGATCCGAAGCGTCGTCTCCACATTCGGTTCTTCAACCATTACAGTCTGAAAACGTCGACTGAGCGCCTTGTCTTTCTCGATATTTTTTCGATATTCATCCATCGTCGTCGCACCGATTAGTTGAATGCTTCCACGCGCCAAGGCCGGCTTCAAGATATTTGCCGCATCCATCGAACCTTCGCCCGCCCCCGCACCAGTCAACAAATGCAACTCATCAATAAACAAAATAATATCATCATTTTGAATCGCCTCATCAATCACGCCTTTAATCCGCTCTTCAAATTCCCCACGGAACTTCGTCCCTGCCACTAAGTTCGAAAGGTCCACCTGAAAAATCCGCTTCCCCACCAATGCGCCCGGCACGTCGTTCTTGATCATTCGCTCGGCCAACCCCTCAACGATCGCTGTCTTACCAACTCCCGCCTCGCCGATTAAGACTGGATTTGACTTTGTTCGACGACTCAGCACCGTCACCACCCGCTCAATCTCGCGTTCCCGCCCAATCACTGCGTCCAGCTTGCCTTCCTTCGCCATTGCCGTCAAATCCTGACCATAGCGTTTAAGCCACTTTAACTGTGAATTTTTCCGATATTTCTGCTTCTCTTCTTGCTTATGTTCGTTCTCAAGCTGTCGCTCCATCTCTTCTTCAAGCTCGTCCAGCAGCTTCTCGTCATTCACTCCCATTTTCGCCAGTAGTACCCCTCCGCGCGAATTATGCTGGCAAAGCAACGCATAAAGCAAATGCTCCGTTCCTACTGTCCTTGCGCCCTTTTCCATTGCATAATGGTCCGCCATCCGGATCGTCAATACTGCCGACTCCGAAAGTGACATCATTGCCATCGAATTGTTTACGTTCACTTCCGTCGCGTCCTGCCCTAGCGCCTTCTCTGCCCGTTCTAGATTGACGTCATGTTTCGCTAAAATTCGCGCCGCTGTCGACATATCTTGCGCCAGAATCCCCAACAAAATATGCTCGGTCCCCATGTAGCCGTTATTATATTTCTTACTATACAAATCTGCTTTCTGAAGCGCAAAACGCGCATTTTCCGAAAGCCGATTCATCATTTCACTAAAATCACTTTCCATAACAACCTTAAAATAACCTTAAAAACTCTGTTTTTCTCGTAATTCCTCTTAAAATCCGTCCGAAAAACATTTCTTCTCACCCTATTATAGCAAATTAGCACTCGTTTGTAAAGAGTGCTAATCATTTTTTACAACGGAAATCCCGCCGTAAAACACGGCGGGTTCTCTAAATCGCTTGTTATTCAGGTTTTCATACCTCAGCTGCACTCGTCGGCAGGTTCAGCAACTCTTCTGCCGCCTCAATGTCGGCCGCATTTGTCTGCTCAATTACCCAAAGGTAATCTGGCGAATTTTTGTCCAGTCGCCATTCCCCGAAACGCTCCCGTCCTTTCTCGTCAGCCCATGCCAACCGTAACAGAACCGTATCTCCGCAGTCTTTTGCCTTCATCTCGCAACCACCTAGGTTAAAAAGCAAGACTTTTACTTCCGCAAGCGACATATTTTCCGTCACCGCCGGATCTTCGGTTGCTAAAAACAGCTTACGCTTTATTTTTGCTTCCTTTGCGACAAGATTATTCACCGCCACGGTCGTCGGGAAAGGGATTACTTTACCGGGTTTATTATTAATGTCCGGCTCTTCAACCCTTTGTAGCACCGGTGCAACCTCTACGCGGTCTTGCCTGGTTTCCGGAGGTATTGCTCGACGAGTCTGCCCCGTCACAATCGGTACCTCTAACCGCGCCCCGTCGGAAGTAGCCGTTTTTCTCTGCTGGTGCTGCTGGCGTTCAACATATCGTTTCACCTCAATCCGCGCCCGCAGGCGACTATTGTAGTTACCGACATTTACCAGATAGACCAGGAATCGCTCATAGAGCATGAACAGAATCAGGATACAAACCGCCGTGATAAACACCGTCGTAATCGGCGCCCACCCCATCAGTCTTCCCAGACGATACAGCGGTCCGCCTAGTAACATCACCAGCGACATCATCGCCAGCACCGCCGTTACTATCAAAAACCGTCCCACCGTGCGCCCGCTCCATCTCCTCATCAGTCGATGACCCCTCGCCACGAAGCGCTGGTTGCTCCAAAAGTACCCCGAGTACAAAATACCGAGAATAACAAACAGATTGATAAAGTACTTCATTTTTCTTCTTCCCCTCTCCAGATTCTTCAGATTTTTTAGGACTTACAGAAACTACAGGCCATGATAACCTTATCTTTTCATTATAGCACACTAATCAGAAAAAGTCAATACTTTTACCACAAAAACTCCAGTTTTTGGCGCTTCCGCTTATCTTTCTGCGGCTGTAAACGCCGGTCCCGCTCTACACTCGGTTAATCACCGGAATTACAATCGGCGTATGTCCTGTTGCGTCAAACAAGATATGCGTAACGTCTTCCTTAATCTCTTCTTTAAACGCCTTCATGTCATCCCCGCTCAGTTTCTCGCTGCGCACCCGGAGATAATGTCGGATCTTCGCCACCAATTCTTCCGAATTATCGAGATAAATGAACGCTCGACTCACGATATCTGGCGTCTTCACTAATCGATTATTCTTTTTGCTCAATGTTAGCACAATGATAAAAATTCCTTCGCGCGAAATATGAATCCGGTCTTTCACCACGGCCTCATGCACTGGCTTATCCGCATCATCAAATAGTTTGTTCCCTACTGTTACTCGACCATTTTTCCGAATCGTTTTATCCGGCATTAGCTCAACCACATCACCATCATCCGTTACCAGAATCCGCTCACGCTTCATTCCAACTACATTCTCAGCCATTTCTGCATTATGCTCTAGCATATAGAATTCGCCATGGTATGGCACATAATTCAGTGGCTTCAAGCGCTCCACAAACTGAACATGATCCTCATAATACGCGTGTCCTGACAAGTGCAATGGCCCCAAACCCGAAAGGTGTGTTTTGCCATTTTGAATCACTCCTGCCCCTTCGCGTAGTAGACCGTCCACCGTGTTTACCACGTGCGGCTCGTTACCAGGAATCGGATTCGACGAGAAGACAATCACGTCACTACTCTTGATCTTAATGTATTTATGCGCGCCACTCACCATCCGATTTAACACGGCGTTAAGTTCACCTTGCGACCCAGTACAGACCACCGTTACCTTATCGTCTGGTAATTTAATAATTTCTTCCATCTTCATGATGGTGTCTTTTGGAATTTTGATCACACCCGTACGCAAAGCCACCTCGACGTTATTAATCATCGAGAACCCCGCAAAAGCCACCTTCCGCCCACGCTTATGCGCTTCATTCAAAATTAATTCAATCCGCTTAATCTGGCTCGAGAAACAACTCACAATAACTCGACCATTTGCATAATGATCCATCACGCGACCTAGATTCTCTCCAACGTCATATTCCGAATGTGGATGTCGTCCCGGCGAATCAATATTCGTCGATTCGTTCAACATCAACGCGATACCTTCTTTTTTCACAATTTCATCGATTCGCTCGTAGTCCGTCTGCACGCCAAGCGGCCGCTCTTCGTGTCGCCAGTCGCCCGAAAGGTAAATCACCCCGTTCGGCGTCCGTACTACGATTGCCGTATTCCCAGGAATCGAGTGCAAAGTGTGGATAAATTCCACCGAAAAATGTTCGCTTACCTTGATTACTTCATGTTTAAGCGGATCTACTGGCTGATAGTTCAGCTCCGGCACATCATCCAGCTCCGACATCTGCTTTTGAATCATGCCAATCGTAAAAGCTGTCGCATAAATTGGCGTAGTATAGTTAAACTTCGGCAAAAGATGTCGACACGCTCCAATATGATCTAGATGCGCATGTGTAAAACAAATCGCCTTTACGTTGTCTTTATTGTCCTCAAGATATTGAATATCTGGCACCATGTAGTTCACGCCCGGGTAATCCGCCCCAGCAAATAGCGACCCCATATCTACCACGATCATCTCATTCTTGTATTCAATGATCGTCATATTTTTTCCGATACCAAACTCGCCGACGCCACCCATCGGAATAATCCGTACTGCATCAGGATCTGGCCGCGCCGCTTTCAACTGCGCACTCGTCACTTGCTGACCATCGTAACCGTTGTAGCGGCTCTTGTTCACTGGAATACCAATGATATGCTGCGTCGCCTGCGCATTTACGTCTTGCGAAAGCATCCGCTGATGATGGACCATCTCACCTTTGCGCACTGAAACACCGAGACCAATTTTCTTGCTTGTTGCGCTACTTTGAGCCTTATTACCCCCGTTTCCTGCGTTTTTACCCCCTTTAGCACTACTCTTTGCGTTACCCGCCTTACCACGGCTCTCTGCCTTCGCATGACCTTTGCCGGCCTTCTGAGCGGCTTGTTTTGAGCCGTTTCCGCTACTTGCGCTCCCTTTTCGCCCTGTTTCGGCCTTTTTATGAGCATGCTTCACTAGACCAGCATCTTTGCCGCCAGTCTCAAAGTTGCTATTGAAATTCCGCTTCTGTGCCTCCTCAAATTGTTTTTTGATGTCCGGCAAGCGCTCGTCACGCATTTTCATCAAGCGCGCACGGCGCTCAGCTTCTTTATTGTTCATATTTTTTCCTCAGTTAATCCCCCAAAGTCATTATCAACTGAAACCATTATAACAAAACCGTCTTCAGAATTCAAGACTTTTCGTTAAAATCCTCGTCCCCGCCCAAGTTAGATTCTGCCGAGCAACTCCTTAAACTCCGCATCGCTCTTTGCACTCAAAGTAATACTTCGTCCCCGCACTTTCGCCACACAGTCATACTTTTCTCCAAGCCGCTTTTCTTCTTTCAGGTATTCATTCACTTTCACAGCCTTCGCCGAGCTCTTCTTCTTCCGATCTGCGATATACTGCTCCACTCGCCTTGCTGACCAACCTTCCTCGATCATTTTCGGTAAAATCTCATGAATTACTTCCGGTTCCATCGAAATCAGCGGCCGCATCGGTCCTTCCATAAGATGATGCTCTTGCATAGCTTTCTTTGCTTCTTCCGGCAACCGTAGTAACCTCATCGTATTCGTAATACTCGCACTACTTTTACCTACCCGACGGCCAATCTCTTCATTTTTTAGATTAAACTGTTCTTTCAACTTTGCATAAGCCGTCGCAAGCTCAATTGGGCTCAGGTCTTCGCGTTGTGCATTCTCTATAATTGCCATTTCCAGCTTGCTTTGCCCATCTAAGGTCCGCACAATCGCCGGGATCGTCTCTTTTTCCGCTAATTGTGAAGCTCGCCAGCGTCGTTCTCCAGCCACGATTTGGTATTTGTCACCTTTTTTTACCACTACGATCGGCTGCAAAACTCCATGCTCACGAATCGAGCTCGCTAGCTCCTCTAGCGCTTCCTTCGCAAACTCCTTGCGTGGCTGTTCTTCATCTCTTACTACCTCAGTCAACTTCAGCTCAACCAGTTTGCTCACCTTTGCGTCTTCACTACTAGTTGGGTCAAACGCCTCATCCACCAAATCCGTCGGGATTAAACTTTCGAACCCTCGACCTAAACCCTTACCTTTCTTTCCTAGCGCCATCGCCCTTCCCTTTCTTTCCAGCTCACTCGCAACATTACCTCCCCGTCCTTTCCTCTACTTCGCGTGCAAAATCCCGATACGCCTTCGCCCCCTTACTGAATTTGTCATAATCGCCTACTGGTACCCCATGACTCGGAGCTTCTGCCACCCGCACATTCCGCGGAATCGTCGTCCGAAAAACCTTATCCTTAAAATATTTCTTTACCTCTGCTAGAACTTCCACGCTTAGGCTCGTTCGTTTATCGTACATCGTTGCGAGCACACCAAGCAACTTCAAATCCGGATTCATCGCCTTCTTCACCATCGCCATACTTTCAAGCAATTGCGCTACCCCCTCCAACGCATAAAACTCTGTTTGTACTGGCAAAATCAAATAATCCGAGGCGATCATTCCGTTAACCGTCAAGAGCGACAGACTCGGCGGCGAATCGATAATAATATAATCATAATTGTCCTGGACGCTCATAAGTGCCTTTTTTAGCACCACGAATTTCTGCTTCATTTTCGCCATCTCGACTTCTGCATTCGCGAGTTGCGGCGTCGTCGGCGCCAGATCGAAATTTTTAAAGCTGGTTTGCAAAACCACATCTACAAGCGCCGCCGCACCCAACATTACCTCGGTCATACTTGCATCAAGATCGGTCTTTTGCACTCCTAACCCCGATGTTGCATTTCCTTGTGGGTCTAAATCTACTAATAAAACTCGATTTTTATCTTTCGCCAAGAAATAAGACAAATTCACCGACGTCGTCGTCTTCCCTACGCCACCCTTTTGATTCGTAATACAAATAACCCTCGCCATAACTATTACCATTATACCACAAGATTATCGGCTATTTGCTTAAATAATACACCTGGCACGAGAACAATTCCCCCATCCATTCTTGCTCGCTCAGCTCCGTCGCCTCGCGAAAAGTTTTCATAATTTGCTCATGCCCCAATTGATTGTTTACAAACACGATCAATCCGCGCGACAAATCTTTCTCTTGTACGATTCGCCGCACACTTCCATCCGTTACTTCAAGATCCTTTGCTATATAACTCTCTTCAAGCGTCGCGAATAGTAAAATATCATCTAAGAATCTCTGGTCACTCGTATTGAATACATACACCGCCGGCACCTCACGCTTCTCCTCAATCTTTGCTACCAGCTCAGCCCGCTCCCGATACATCATTGGCGGATAATTCCCTGTCGCCAACGGCAAAACCATTATGATCGCCAAAAATACCGCCATAATAATATCTCGTATCTTCTCCGACCAAAAAGCTCCCATTACTTTATATAATCCAAACACCCCCAGAATGAAGCCAAGCCCACAAATCGCCATAATGTAGCGCAAATCTTGATATGGCGAGGCCACCGCCGCAATCAAGAAATAGACCAACGTGGCCACAAAAATCATACCGTATCGACTTCGTTCTCCGGATGTAGTTTCAATCTTCTTGCCCTTCATCAAACCTAGTACGCCCATCACTAAAACCGCAATCAAAATCCCCGGCAACACTCCATTAAACGCATATTGCCCGAGTAGCCAAATGTAAATCCCAAAATGTAGCACCGAAGTCGAAACATCTAATAAACTCTCAATCACACCTTGCCCACGATAACCGAAGAACATATGTTGAATCGAATACGGCCAAATTATCAGCGACAAAATCCCCGCCGCTGCCAGCACCCCAATATACCATCCTAGCTTTTTCCAATCCTTCGCTCGCCAATATCGTACCGCCATCACTACAAACAACGGCACCAGGAAGAACAAGTAATAATATTGCGTCAACACTCCAAGAAGCGCTACCACCCCGATCGCTATTAGGAGTATCGGTTCAACCTTCTTCGCATCTAGCAATTTCAAATGTAGCCACGCCGTCACCGTCACCATCAAGGTTAGAAGCGCATACATCCGAATATACAAGACTGTGTCGAATGTTGCCACCGTCAGCCCTACGCATAGTGTAAGAATCAAAGCTTTCGTCAGTGCGTGCTTTTCCTGTCGCATCAACCGCTCGGCCACCAAAAACACAAACACCGTCGTCATCGCCATAATCCCGATATTCAACACTATGCCCGGCCACTTCGAATAGCTGTCATCCCCGCCGATTTCCATCGTCAGCCTTAGTAACAAATAATACAGCGGGGGATGTACATCATCACGCTGATTATTATAAACCGGCGCAAAATCCCACTTCTCGTCTTCTTGAACTGCTAAATAATCTTCGTAATACTCTCCGGTATGCCAATGATCGTAAAAATCCGGCGCGTCGACCAGCTCCACTCGATCATAATTCGCTAGACCATACGAATAAGCCTCGTCCATATGAATATAAGCCTTGTTTATACCCGCCACCACATAAGCCACACTTTGTAAACTAATAATTAACGCTAGCCAAAAGACCTTCGACTCTCTCAACTTTTTCCAAAAACCTCTCATTACCATCAGTATATCACAAAAAGTCCCCCAAATGGAGGACTTTTTAAGGTTTAACTAAGCATTAACCGATCTTGACAATCTCAATCAAGCTATATTTTTGGCGATGGCCGGTTTCCTTATGGACACGCTTCTTTGAATGGTAACGAATGACGCGGATCTTTTCGCCTGCGACTTTTTCGTCTACAACTTTTGCCGAAACCTTCACGCCTTTCACCTCTGGCGTGCCAACCGTAACCTTGTCGCCATCAATTACAAGCAAAGCACCAGTTTCGAGCTCTTTAGTTCCTGCCGGAAGGAGGTCCACCCGGAGGGTCTCTTTCTCTTCGACGAGATATTGCTTACCGCCGATGAGTACAACTGCTTTCTTCATATCTTTCCCTTAAAATATTATTTATCTCTTGCCATTTTATCAAACTTCCGCCCAAAAGTCAAGCTCCCAGATATCGAAATAGCGATTTCTCAATTACTTCCGGCCACGTGCTTTCTTGGTCACATGTTTTACGGTTTTATGCGTCTTAAACCAATAGACTAATCCGGCGATAATCGCGATAACTATCGCTACCGCCAAGATAATTTCTGCTGGACCCGTATTCGGCAACTCTTCCGGCACTTCCGGTTCTGGTTCAGGTTCTTCTGGCAACTCTGGCTTCGGCGTCGGTTCCTCTGGATCTACTGGCGTTTCTGCTGGTGGTTCTGCCGGCTCTTCTGGAGTTTCTATAGCTTGCGTCTGAATCGTATACACAACCTGCCCGGAATACTCCGCACATCCCAGAACCACACCATTCAAAGCATTCACACCAATGAATGTCCCTGTGTCTGTAAACAAATTCGTCGACAGAGTTGACCCGTTTGTCGCATAGCCGTTGTAGATTTTGGCTGAGCCAGTCACATAGTGTAATGTTACAGCTTCCTTAGCCGTAATATATGCCTCATCCCAGACTTGCAGTGGATTCGTATTGGAAGCCGAGATAATTCCAACAACTTTCCCACGTTCACCCTTCGAAAGTTCTTGCGGGAAGCCACTCGAAACCCGCACATCGCGCGCTACCCCTTTATAACCATGCGCTTTATCATTATAAGTCTCCGAGGCGTCGTTGTGGTAATAAATATATACTTCGTACTGCTTTCCTGCCTCAATCACAATATCGCTCGAGTACGTTGCGCCGGCATTCTTCTCAGCAATCCGTACAAAGTCACGCTCGTCCTGCACTGCCGCATTATCCGTAATTGAGTTAAAGACTGGATAATCCGCTGGTTCATTATTGGTAAAGGTCGGCCGCTCCGGCCCCCATGCCATTACGGCTGGCGTCGCTACCACCTGTCCTAGGAATAGCGCCCCCGCCGCCATTCCCATTAAAAGCTGTTTTCTTTTCATTTTCCTCCTATTTGTTTTTATTAAGTTCTTTATGATTCGCCTAAGATGCTATTGATATAAGCCTCAAATTCGTCATCGGTCGGTCCTTCAGTAATTTCTTTTTGATCAGCCTCGCGCTGTTCCTCTTGAGCTTGCTGTTGTTGTTCTGGAGTCTGATTCTGATCAGCTTGTTGATTTTCCTTGATAGTGCCTTGAATTTTCTGCTCATTCTCGTTGTTCTGTTGACCGCCGCCTACTGCAGCTTCAACTTCTTGTCCTTCTTGGCTCTCTTGAGCTTCGCCGGCTCCTTCAGCTCCGCCAACCATCGTAGTTGTTCCTGGTGCGCCGTTCATAATCTCCGTGATCGACGGTGGCACCACTTCCGAAGTGCCCGCCTCCGGCGTTGTCTCGGTTACGTCCGGAGTTCCCGTAACCTCCGCCCCTAATGGTGCTTCTTCAACTCGCTTCTGCTCCGTCTCCGGATCTTTTACCTTAGGCGTCTCTGGAGGAGTTTCAGGCGGGGTTTCAGGTGGAGTCTCTGGAGGAGTTTCAGGCGGAGTCTCAGGAGGGGTTTCAGGCGGAGTCTCAGGAGGAGTTTCAGGCGGAGTCTCAGGAGGGGTTTCAGGTGGAGTCTCTGGTGGAGTTTCAGGTGGGGTTTCTGGAGGAGTTTCTGGTGGAGTTTCAGGCGGAGTCTCAGGAGGGGTTTCAGGTGGAGTCTCTGGTGGAGTTT
>CARBES010000006.1 GCA_948944455.1 uncultured Candidatus Saccharibacteria bacterium | reverse complement strand
CAATATTACAAACCAATGTGGAGTAAGGAAAAGATAAATAGAATCTTCCTAAGAATGTTTTATTTATCTTTTCCTTATTTCCGCAAAGTATGATATAATAAACTACAAGTATATTCATCATTTAACTGCGAGAATCAAATGAAGAAGTTTGCAAGAAATGTTCTACAAATTATCACCGGCATTAGTACTGCTGCTACTCTTTGCGCCGGTAAAGCTATGGCCCTCACCGTCCAGGAGGGTGCTGAAGCTGCCCGCGCCGAAGGTATGCCAGCCGAGCTCGTTGGCGATGGCGGTATTTTTACCCGTATCACCAGTATCGCACTCTATGTCATTGGTGCTGTTTCTGTTATTATGCTAATTTGGGGCGGTCTCCGCTACATCCTTTCCGGCGGCGACAGCAAAAAAATTACTGATGCTAAAAACACTGTCCTCTACGCCATTATCGGTCTTATTATTTCCTTCCTCGCCTATGCCATTATCCGTTTCGTTCTCAACGCTATCGGCGCTAGCACCACCACCCCAGAAACCGACGAAGCCGCCTTCCTCATTATGAATCTATTAGCCTAAAATACATCCAAAGGCTACCAAGAACCGCTCATCAAGCGGTTCTTTCTTTTTCTCCTGGACGACCAATTGCCAAAACAACGCCGTATATTTTCTTCGCTCCCGCTTCTCGCATCTTCTTCGCTGCCGCCTGCATCGTAGCGCCTGTTGTCCATATATCGTCTATCAACAAATATCTCCCCTCCGGATCTAGTTTCTTCACTACGTCATAGGTAGAATCGGCCTGACTTTTCCGCTTTACTGCATTCGTTCCTACTTGCACCGTATCGGTTGCTCGCGCCAAAGCCATATCTACCCTCCAATTTCTCATTTTTGCCAATTTCTTTGCTAAAATCTTCGTATGATCTAACCCCCGTTCTCGCACATGCCGTCCAATCGTCGGCAAGGGAACTACCGTCATATCCGAAAAATCTCTTGGCAAGACCATATCAACCAATTCCGCTAGCACCCCTCCCGCCGCTCGCACCGATTGGTACTTAAAATCTTTTACCACTTTCGCTAGCGCCCCCTCACGCCACCCTACAACCCAACACATCTCAAACGGGGAATCACATCCTTCACAAAATTTGCTTTCCCCTTCCAAGTTCACAATTCTTACTTTTTGGACACTTTCTTTTGTTTCTGCAACTATTTTCTTACAGATGGGGCAAATTTCCACATACTCGTCTAGTATGTATTTTTTACAACGTTCACAAAGAACCGCTCCCAATTCGCCGCAACCCCGACAGGTATGCGGACAAATTAGGTCAACTAGGTCCCATTTTGTTGTATTTTTCACAACGAAACTCCTATTTAGTATTGATTTTAGCGTGAATCATCATTATAATAAAGCATAACAGTATATAACGGAGGTAATTCAAGCAATGGCTCGTAATAATGATGCCGATATGCTGATGGAAGATGAACTAGCAGCGGCTTTCCTCGATGACACGGATCCAGCTCCTGTCGCCGAACGAAGCCCGCGAGCAGCTATGAACGTCGAAGAACCATCAGATCCGGGGGCAAATGATGGGTGGGAAGATACTGACGATTTTCCAGGACAACTCGCTGTAGATGTCTATGAAACCGCCGATAAACTTGTTGTCAAAGCGCGCACGGCCGGCATTTCCAAGTCCGACCTCAACGTCACTATCTCTGACAATATTCTGACAATTTCCGGAATATTAAGTGGCGGCGAAGACGAAAACGCAACTGCCTGGCACATCCAGGAATGTTACTGGGGCGAGTTCTCTCGTACCATCGCTCTTCCAGTCCAAGTGAAGGAAGATGAAGGCACCGTGAAAGCCGAGCTCAAAGATGGCGTCCTCACCATTACCTTTGAAAAGGAAAACCTCGACGCACCAAAGCAAATCATGGTTCAATAATCGAGAACTCACTTTTACTCACACACCAAAACAAGATCCTGCTACTTCTTATTCTCTCTATCATTTCCGCAAGGTCTTGGCCTCGCCAGCATCGCTCTTCGGAGCGATTTTTGGTATTTCTCCGTAGCCTCCGCCCCACTCTTGACTATTTTGTGTCGTTTTAGTGCAATAGGAGCATATTCGAGAATTTCTCGTATCCCCCTTGCTATTCGGCCAGGGGAATATTTTTATTCACAAAACATTTTATGGAATCCTTCCTTAATTTTCATATCCGTCTCATCTATCCTCCCTCTCTTAGAATATAGCCTCGAACAGCTAAACGTCCGCTGCTGCACTAAGACGGCTACTTGTTCTTTCCCATGAAATCTGAAATGTACATACCAACTCCCCTCATGAGGCTGAGATATTAACGGAATCCCTAGAAACCCATACTGGCTAAACTTCTTTATTTCCCTCCTTATTATTAATGTTGCCATTCTTTTCTCTAAACATAATTCTCCCATTTTTAATAATAAGGGAATTATAGATCAAATCTTTCCAAAATAACAAGCACATCCATGTCAAAAATCGCATTTTGTACCATACTGCTCTGCTTATCCGATATACTGTCCTGCTTAGTTTAAGCAAAATCGATTTCTCTTAACCTTCTTCATCCTCCCTTATATTACTCTATGGCTAGACAACGGAGGGAACGACCATGATAAAGATTGCCATTGTTCGGGAGGGCGACAATCGTACCAGAAATAGACATGTAGCCAGCTTGTAACTGATCAGGATTAGCACTGGACGACCATTCGTGGTACGCCATAGCAACGTGGTTTATATAGCCAACCCGGTCGACAGCCCCGCTGCGGACGAAGAAACAGCTAATGCTAGCACAGTGCTAGCATTTTCAAATAATTCAACTATGTTGCATAAGTTATAAATGCCGGCAACCTACCAGCATTTCATTCTGAGTAGAAACATCTTCGTTCGCAGCGGGTATGTAGGTAAGCTCCTAGAAGAAGTTCCATTCCTAAGTCGATCGAATAATACCTATCTGTATTCACAATCAGCGGTATACTCAGCGCGATTCTATGCTAGTGGCCTTGTCACGCCAAACAAAAATAGCCATAATTTCTGGGGCTATTCCCTCCGTTGTCTAGCCATATAGAGTAATCAAAGGGAGGATGAAGTTTTGGCGAACAATATACTGGTACTATGTAGGAAAAGCATGATAGTAAAGCTTCTTAGAAAGAACATAAGAATACTCACCTAGGTTGAAGAAAGTCTAGCATTAACTAACCCGAGGATGTTTTATTAGCTTTTTCTTATCGTCAAAAAAGCGCTCCCCCAAGCGCTTTTAGTAGTAATTGCTATTTTTAGTTAAGAAGTGGAAGTCCCACCAAAAACTCCCTTGAGCACGAAGTTCACAATCGCATATGCCAGCAAGGCAACCACGAGACCAACTACGCCATACAAAATCGTATTGCGCGCTTTCGTAACCTTCGAGCTATCACCCTGCGATGTGATGAAGCTAATGCCGCCAATGATAATAACTACCACAGCCACGAGTCCTAGCACGCCAAGAACTACACTAATAATGTTAGATACTCGATTCATCAGACCGTCATCAGACTGCTCTGCTGGCAAATTACACTCAGCCAGCGAATTTGCAGGGATGTTATGTTCTTTTCTGTATGAACCATCTGGGCAAGTCACTGCAGCTTCGGCTATGTCACTGGTCACCATTACCCCACCTAAACTACATAAAGCTATCAACCCAGCAACGATCAGACTTTTCAATCTTATCATCACAAACCTCCGACCAGCAATATTAGTTATTCCCGAAAACATTCGTGAGCACGAAGTTCACAATCGCAAATGCCAACAAAGCAACGACCAAACCGACCACACCATAAAGGATCGTGTTGCGAGCTTTCGTAACTTTTGAGCTATCACCCTGCGATGTAATGAAACTAATACCACCGATGATAATCATAATAACCGCAATAAACCCAACTACCGCCAAGACTACGTTAATAACCGTAGTCAACGTCCCCATCAGATTATCAGCTTGACCTTCACCACCGGCACATTGCGTCAAATCACTTGTTAAATTACCATCCTTGTCGAAACACTGCGGAGCCGCATACGCTGGTGAAATAGACGCTACACTACCTAACCCCAAAACCGTCAAAGCAGCCGCGACAACACTTAAAATTAGTTTTTTCATAATTTTCCCTTTCAATTACTACTCTATATTGTTTCTATAATATAACACGAAGCCTAAAATGTCTAGACTTTCTAGCCGCCAATACCCTTGCTCACAAAAACAATAATCGCATAAGCCAGCAATGCTACTACCATACCCACCAGTCCATACAAAATCACATTCTTTGCCTTCTGCGCCTTACCGGAATCGCCATTACTCGTCATATACAAAAAGCCACCGTAAATCATCACGCAAACTGCGATTATTCCAACGAATGATAAAACTACGCTTAGTACTGCATTAATGACTACGTCAGCCTTCTTTGTCGTATTGCACCCAGCCGCCTCCAACAAACCAGGGTCTGTGATATCATTACATAGATCACTATCCGCCAACCCATCCGCCATCACCGGCGCAGGGAACAATACCCCGCATAGCACCATTGCCCCCGCAGCTAACATTAATCCTATTCTTTTCATTACAACGCTCCTCCCACCGAACTAATCACCGTGCTCGTAATAATCGCCGCCAAAATTACAATCACCAGGCCTACAATCGAATAAATAATTCCTCTCGTCGCCTTCTGGGTTTTGCCCGGATCTCCCTGCGATAGCATATAATCAATACCACTCTTAATAATAAATATCACTGCCACGAGCCCCGCCATCGAGTAGGCCCAGGAGAAAATACTCTGCACCCGCGCTGCGTCAAACCCCTGCTGCGTCGCGCCATCTGCTATATTAATCCCCAAAATTGTCACCGCAGTATTCACGATCACCGATGCTCCCATTGCAATAATTACCCCAGTTATCGCCGTCATCAAAGTTCGTTTACCTTTTTGTGCTTTATTTGGGTCACCTTGCGACATTATATATAGATAGCCACCGTAAATCACAAACCCCACTGCAAGGTATCCAATTGCTACCATTAAGTCAAACAGAACGTTTAGAACAATTGTCCAAACAAACGTCGAAATCGTGATCCCACTACCTTGTTCTGACGGTGTTACAATATTGCTATTTTTATCATTACTCTCACACAAGCCATCAAACCATGGCTTCATCCCTAAAAAATTGCCCGCGCCACAGTTACCGCCCGCCGCCATCACCGGAGTCGGTGCCGCTACTAAACCTGCCGCTCCTATCATTATTACCCCCAAAGTCACCAAAATCTTCTCTTTCATACCTCTATATTATCATTCTTTTCTCAATTCAACAACAAAGTGAATCTCGGCCTCCACAGCAATACCATTTTCCCCAAAAATGGTATTGAAGCATAGAAACGGCCGTAGGACAAACAGAGAGAATCTTCTCTATTTGGACGCTGTGACTATGCCAAGAGTTTTTCTCGAGAAAAACTCTTGACTAAAAAGCTTATGTGTGCTATAATAGACAGTACAACCCTTTTCAGGGTCGTTTAGGAAGTGTTTATGAGAAAATATATTGCTAAATTCCTAGCCCTTATGCTGCTAGCCGCTGGCATTGTTTTTGGCGCCTCATTTGCCCCAGCCGCCCTCCGGCCAGTCGTCTATGCTGACGAAGACGACGAAAACATCGTCACCCCTTCCGAAGATTATCCTGCTGCCGACGGGGAAGAAGCCCCATCCACCGACGAAACTAGCCCGAGCGACGAGACCGGACCCGACACTGAAACTACTCCATCCGATTCCAATAGCGAAGAGAACCCAGACGAAGACATTGAGGAAGTTAATACCTGTCAAGATCAGGTTGGCGCCCTTGCTTGGATTGTTTGCCCAACTACCGGTGTTATTGCTACGGCCGTTGACGCTATTTATAACGTTATTAATGATCTTCTTGTCGTTAACCCGCTTACGATGGATGATTCTTCACCAATTTACCTTGTTTGGCAATATGCCCGTAATATTACCAACATTATCTTCATCATCTTCCTTCTCATCGTGATTTACTCTCAGCTCACCGGCCTAGGCATCAACAATTACGGCATTAAGCGCGTTCTTCCACGTCTCATTATCGCTATTATCCTCGTTAACCTCAGTTTCATTATCTGTTCGCTTGCGGTTGATATTAGCAATATTATCGGCGCCGGTCTCCGTGGTTTCTTTGAGTCCATTCAAAATTCCGTTATCGCCGCTGGTAGTGCCTCCGAAGCAGCCAATGTCTCCCTCGCCGAGCTTCTTAGTGTCCTTATTGGCGGTGGGACTATTGCTGGCGTCGCCATCGCCGCTGCTGCCGGCGGCATCGGTGGACTTTTCTGGATGCTTGTTCCAATTTTAGTTAGTGCCCTTATCGCAGTTGTTACTGGGCTTATCACCATTGCCGCTCGCCAAGCCCTCGTCGCTCTACTTATCATGATCTCTCCACTCGCTTTTGTCGCCTATCTCCTACCAAATACTGAAAAATGGTTCGCAAAATGGAAAGATCTCCTCTTCCGTATGCTTATCTTCTACCCTATGTTTAGCCTGCTCTTTGGTGCATCGCAGCTTGCTGGCTGGGCACTTATCACTAGTGCATCTAGTGGCTTCGGTATTATCCTTGGTGTTGGCGTCCAGGTCTTACCACTTTTCTTCTCTTGGTCGCTCATGAAGATGTCTGGCACCATTCTTGGCACTCTCAACGCCGGGCTCCACAAACTTGCCGCCCCGGCCCAGCGTGGTCTTGCCGGCTGGTCCACCAGTCATCTCGAACAAAGCCGACAACGTTACTTTGCTAATTCTAATATGCCCGGCGCTCATCTCCGCCAGTTCCTCGACCAGCGCCGCACTGAACGCGATATTGACACAAAAAACTCTCTCGAGATCCGTCAAAGTCGCGCTACTGAGGCTGCATTGAAGCGTATTTCCTCTAGTACTGGTCCCGACTCTGAAGGTAACGACACCTGGCGAAAGCGCGCCCATCGTTACACGCGCAATGCTAAGCTCGCCGGTATTTACACAACTCGCGCCGAAAACGCCCAGGCCGCTTATAAAAATACCTTATCGGCCTACGGCAATCATTTCAAAGGTTCCGATGCTGAGCGCCTTTCTGATGCGCATGCTGACGCCTACCTCGATTCCATGAAACAGCAATTCTTAACCGCCAACGAAGCGCAAGCTGATCAGGAATGGCTATTAAGTCAGTATATGCAAGCTACTATCAACCACGAAACCGACCCAGCGAAGTTTAACCGTCTCGTAAAAGGCGCTGCTGGTAGTCTTGGCCATACTGGCGAAGCCTCCATTATGGGCCAAGTGATTGTTGGTAATGCCCAAATTGAGCAACGTCGCCGCAGCGAAGCTCGTGTTATTATCAACAAGTTTGGTATCAAGAAGCCACAATTCCGCGCCATGATCTTCGATAAAGCCGGCATGAATGATAATGGTTACGCCCTCGACAAGAACGGTAAACAAATCGAAAACGATCAATATCAACTTCTACCAGGGAAGCAGTATGACAAATGGCAAAGCTACATTGGTGTCCATAAAGATACTAATGAAGAAATCACCAAGGAAGAATATGACGCCCTTAGTGCCACTGAGCGTGCGCAATACAAGAAGGTGAAATACTTCGACATTACCGATGATAAAGATGGCTTGATTCAGCGTGTCTACGACGACGATGCTGGCTATATGAAAGAGCTCCTTACCGACGATATCTTCATTGGTGACCCGATTAACCGTCGTTATCTCACTGAAATCGGTGTTGATGCTAACGACAAGTCTAAATCCGGTATTCTCCGCCGCTACCACAGTACTATTACCGCCGCTATGCTCGCTAGTAAATACAAGGAGCATGCCGCCGAAGTTACTCCGATGATTACTGCCCAAACCAACATGGGTTACGTCACCTCTATTGGACAGTACAACATTGCCAACCTCCAAAGTTTGAGCGTGGCTTCGAAAGCTGGTTCCATTAACATCAGCGACGGCTACGCACTTGATACCTGGGCAAAGCTTCTTACTTGTACTAATGATGAATTGTTCAAGAGATACTTCCCGAAAGTCGGTCTAGTCGACAGCAATGGCAACCCTATCAGTGCTTTCGAATACTATTTCCCAGACGCCGACATCATGAACTACCGTAACGTCAATGGCCAGCAACTTGGTGGTCTCCGCCTACAAGCCGACGGCACCTGGAAAGAACTTGACTTCGATGATCCTAGTATCACACTCCAAGATCGTAAAGAGCTCCTCAAACGGAAGATTCTACCGAAAGCCGCTGCGAAGCTTGTCAGTGCCTTCAACCGTCGTATGTCTCCGAACATTCTCGAAAACCAAAAGAACGATACTCTAAAGTCTATCGATAGCCTTCTTGATGTTCTCTCCGAAATCGGTCTCAAAAATATGGATCCGAATACTCCGATTGGCGAAGTCCTCGGTATGGGTAGCAACAACAATATCTTCGACAGTCAAGATCCTGACATCGCCCAAAAGAAGGTTCGTGAAACTCAGGCCCGTATTCGTAGTATGATGAGTGACGACGACTATGATGATGGTGGTGGTAGTGACGATAGCAATCCTACTCCTGGCCCACATGGTGGTGGCGGAGGTGGCAACAGTGGTGGTCCTCGTCCAAGTAGTGGCGGTTCTGGTAGTAGTCACCCTGGCGTACAACGCACCCGCGATCAGCTTAGCCGCAAACATCGCAGCGATGCTCAGCAAGCCGCTCTCCGCGAGTACTATGACCGCAATAGCTACACTACGATTATTAGCAAGATTGATCGACTCTTCTATGATAATTACACTATCGACGAACTCTACGAACCACTCATCAAATACTTTGATAGTGTCGAGTGCCTCGAAGAATTAGTCGAAGATTGTCGCATGCTTCTCGACGAAGCCCTCCGAGACGACCCACTTACCTCTGCGAATGACAGTATTAACCGAATCGTCAACCGAGACAACATCGAAAACAACCGCAAACTTGAGCTCTACGACGACATCATTAATCTCATCGGCCAAGCCAATACCTACTCTTAAAATCTGCAGAGAGGCGCAAAGCGACAAATACCTAGTAACGGCAAGTCCAAGCAACACGTCCTGAGAGAAAAATATTTATGCAAAAAGTCTGCCCTGTGCTATAATATATAGTATATGGCAACATACAAAGTTCCGCAGGACGTTGAGGCGGACGATAAGTTATTGGGACCATTCACCTTCCGACAATTTGTCTATCTTATGATTGTCTTCGGGTTGATAATGCTTATGGTAGGTCTGTTCCAGATCTTCCCGTTGTTGGCTATTATCCCAATTCCGGTTGCTATTTTCTTTGCTATTCTTGCGCTCCCACTTAAAAAAGACCAGCCCATGGAGACCTACTTTGCGGCCTTATTGTCTTTTTACCTCAAACCAAACAAGCGTTACTGGATGCCCGGTCAGAGTGAATCAACCATTCTCATCACCGCACCAAAAAAAGTCGAAGCTTCTCGTGCTCGTGATATTACTGAAGACGAAGCCAGCCATCGCCTCTCTTTCCTTGCCGAGATTATTGATTCCGAAGGTCACGCCATTAAGAATGCCAGCACTACTATGAAAGACGATTTTTATGCCGAAGCTTACAACACTACCGATATGTTTGAGCGTAACGACAATTATAATCTTAATAATCTTATGACTCAGCAACAAGATGAACGCCGTGCGGCCGTCGTTAACCAAATGCGTGACGCTATCGCTAATTCCGAATACAATATCGAGAATCGCGTCGCTAACGGCATGATTCAACTTCCCAACCAACGCGTAATCCAGCCTCGCTCTGGTTTTACCGGCTCAAATGACGGTGGCTTTTCGCCTTCTGGTGCTCCAGCAACCATCTCCGGCTTTGAGTCACCAGTCGTTGTTACCCCCGACCTCCCACCTATCGATTCCGTCAATGCTTCCGAATCCGCCGTTTACCAAGACACAATGACAAACCTCGCAAATAATCCCGACTTATCTGTTGCTACCATTGAACAAACCGCTGATCGCGTCGCCAATCAAACCGCCACCAAGACCGAGGAAAATAATAATGATGAAGTTTTTGTTTCATTACATTAAGGAGAGCATATAGATGAATCCACAAAATAACCGCCAGTTAGGTATTCCGGGTCCACAGCCCCAAGCAATGCCTCAAGGGCAATCTGCGCCCGTAGCTTACGGTACTGGTGCTACTACCCGTGCCGCCATGGCGGCACGTCCGCTTAACCAACCTATGGCCACTCCTCAAACACCTCCCACGCAACCGCCAATGATGGGTATGCAACCTGGACAGCAAGTTGCTCAGTCCCAAATGTATCAATCAAACGTCAATACCCAACAAACTCTCCAGCAACAGCAAATCGCCGCCAACATGACCGCTGCTGCCCCGATCGCCACTCCGCAACAAGAGGCTCCACAGTCTCTCAGTTCACAAAATAATCTCCCGAAAGTAGTCGAGAACCCTATCTCTACTCAATCCACGCTCCAAATTTCCGAGCTCCGTGATGGCCTCGTTATTATGAAAGACGGCTCTTTCCGTGCTGTTGTAGCTTGTCAGTCCATCAACTTCGACCTTATGTCCGAACAAGAGCGCGAAGGTGTTGAGTATAGCTACCAAAACTTCCTCAATTCGCTCAACTTTACCGTCCAAATCCTCGTCCGCTCGCAGCGCGTTGATATTGGCCCTTATATCGAACGCCTCTCCACGATCCGTCGTAATCAAGACAACATGCTTCTTGGCGTTCTGATGGACGATTATATTAATTTCATCGACCTACTTTCCCAAGAAGCTAACATTATGGACAAATCATTCTTTGTTATTATTCCGTATTATAGTTCTGCTGATGCCGAGAAACTCGTCGAACAAACCAAAAATCTTTTCAAAACTTTTGGTAAAAAAGCTCCTGACGTTACCAGAATTAACCGCGATACCTATAATAAAGCTGTTGATGAGCTCAATAATCGTGTTGAATCAGTTATTTCTGGTCTTTTCCAAATTGGCATCCAATCCGTTCGTCTTCGTACCCGTGAACTCAGCGAATTATTCTACAACTTCAACAACCCCGACACCGCCGTTCGTGAACCGCTAGTTGATTTTACTAAGCTTGCCACTACCTACGTACGTAAAGGAGAGAAACCTAATGAGTAAAAAAGATAAAAAGACTCGGCTAACCGCCGCAGAAATCGCCGTTCAGTCCCAAGCCGCCGAAGAGGCTGAAGTTCAGCAAGCCTTTGAAAAAGGTATCACTACCCTCCGTGATCTTATTTCTCCTAGCTCTATCGAAATTCATTCTGCTTATTTTCGCCTCGGTACTAAATATGGTCGCACTATCTACGTTTACGGTTATCCCCGTTCACTTTACACTGGCTGGATTTCTCCTTTGATTAATATCGATGAGGTGCTTGACGTTTCTATGTATGTGTACCCCGTCGAAACCACTGTCGTCATGAAAAACCTCCGCAAGAAAGTTACCCAGCTCGAGGCTAGCTACAATGTCAACGCCGAACGTGGCAAAGTTCGCGACCCGGAAATTGAAGCCGCGATTAACGATGCTGAGGAACTTCGCGATAAGCTCCAAGTTGGTGCTGAGAAGTTCTTCCGCTTCGGCCTCTATATTACGCTCTGGGCTGATTCGCTCGACGAGCTTAACTTCGTTCAGCACAAAGTTGAAACCCTCCTTGGCCAACAAATGGTCTTTAGTAAAGTCGCTAGTTCCCAACAAGAACAGGGAATGAATAGCACTATGCCACAATGTACCGACCAGCTCCAAATTCGTCGCAATATGAACACCGGCGCCATCTCTACTTGCTTCCCATTTACCTCCGCCGACCTTACTCAGGAAAAGGGAATCTTGTACGGCATCAACATGCATAACAATGGTCTCGTCATTTTTGACCGGTTTAGCCTTGAAAACGCTAATCTCGTAGTCTTTGCGAAGTCTGGTGCCGGTAAATCATTTGCCGTCAAACTTGAGGCGCTCCGCTCTATGATGATCGGGGCTGAGATTCTCATTATTGACCCAGAAAACGAGTATCAGAAACTTTGCGACGCCGTCGGTGGCTCTTACATCCGCCTCTCACTCAACTCCGATGTTCGTATTAACCCATTTGATCTTCCGAAGGTTATCGATAGCGAGGATGCTAACGATGCTCTCCGTGCGAACTTAGTCACCTTGCATGGTCTCTTCCGCCTCATGCTTGGCGGTAACCAAATCGGCCCGAACGGCCAAGTTGTCCCAGCCCTAAGCGCTAACGAAGAAGCTGATCTTGACCAGGCTCTAATCGACACCTACGCTCGAGCCGGCATTACGAGCGATCCGCTCACCCACCAAGCCACCCCGCCAACCATTATTAATCTTTATGACACCCTATTGCATATGGGAGGAACTGGCCCACAGCTTGCGCAGCGTCTCCGCAAATATACTACTGGTACTTTCGCTGGCATCTTCTCGCAGCAATCAAATATCGATATTAACAACTCTATGGTCGTCTTTAATATTCGCGACCTTGAAGACGAACTCCGACCAGTCGCTATGTATATCATTCTTTCGCACATCTGGAATGTCGTCCGCGCCGAACAAAAACGCCGTCTCCTCATCGTTGACGAGGCTTGGCAACTCATGAAATACGACGATTCTGCCAACTTCCTCTTTAGTCTCGCGAAACGCGCTCGTAAGTATTATCTTGGCCTCACTACCATCACCCAGGACGTCGAAGACTTTATGAGTAGCAAAATGGGCCGTGCTATCGTTGCTAACTCTTCTATGCAGCTTCTATTAAAACAATCCGCTTCGGCCGTTGATGTTCTTTCTGATGTCTTTAAACTCACTGCCGAAGAAAAGAAGCGCCTCGCCAACTTCCCAGTCGGTCAAGGCCTCTTCTTCGCTGGTAGCAACCATGTCCATATCCAAATCATCGCTTCCGAAACAGAGGAGTCTCTCATTAGCACTAAACCAGGTGGAGGAAGGATCTAACCCATGCCTACCCGCACTGGATCATCCTCATCTCGCGATCGTCTCCGTGAAGGCGAACAACCTTCATACCAACCGGGAGGCGAATATCAGCCGTGGGATCATGATTCTGGTAGCCTCCGTCTTGCTAATGGTGGCGATTCTCGTGACGCGGCCTTTTCTGACAATGGGCGCGGTTATTATGACGATCGTCTCGATAATGGACGCTCTAGCACGCGTGGTCGCGAACAAATTGGAGAAGGGAAAGGTGGTGCGTCCGACTCACTCAGTAATCTCCGCAACGCCGAAAATGATGCCGCTTCTGGCCGCGAAAAACGTTATTATACCGGTAACGGTGGTAAAAACAACCAAAAAGCAAAAGCTAAAAGCAACAAACGCAAAGCCGCTGTTATTGGCGTCATTGCTTCGCTCATCGTTGGTGGTGGTGCCTTCCTCGGTAGTTCTAATTCACTCCTTGCCCCAGCGATGTCAAATCTGTTAACTTCCGCAACTAATACGCAGAAGGCAAGCAACACCATTCGTGCAAAGCTAATTGCAACTTTTGCATCAAAAGGAACCGCTAAGTCTGCCACCTGGCCTACTAATGGTTTTTCTGACTCGTTCTTAAAAAAACTAGAAAGTCAGGGTTTTTCCTACACCAAATCAGGAAAAACCACAACCCTCCATTTTAATGGGCTTGATCTCGACGGAAACAACTTCTCTGAGGTTTATAAAAGCAACCCCGCCCTTCGTGACGCTTACGACAGCGCAAGAAAAGGCAATATCGCTTCTTTCTTTGATAAGCCTGCCGAGAAATATTATTCGGAACGTGGAGTGAGCAGAAACATGTGGAGTAGTTTTAAGCAATCTGGTGACGCTGATGCAGACGAGACTGCCTTTAATAAAACTATGACGGATAGATTTGACAATTCAGCCTCTACTAGTGCGCATTCGCTTTCAAAAGGCGAGCACAATGAAACCGAGAAAGATCCTGATACGGGTGAAGAAACATCCAAAGTTGTTGGTGAGCAAATCGGAGATAGTGACAGCAGTAAATCAACAGCCGACTCAAAACAAGCCGCTGCTAACAGTGCTGAAGGATATATTAATAAACTTGCTAAAGGTCTTGCAGTAGTAGATGCTGGTTGCAGTCTCTATCGCATAGGCAACCTCATATCTATGATAATCGCAGCACACTCCATCTATCAATCCATCACATATTTCCAATCCTTCATGGAGAACATTAGCAAGATGATGGCTGGAGAAGGTGATGCTTCCGCCATTAACCCAATGCTTAATATGCTCAGTACTTCAGTCACAGCCGATGTTCCGGATGGTAATGGTGGATACACGCAAGTCAAAGGCGCTCCGTTGGAGGCGGCTGGCTTACAGCTAGTACTAGGTGGAGCTTACGGCACATTAGGAGCGGCCTCAATTGCCCAAATAGGAAAATCGTTTTCCAATGAGCGTCTTTCTACAACCCTATTCGGCAATGGAATCGCAGCAAGCGCCTGTGCCGGAGCTCAAACTGGCTCATCAATTATCTCGTTAGCCGTAACGCTTGGCGGTGGCGTAGCAGGCATCGTTGGTAATTTTCTATTCGGAATAGCCGCGTCCGTCGTCACGGCTGTAGTTGCTAGTACGGTAGTTAGCATCATGGTGCCCTTCGTTGCTTCGCTCTTTTTGAACACATTTGAGGATTCCATAGGTGTAGTTGCTGGTAATGTCCTCATGCGTGGTGCTTCTGCAGCAAATACTAATCTAGGACGCAACGCCAACGGCCAGATGCCGGCTTCCGCACAACAAAACCTAGCCTACAATGCCGTAAATAATGAAGTTATTGCTCTCGAAGCTGAAGTTGATCGCATGAAACATAGCCCGTTCGATATCACCAATCCCAACACATTCCTCGGCACTATAGCATATAGCCTTCTTCCTACCATAACGTCAACTCGACTGACTTCAATAACCTCTCTTACACGTAGTGTTTCCACGTCATTGGCATCACTTAAAAACAACTTAACTGGCAATGTTTTTGCCGATGGTGAAGGTACGTCCTATATGACCACGTATGGTGATTGTAAGGATTTGGGCTCAATTAATGCTGTTGGTGACCTATATTGTAACCCAGCTACTTCTACTAGTGTAAATGGCTTATATATTGAACCAGATAACCAAGACTATCTTAGCACCATTGAATCACAATTAGACTATAATGACTCCGATGATTCTTATGAAATTAGAGACGGTTCCGAACTATACAAGTATGTTAATTATTGTAAGGGTCGCACTTCGCCATTTGGCGTAGCTGATGCTAATATTCTAAACGAACTTGAAACGGATTTTGGAATGATTGGGTCTCTACCGCTCGGAAGTGATGTGGCTAATGCTATTAACGGTATAGAGGACTCGGCTAACATGGCTTGGGCGACTGGTGAAATATGCGTAAACGACGGAGAAGACGAGTGGGCAAGTGATGGTGATTTTACCTACTATCAACGATACGTTGAGGATCAACGTCTACTCACGCAAATGGATATGATTGATGAGTCCGATAATACTGTAAGTAAGCTTGAAGCAAAGTATCGCGAAAACCACCCAATCGATACATCCCAAGCAGGACTAATTGTGCGTTATACCGGCATGACAAAAGATGATGCAGAAACTGCTATCGCTTTCATTGAATATATTTACTTTATTGATAATTACGACGCTAGCTCGCGTATTGCCCTCAAAGGCAACACTACTAATCCTAAAACTAGCGCTGATATAATTGCTGAGTGGGGGCAAGGAAAGTACAAAGAAATCCAAAAAAATATCGTCAACGACCCGATAGAGAGTAAAACTATCGCTAAACAACACGTTATTTATTTTGACATTCGTAATCGAAGCTATGCCGCATGAAAAGAATAATTAATACAAAATTCATCCTTTACAAAATCGCCTCATTTTTATGCGCGATAGGGTTAGCGCTATCTAATTGTGTACCGGTTTTTGCTCAACCATCGGACTCGATGTTGGATTTCTTTAATGAGAACAACATCCCCTATTGGAACCCTACCGGCACCGATAGCTGTACCATCGGTGTAGGCTCTTATGATGGTATCATTTCAGCTGGTCTTAGTACTACCCAGGCTGCCTTTATTGACCAATATCACGACATTGCCCAGCAACTTAGCGTAGAATATGGCATCCCTTGGGAAACTGTAATGGCTCAAGGTATTCTGGAGTCCGGCGCCGGAACCAGTGGTTTCGCCGTCAACCGAAACAACTTCTTCGGTATAGGGGCGTTTGACTCTAATCCAAATAATGCTTTTAGCTATGCTACCCCAGAGGAAGGTTGGCGTGGGTATTATGAAAATATCCGAAAGACTTCAACCTACCGCAATCATGGTGTATTCAAGGAACCAAATATTACTGACCCCTACGCATATACCGAGGCTATCAAAGCTGCCGGATACGCTACTGACCCAAACTACGTTACTAAAGTTCATCAGTTAATCGCTGCTATCGAAAACCGTTCCCAGGAGAAGGGATGGCTCTCATCCGCAGAACTTGCTGTAAGATACCCAGCGATGCTCACCAACGCTGCTCAATATGCCGCCAGCGCCGGAGAAGCACCCGCCGGCAGTGTAAGCTATGGTGGCGGAGCCTGTATTACTTCCGGCGGTAACGGCGATATTAACCAAACCGCACTAGAGCTAAGCTGGCCAGATAGATCTCATAATGTTCGCGATCCTAACGAGGCCTACAAGGCGGCGTTATCTTCACTAGGCATTTCTTCTACATACGCAAATAATCCCGACTGGTCTATTGCTATTGGTTCCAGTTGTGACGTCTTCGTTTCTACTGTTATGCAATACTCTGGTGTAGACCCTAATTACCCGCTATTCCTTCGTGGACAAATCACATATCTGCCAAATAATCCCGATTACCAATATATTGGTCGCAGCGATCAAAACCCTGACTATCAACCAGGCGACATACGTGTCAATCGTGCGCACACCGAAATTGTTGTATTACTAGAAGATGGCCAGACCCTCGGTATCGCTTCCGCCTCGCACCAAGACCGTACCGCTGATCATGCTGGACGTATGTACGTTTATCATGAAACTGCTGGTGCATATGATATTTATCGACATAAATAAGGAGTCGGCATGAATCAACAAAAAAGAGGGAAGATTATAGTAATTGGGGGAATAGTTATATTTGTTGCTATAGTAATTTTTTCTATTATTTTCTTCATCATCGACTCTCAAAAAACCGCCACATTGCATACGATTATTGCTCCATCCTTCGCAAAAATGACAATTGACGGCAAAAACTACCCCATCAATAATGATCTTCGTCTTAAACCTGGGGAATACACGGTTACGATAGCTGCTAATGACTTTGAAACACAAGAACGCAAGCTTATTCTGCAAGAACATCAAACAACAGTTTTAGCCTTATATCTTAATCCGAATGAAGGTGACCCATTTAACTGGTACGAAACTCATGACGAAGAATATGCTTATTATCTCTCCGCCGCAAACTACATTGCCAACGAATCTGCGGCTAATTACGCCGCAAAATACCCAATTGTTACAGCTATACCCTTCACTATAGTTGAAGTAGACCCAGTAACTTATGATTGGACCGAATATTCTGTAACTGGCGGGAACTTCGATGGATGTAAAACTGATTTCTGCGTAAAAATTACCGACACAACTGGCGGCAATAGGGAAAAAGCCCTCCAGAAAATACGCGAAAAAGGCTTCGACCCAGACGATTACCAAATCATCTACGAGTATACACCTATTGAGCCATTAAACTAGCAAACAAGGGTTGCCAAATAACTGGTGTTATCCTTATCTACACTTCTATGTTTCCTTCTTTGTCAACCCCACCTTTTCCACACCCTGCGCAAAACTCTTTACTTTTCCACTTTATTCATTTCAATAATAACTGAAGTCTGTCAACTACAATTTTACCAACTATTTTCAGCTTCGTCAAAAATACCCATACCCTCTTTTTAGAACGACGCAACTAGTCCGGTCTTCTTTACTTCCTACCGAGGTAAGAATAACCTGATTTTCCTGAAAATTCCGTACTAGGCATTTTTGTCGTATCTCATCCAATTCAGAAAATACATCATCCAATAACACCACTGGACGCTTTCGAATAATCTCCATTATCATTTCTGCTTCAATGAATTTCAGTGCCAAAACACTCGAGCGCACTTCACCCCGACTTGCTGACCCATCCGCTTTCACTTGATTAAATATAAATTCATAATTATCGTGATGTACTCCATAGCTAGTATGTCCAAGTAGCCTATCACGTTCAAAATCTTTCCCTAACCGAGCTAAAAATTCACTCTCTGATTTCACCTCGCTATAGTAATCTAGCGCAACTTCATCGTCATTTTCCGCAATTGAGCGATAAACCTCAGTAAACCGCTCGTTAATCTTTTCCACATAGCTCCGCCGCCCTTCCATCAGCTCCACTCCATATCTAGTCAATAAAATATCCCAGGAAAACAAATCTTCTTGTCGCAAATTCTCCTCTTTAAGTAATTCGTTTCGTTGTTTTAGTGCTTTGTTATACCTCGAAAGCGCCATCGCATATTTTTCCGATAACTGTCCAAAGAATCGATCAAAATACCCCCGTCGACTCACCGGGCTTGACCCCACTAAATGTAGGTCATCTGGCTCAAATAATACAATCGGATATCTTGCTTTTTTCGGCAACCTTCGAGATTTTTTGTCTTCCGCTAGAAACTCTTTTTTTACCCCATCAAAAACCACCACCACTCTTCTACCATCTTCATATTCTAGCTCAACTCGGTAAAAGTCTTTTCCTCGTCGCAATATCTCCCGATCCACCGCTCGAAAACTTTTCCCCTGCATCGCCTCATATATCGCCTCCAGTACCGATGTTTTTCCACAACCGTTTTCCCCAATTATCGTAGTCGTTTGTGGATCACAATTCAAAACAAAACTCTCATGACTTCGAAAATTCGTCATCTTCACGCTTCTAATAATCATAACCCCACTCCAAATCTAAAGACAACTTGAAGAAATACACTGAAGTACTTCTCAATGTTTTTCGAGAGGATCCGGACTTACGAGGAGGAGTAGCGCCAAGGCCCTGCAACGGCAGGCGCCTTGGACGCGCCTCGAGAAAAGCATGTTGAGAGGTACTTAGCATATTATCCTTTTAGTGGCATTACAATATGTACGTAATTACTTTGCTTTTCCGCTCGCATGACTACTGGATCTAGCCTGTTCGAGAATCCCATTTCTACTTTTTTCCCATCCAAAACATTTAGTGCATCTAGTAAGAATCGAGAATTCAGTGTTACTTTACCATCAGTGTTTACTTCAGTTTTTACCTCAGAACTATTCTCGCCTAATTCATTTGCTACTGATGCAATCGTAAAAACTCCGGCTTCTGCTTTTGCCTCACAAACCACTGATCCACCCACTTCTTTTGCAAACAGCGCTGCTAATTTTGTTACCCGTATCAACTCATCGCGCTCTAATTTCATCTGGATTTCGGTTTCTTTTGGAATTAGCTGCCGGTAGTCAGGGAATGAACCATCTACCAATTTTGAAGTAATTTCCACCCCCCCTAATCGAAACCTAACTTGCGTTTCGTCAAATAAAACTTCAACCTCATCCACTTCATCATTCATACTGCGCAAAACCTCTTGTAATGAAGCCGCTGGCACAATCGCCGCTACTTCCGCCTCTAGTTTATCGATCAACTTTCGTTCTGCTAATCGATACCCATCTGTCGCCGCTAGATACATTGCCCCCTCAAAAGTATTAAAATACACCCCAGTCAATGCCGGCCGCGTCATGTCATTGCTTGCCGCAATCATCACCTGCGAAAGTCCCGCCTTGAACTCTTCCGCGCTCATCTGGAATCTTACTACCTTCGTTTCGTCTATTTCTGGTAATTCTGGAAAATCCTCCGCCGAAGCTCCATTAATCGTCGAGGTATACCCTTTTGCCTTAATCGTTACTTTTGTATCCTCCGCTAAAATCTCTACTGTCTCACCTTTTGGTAAGTTACTTACAAACTCCGCCATCAATCTTGCTGGTACTGTCACTACGCCGTTTTTACTGGAAACTACTGGTAAATAGCTTACTACCGCCATATCTAAATTGGTCGTAGTCAATGTTACTTTTCCTTCATCTACCCTTATAAGTACATTATTTAGGATTGGCAATGCTGCTCTCGCCCCAGCTGCCACCCTACTCACATTATTAAGTGCTTTCGATAATTTTTCCTGACTAATTTGAACTTCCATATTTAAATCTCCTTTCCTCTATATAAAAAGTAGTAGTCGTAGTAGTAGGCCCTGTGGAAATTGTGTAAAACCCACCTTTTACAGGGAAAAACCTGCGTGGAAAACCCGTGGTAAAACTTTTCCACCATCCCGTGTAAAACTTGCTTTTGCCACACCTTTTCCGCTAAACTTTTAGCGCTATCGACTTTCCCACAACTTTTTCCACTTTTTCCCCACAAACTTTCCCACATCCTTTTGCACAGATTTTCCACAGAAATACCCGAACAACCCGAACAAGAAAGTACCCGAACATATGCCAAAACCCGAACAAGAAAGTACCCGAACAAGCCGAGAAACCGAACAGAGTTTGAAGCTTGCTTCAAAACTTGTGAGGCGACGCTAGCTTGCGAACCTTGTTCGCACATATGCCAAAACCCGAACATGCTCTTATCCATAGATCTTCTCTTTAATTGAAGCAATTTCATCCCTTAATGAAAAGTTAAGCTTTAGGTCACCTTCAATTTTCTTAATTCCGTGCATCACGGTGGTATGATCCTTTACTCCAACTTCCATTGCAATCTTTGGTGTACTCATCGATAAATCTTTTGAAAGAATATACATTGCTACCTGCCGTGCGTTTTTTATATGTGCTACCCGGCTCTTGCTGCACATTTCTTTTGGTGTTAGTTGATAGTACTTTGCTACTTTTTCTACAACCTGTTTTGGTGAGACTGATTTTGCCCGTCCGCTGCTAGCTGTATTTGCATAATATCCTTCATTAATAACTTCTAACGGAGGCATGTTTTTTAGCTCTGATACGGCTAGAAGATGACTTAATTCACCCTCCAATGCACGTATATTGGTTTTGACGTTTTCTGCGATATATTCAATCGCCTCATCTTCGATTTCTGCTCCTCGGAAGTCAGCCATCGACCGCAGAATTGCGCAGCGTTCTTCAAACTGTGGCATCTGTAAGTCATACGCTCCCGCCCAGGTTAACCTTGAGGCTAATCGCTCATCCACTGATTTAATCTGGTCCGGCAATCGGTCTGAGGTAACAATAATGCATTTGTTTAGTTGGTATAGTTCGTTAAAAATATCAAAAAACTCCGCCTGCGACGCATCCTTATTCATAATCATCTGAAAATCATCAATAATTAGCGCGTCTAGCTTGCGGAACTTCTGCCGGAACTCGTCGCCTTTATTGTGCTGAATTGCCTTAATGAAATCCGAATAAAAGCTCGACATCGGTGCATAGAGTACTCTCATATCGGGATTCTTTTCGAGCAGAGCATTACCAATTGCTTGTACTAAATGAGTCTTTCCTAATCCTGGCCCACCATAGAGGAAAAATGGATTATATTTTTCACCCGGAAAGTCGATAATATTTCTGGCTACGTTTACTGCGAGATCGTTGTTTGTTCCTACGACAAAAGTACTAAGAGTATAACGTGCATTTAACCCGGTTTGTAGGGAACCAGTTGCTCCGTTTGCTGTACGGTATTGTCTAGTCGATGCTAACTTGGCTAAACTGGCTGGCTGGCTGGCTACTTTGTTGTCAGAACGCTTTTCTTTGGCGACTACTGCGATTTTTAGGCTTTTCACCTCAATATCGCATCCTTCAAGAGCAGCCTTTATTACTTCGGTAAACTTTGCTTGCAATTGAGTTTGCTTAAATACGTTGGGAACCCCAATCACGACTTCGCCATTCGCCATGGATAAAAGTTCCGTACCAGTAAACCAGGTTGAGAAATTTTCACGCGAGATCTGCTGCTCCACTCTAACCAGCACATTTTTCCACACGTCAAGCATGACCCCTTGTGACCTCCTTAATTCTACCTTGATTATACCAAACAATTACTGACTTTTCCACAGTTTTCCCCTATAATTCCAGGATGGTATAATATGTGAAAAATCTAACAGAGGTAATTTTTTCCACAAAGACGGCTTTTCGAGGGTTGATGTGTGGAAAACTTCTTGAAAAAAGTGGAAAACTGGTGTATACTAAGACAAGAATTTTATAATTATTAAAGCAAGAGAGTAATAAAATATGCCGAAAAGGACTTATCAGCCACACAAACGTCAGCGCAAAGTTGAACATGGCTTCATGAAACGCAATAGTACTAAGAATGGCCAAAAGGTCTTGAAGCGCCGCCGTATCAAAGGTCGCGCTCGCCTCTCCGCCTAAAACAATATACTCCCGCCCGGGAGTATATTTAGAGTATAATAGTTATATGCTGTCGCATAAGTATCGGTTTCATTCTCGCGGAGGTGTTCGTTATGTGCATCAAAAAGGGAAGACCATCCGTACGCCATTAGTGGCTTTGATTTTTACGCCGAACTTACGACATTATCAACGTTTTGGAGTTGTTATTTCAAAAAAGGTTCTCAAATCCGCTGTTGGGCGCAACCGAATCCGTCGTCGTGTCTATGAGGCTCTGCGCCTCGAACTAGAAGGATTTACCTGTCCGATCGATTGTTTGTTTATCATACATAGCCGCTCCGTCGCTAAAATGCCATTTCTTGAGCTGCGACGCCTCGTCCACGAATTGCTTGAGCGGGTGCTCGCCGAGATCTCTCCAGTTTCAAAACCAAAGCTTTAGAATAGTAAACTTATTTTTCGGCTCCCCTAGTAAACTTCGCTCTCTTGTGCTATAATAAACCCATGTTTGAGTTAATTGATATGCTCATTGTGCGACCGATCGCGAACGTGCTTTTTGTAATTTACGGTTTTGTGGGCGATTTTGGTTTAGCCATCATTTTGTTTACGATCCTTGTAAAATTCTGTATGTGGCCGCTTATTAAGCGTCAGCTTCACCAAACTCGTCTTATGCGTAAGATTCAGCCTGAGCTTGCCGAGATTAAGAAGAATTGTAATGGTAACCGACAGCTTGAATCGCTTCAGATGATGGATCTATATAAACGGAATAATATTAAACCTTTCCGTTCGATGTTGACGTTGATTATTCAGTTGCCGATCTTTATTGCTCTTTATACTGCAGTCCGAGTTATTGCCTTACCTGCACCTGATGATAACCTTGAACTGCGCGCTTATGCCCCAGTTCGCCAAATTGAGCGCGTTGAAGAAGTTGTCCAGTTGCAGCAGCCATATCTAAACTACCAGAGGGAAGTTGCTAGTATTCGCAATGATAGTAATCTTAGCAACGAAGATAAAGAGACTAAGATTAGTGAGTTAGAGCCGGTTTCTTATGATTTTCATCCTAAACTATTTGGCGTGGTAGATTTAGAGCCACGAGCTGGTTTTGGCTCGCCTAGCGCGATGATTATTATGCTATTTGCGCTCGCTTCGGCCTTCACGCAACTTTGGATTTCTCGTCAGCAGCTCCCGTCAAAGAAGACTGCTAAGTCTCGCACTTTCCGTCAAATCATGAAAGAAGCTGCCGATGGTAAAGAGCCAGATCAAACCGAGCTTAATCAAATTATGTCTCGTCAGATGTCTTATACTATGCCGATCATGATGCTACTTATTATGATTAACTTGCCAGGTGCGCTAGTGTTCTATTATCTAATTAGTAACCTTATGACTGGTGTTCAACAGCGTTATATCCTTAATAAAAATGAAGAAGCTATGGAAATTTCTGCAGACAAACGAATACTCAAAGAGTTAAAAGATGTACAAGAGGCGGAAGTTGTCAGTGATACCGCTCCTAGTCGCTGGGCGAAGAGTAAGAACTCGGCTAAGGCTGAAGCTGCCGATACTAAGCCAGGAATAAAGATTACGCGTATTTCCGCTAAAAGTAGTCACAAAGGCCATAAAAAGAAAAGGAGCTAAATTATGAATAGAGACGAATCAATTCGCTTTGCTACAAAATACCTAGAAGATCTACTTTCATTCTTTGGGATCAATGTTGCTGTAGATTCTACGATTGATGATGAAGTTATTCAGCTTAGCATTCCTTCGACCAGTATGAACTCTCTGTTAATTGGTCGTGAAGCTAATAACTTGCGTGCGCTTCAACACATCGTTTCAATGGCTCTAACTAGCCATGAGGCTGAGGTTACTCGTGTGAACGTCGATGTTGCCGACTACAAACGTCAGCGCGCTGATCGTATTGCTGAACAGGCTGAAGATTGGATTCGTGAAGTCCGCGCTACTGGTCGCCCAAGGCGGGTTAATTTAAACGCCGCTGATCGTCGCATCGTTCACAAGGTTGCTCAAGATTACTCTGATATTATTACCCACTCCGAAGGAGAAGGACGCGACCGCCAAATCGTTATCGAGAAACAGCCACTTAAATAACTTCGGTTGGCTTTAGTTCTTATAATCTTTAATTCTTATACTTTTATACTTCTTCGGTATTGGTCTCACCGACTACAATGATAATATCGGATGCATCTGGGAGAATATCTTCTGGCAACTCTTCGGCTGAGTGTGCTTGTACGCCATAGCGCTCTTCAAGAGCGACTTTGGTCGCTACTTTTTCTGGATTTAGTATAAAAATACAATACCCGCTTTCGCAGTCTTCTGCTGCAGCATTTCCGACTCCGATAATGTTGTATCCGTCGTGTTCTAGTTTTTCGCGTTCGGCACTAGCGACTCCATATCCCTCGGTTGCGTTGTAAACGGTGATCTTTGCCTTCTCGCGCACCACTTGATTACTGCTTAGCATTTCTGCGACGTAATCTTTAATTTGGGTATAATTATCGCTCCCAAAGGTTGGGACTACATAAGAAATTTCATTGATGGTGGCTGTCGTGAAGTAGCTTATGCCTTGGTTGTAATCAACTAGTGGCACTTGTCTAATGCTTGATACACTGAAGCCTGAAGCTAATCTTACCGCTGCCTTAATATTGTCAGCAGAGAAGTTTGAGCGTAGATTATCCCCCAGAATGTTTACTAAGCCTAATGCCTCGTTCATTCCGATACTATTGTGGATTACTTTATCTACGATTGCTTCTACAATCTTTTGTTGTGTGTTGCCACGGGTGAAGTCCCCACCGGCCGTACCGTGCCGAGCTCGTGCTAAACCTAGAGCTTGCTCGCCGTTCACTGTAATTGGCTCGCCTGCCCGTGCTATTGCTCCGGTATAATAAATATCATTGATGTCTTCGTCTAGCGTTACGGTAATTCCGCCCAGTGTATTGATAATATCAATCAAGGACGCCCAATTCACATGTGCGTAATATTGAAACTCTAGACCCAAAATATTGCCAATTTGCTTCATTAAGGCCTTCGCGCCTGCCTCTTCGTTGGTTCCGTCTTGATTATGGCACCAAAAAACTTCATTGATTTTGCCGGCCGAACATGCCATTGGTACTTTAAGGTCGCGCGGTAAGCTAAGAAGCGCTACGTCCTTTGTGTCTTGGTCGAAACTCACTACCATAATCGAGTCTGTGAGTTGAGCTCCGTCGTGCTGACCATCACCGGAGTCGCCATTCATATTGTATCCTTCAGTACCAAAAACTAGTACGTTAGTACGTCCGTTAGCATCTTCCTCGAACGGAATTTCGTCAGAAACAACTGCCTTAAAGGCGTCGAATAGCCCTGAATTGCCACCAGTCAATCGTTTAACTAAGTCGTCACCCCATTTATAACACACACCCCCTGCCACTATGACTATGGCCACTAATGCTAGGGCGATCTTACGCCCTAGGTGTTTCTTATGTCGTTTGTTGTGGCGGGGCCTCTTCCCATTGTCGCCAAAATCATCACTCTCGTCGCTCCATTCACTCAGCCAATCTTTTGATGCGCCAGTACCTTCTGGCGTATCGCTTAGTTCGGTATCACCCAAAAAATCATCAAAGCTTGAACTTGTATTTTTGCTCTCGCTTAGCTCGTCTAGCAAATCCGACCAGTCAGCTCCGCTATCGTCCCCTAAAGTTTCTGAGTCATAGCCATCAAGTCTGTTTTTTAACTCATTCCCAGCATTAAAGTCGTCTATTTCGTTCGTAAAAGTATCCTTAACATAACGTTGTCTAAGTGGATCAGAAACGTTGCCACCCGCTACTGAAGCCTTTTGTGCCAATGGTTTTGTTTTGCGGCGTGCGGTCATATCCATCGAACGCACCGACTTACTAGTACTACGCATTGTAGATGAACCACGATGAGACGAGTTGCTCGCTCGCACCGCCAAACCATCAATCGTCGTTTTTCCCATTGACCTTTCCTTATGCTTTTTATATCTATTGTTAGCAGGGAATCGCTTAAAAATCCCCTAAAGAACCTTTCTCGGCTCCATAATTACCGCCCAAATACAATAATCATGATATAATTATTATAACACATGAAAGTAAAACTAACCAAAAAACAAGCGCTTATAATTGACTTTATTAATGAGTTTACGAGTCGCCAAGGTGAATCGCCTTCCTACCGAGAAATCATGACTGCTCTTGGCCTTAGCTCGGTCTCCGCGGTGGCTGAACATATCGATAATCTTGTCGCTAAAGGCGCCATCAAAAAAACACCTGGCACTGCACGCTCCTTAGAGGTTCTTGATTTGACTCACCCAGAAACCGTCGCACTATTTCGTCAAGCTCTCGAGCATGCTACTCTCGCGGAGGCCGAGACTCTTAATGCTGCTGCGGATATCCTTGGGCTTGAATTAAACGATCCTGTCATCCAACCTTAAAGTAACCTTAAATTCTACAGAGGCGCTTTTGGGAATATTATCTTGACACTGGCTCTCTATTTGCTATACTTTACATAGGAGAACGTCATGTCCAACAAAAACACTAAAAAAACACATCGTGTCCCGCTTTTTAAGCGTCCAGTTGTAATTATAAGTCTAACTATTGTTCTGGTGGCCGTAGTTGTGCTAACTATTTGGGCCTTTATGCACTTCTCTGGTTCTGATAAAACGGACTCTGAGGAACCAGGATCTTCGCAAACTACCCAATCCTCAAAACCGCAAGATCCTAGCCAACAGCAGCCAGATGGTGATAAAAATAATGCGGAACCGGAACGTCCAACCCAATTTGAAGGTGAGGATCCGAACGAGCTTCCCGAGCTCACGGGTTCAATAATTTTAAACACCCATGATGCAAGTAATCTTACTGTTGCGGTAGGAATTGATCAATATCTCTCTAGCCAGGGAACTTGTCACCTTGAGCTATCTCGAGATGGACGTGTATTACGTACTTCTGACCTTGCCGCTACGGCTGACGTTACCACATCTGGCTGCGGGCCGTTTATTGTTCCGATTGCTGGTCTTGCTGCTGGAACCTATCAACTAAAAGTCTCCATTTCTGGCGATAATAAAACTGGCGTCGTCACTGGTGAGGTTCAGATATAAAACTAAATAGGAAGGGTAAAAATATGTCGTCATTCTTTTTAGAAATCAAAACTTATTTCCACAAATTTCGCACATTAGTTTTTGTTTTGTTCTTGTTTTTCATGACTGCGACCTTTTCTTTTTTTGCTACTAGCAACCCAATTGAATCATCGGCAGTTTCGACGGCTGGCTTCAAACCAGGGAATATTATTAGCGATGCTGTCATGGCAAATTATAATTCTATGACCGTTGCCGAAATTCAGGCTTTCCTCACCAGCAAAAACCCGTGCAATAATCGTGATTATAATGCCTATGTCCAACAGTCGAATCAGTACCCTAGTGTTAAATGGCACTGGACTGGCACCCCCTCAAACGGACACTTTGTTTGTATTTCGGAGGAGCGTTTTGGTGACGGTACTGTAATCGGCGAAGGCCAGACTGCTGCTGAGATTATTTATAATGCTGCTCAGGATAATAAGATAAACCCGCAGGTTTTGTTGGTACTTCTTGAGAAGGAGCAGAGTCTCATTTCCGATCCGATTCCACATAGCGGCCAGTATCGTGCTGCTACCGGCTATGGTTGTCCGGATACTGCAGCTTGCGACTCGAAATATTATGGGTTCAAGAACCAAGTTTACCGTGCCGCTGAGCTTTTCCGCTACACTTTAGATAATGGTTATTACGCTTATCCAGAAAAGACCCATGGCGTTTATGTTGCCTATAACCCGTCTTCGTCCTGTGGTCGCTCGGAGGTCTATATTGAGAACCGCGCCACAGCTGCCCTCTATCGCTATACTCCTTATCAACCAAATGCCGCCGCTTTGAATGCCGGCTTCGGCATGGGTGATTCCTGCTCTGCCTATGGCAACCGCAACTTCTATCTCTACTTTACGCAATGGTTTGGCAGCACGCAGGCTGCCGTTGACGGCGAGCAAATTATCGTCCCGGATGGGGAATATAGTTTGTCTTCTGGTAGTACTGGTGAATATAACCTGAGCGTTTCTGGATCAAATGCTCAACTTGCTACGGCTAACCTTGACGACCGTACTCAGCGCTGGCAGTTTAAGCGTGATGTTTCCACTGGCTATTATACGATTAGTAATGTTTATAATGGTCGAGCATTGTCGGCGTCAAGTACGGAAATTAGCTCAGGGGCTAATGCTCAAGTTTCCTATGCTGGCAGTTGTGCTAGTCAGTGGAAAGTCTATCGTACTTCGGATAATTATCTTGTTTTGGAATCGGCTTGCTCGAATGGTATGGTGCTTGGCGTTGAAAATGGTGCCAGCAGTCATGGTGCTAATGTTAATATTGGCGTTGCTGGTAAGACCATGTCCCAAAAGTGGAGTCTGCGCACCGGGAGTACGCTCGATGACGGTCTTTATGTTATCAACTCTGCAGTTAACCCTCAAAAATCCCTTGATATTATTGGGGGATATCAGAACGGCCAGAATATAGCTCTTTTTACGCTTAATAAGCGCGTAAACCAGCTTTGGTATTTTGAATATGATCGTTACTCTGACGCTTACCTTATTAAAAATCCATATTCTGGAAAGTACCTCGATTTGAACACTGCAGTTGCAAAATCTGGCCAAAATGTCCAACTTTGGTCGCAAAGTAACTCTTGTGCTCAAAAGTGGAAGGTTGTCCCAAGCGGCGAAAACTATAATCTGGTTTCTACCTGCGCCTACGGCTTTTCGCTTGATATCGCCAGCTCTTCTCCTGCCGATAATGTGAATGTCCAACTTGATAAAACCAGCAATAGCGATAAGCAAAAATGGAATATCTCGAAAATCCAACCAGCACTAGAGAGTGGCAATTATAGCATTGAATCGGAGACTGGTGAGCGTTTGGTTATTGATATTGATCATGCCTCCACTGCTAATGGCGCCAATATTCTTGTCTGGGCCAATAATAAGGCATCGAATCAGATTTGGCGTGTTGAATATGATAGCTACCTAGATACATATAGCTTCCGTAGTATTATCTCTAATAACTCACTTGATCTCAATACTGCTGTCGCTTCTAATGGGCAGAACATTCAAACATGGTCTAGCAACACATCTTGTGCTCAACGTTGGCGTCTCGTTGAGGAAGGCGCAGACTTGTATAGCATTCGCTCGTACTGTGATGAGTTCAAAACTATTGATATTTATGGTGGGTACACTCAACTAGGTACTAATATTATCCTCTGGGCTTATAATGGCCAAAGTAACCAAAAATGGTCATTTACCGCTCAGTAGTATAACGGGTCTATCTCTATACTACTGTTCTGTGCTAAAATATAATTGTGAGAAGAGGTTATAAAACAACATCGCCAGTAAAGGTGACAAATTCTGATAGCAAGCTTAATCAATTTGTTTATCATTTTGTCGTATATTTTACTTTAGCTATTATCGGCTGGGCCATCTTGCTTTATTTAAACGAGGGCATTCGGCTTCCTGTTTGGGCTCTGTTCGGTGTCTTCTTGTGTGGGACTGTTGTTTTTATTTTGGCTTACCGACACCGCTATCGTAAAGCTATTAACCTTCTCCGTGTAAGGTTTCCGCAAATTACGCTTGATAAAGTTCTTAAGGCCTGTTTCGTTATTGCTATTGTAGTTGGCACCCTTGCTCGACTCGGGTTTGCATTTATTGGTAAGCCATATAATCCTACTGAGCCGCTCAGTGACACCGGTATTCATTGGGAAGTATCCCGTGAACTTGCGCGTGGTGAGCCAATGCAAGGTGATACCGCCATGTATGAAGCTTTCTTTCCGCACCTTATGGCCTACTCGGTGACACTGTCTTTGTTTATGCGTATCTTTGGTCAGAATCTTTTCGCTATTCTCATTTCTAACCTTCTCTTTGATCTTGTCTCCATGCTATGTCTATATTTGCTTTTGAGAAGCTGGAAAGGTCAACGCGCTGCGATGATTGGGTCTATCATCTGGCTTATTAATCCCATCGAAATTCTTTACTGTGGTGTTGGAATGTCTATGATTGTTACGAATACCCTTGTGTTATCAGCTATTCTCATTGCTTACTATACATATCAATTCTACCAGAAAGAAAACTTACGTCTCTTTTGTCTTTTCGCTTGTTTATTTGGACTCACTGTCGCTGTCGGCAATAGCTTTCGCCCTATTTTTACCGTTATTGTCATTGCTGTTGTGGTTATATTCTTGTTTAACGTTTTATCTAAATTTAAACAGGGTTTTCAAAAAACCGTTCCAACTATCATTGGTTTAGTTATTATGTTTTTTAGTAGTTTTGCTGGAGCGAAGTTCATAGACTTTGGCTATCAACATCTCAATTCCTATCATGTTCCTGGCGGCACTGGCGTTGGCTGGAACTTTATGCTCGGCGCAAATTACGAATCTTGGGGGCGCTGGAACCGGACTGATTCTGCTCGATTTGGCGAGCTAGTCTATGGTAATGACGTCAACCCTAACCTCGTAGAGATTCAGTCTACTTTTTTCAAGGAGGGAATTAACCGTTATTTTGCTATGAACCCTCTCCAATTTATTATTCATTTTCTTCATAAGACTCAAGTCCTCATCATTGATCAGAATAATACTATTGCTTGGCCTTTCGGGGAAGCTTATAATGTTGGTACTGACCACGTACTTTACCAACTGTTACACGGGCTTGGTGTAGCCTTGTTTGCTACTCTCTTTTGCCTGGCCTTTTTCTTCTTGGTATCTAGCCTGCGAGCTAATCACTCTTACGATCAAACTTTATTCTTTCTTTGCCTATGTTTTTGCGGTTTAGTTGCCGCTTCATTGTTGGTAGAGGTTATGTGGCGTTATGTTTTACAGGCTATGGTAGTTGTTATTATCCTTGCCGCTTGTGGAATTAGTAAAATTACCGCCAGAAAGGAGACGCAATCATGAGCCGTGCAAAAACTCTCTATATCGTTATTCCGTGTTACGATGAGGAAGAAGTTATCCAGAAGACTGCCGATTGTCTTCGTGAAAAGCTAACTTCACTTATTAAGAATGACGTGATATCCAGACAGAGCCGTATCCTTTTTGTTAATGATGGCAGTAAAGATAGGACTTGGTCACTTATTAAGGATCTACATCAAGCCTATCCGCAATATTTTACCGGCATTTCTTTGTCGCGTAATCGTGGCCACCAAAACGCGCTACTCGCTGGTCTCATGACCGCTAAGCAATCCGCTGATATTATTATTAGCATGGATGCTGACCTTCAGGACGATATTAATGTTATCGACAAAATGCTTAAAAAATATCAAGCTGGTGCCGAAATTGTTTACGGCGTGCGCTCATCACGCAAGAAAGACACTTTCTTTAAGCGTATTACTGCCGAAGGTTTCTATAAGTTTATGAAACTCATGGGCGTTGATATCGTCTTTAACCATGCCGATTATCGCCTCACTAGTAATAAAGTTCTCAACGAACTTGAGCGTTATCAAGAAGTTAACCTTTTCCTTCGTGGTATATTCCCGCTCATTGGGTACAATTCAGATATTGTTTATTACGAACGTCAAGAACGCTTTGCCGGTAAATCTAAATACCCTCTTACCAAAATGCTTGGTTTCGCTTGGGACGGAATATCCTCGTTTAGCGTTAAACCATTGCGGGTCATCGCGGTTCTTGGTTGTGTTATTACTGCTCTTAGTGCTGTCGTACTGCTATATTCACTTATTGTTAACATGCTAGGCCAAACCGTTCAGGGCTGGACTTTTATAGTTTGCTCTATCTGGCTGATGGGTGGTATGCAAACTTTCTTTCTTGGCATTATCGGTGAGTATATCGGTAAAATCTACAGCGAGACCAAAGCCCGCCCTCGCTACTGCATTGCTGAAAACCTTCAGGTAAAACCTGAAAACGCTAAAGATTAGATAAATACTCAGTGATTTCTTGGTAAACCTGTTGGCTTCGATTCCTCAGCGCTTGTAGACTATGGATATTTGCTACTTCTAAGCGATAGGTCGGCATTAATCTAATCAAGAACCGCTTCAGCTGTACTATATTAATATGCGGGCCGGCGCTACAGAATTTCTGAATTGCCTCGCGTGTTCCTATTCCTGCTTCTGCGAAATAATCCGCGTGTTTTGCAATAAAATCCTTTGCCATTGCTCGGACCTGCTTTACTCGTTCGCGCGATTTGCTATTTACTAGTGCGAAACGTAAGAAGCTTTCGAAAATCCGCCAGTAAAGCTGCGGGTATTTGTCTAGTAGGCCAGATTGTGCCAAAAAATCGTATAATTTAAACGCAATCTCTAGATGATCTATTGCGTAATCTGTGCTTTTATCATCCGACCAAGTTTGCGACATAATGCTTCCTGCATGCCGCACGTAATTATATAATCGTTCGTTTATATAATAGGCCTTCTTGCTCACGCAAAAATAAGCCGAACAGAAATAAGCATCTTCATATTTTAGATTTTCTGGGAATTCTAGATTATACTCATTAATCAGTTCTTTCTTGAAAATCTTATTCACTGGTGCAAAATCTGTATTCATTACAATGTCGCCTGTCACTGTCTTCATCCCAGAATATTTTAGTGTATAATAATGGTCATCACTCACTTTCATTTCGCGGTGTGCCCTATATATTACATTAATCTCTGATACTGCTAAATCTGCGTCATGTTTCGAGATTGCTTCATACATCTTTTGACACATCTCAGGTTCATAGTAGTCGTCTGCATCACAGAACATTACGTATGGCGCAGCCGCTTTTTTTAGACCGATATTGCGCGCTACTGATGGGGAAAGGTAGGTCTTCTCTTTATTTGCGATAACTTTTACTCGCTTGTCTTTTTTTTCAAATTCCTTGAGTACTTTCAGGCTGCCATCAGTAGAAGCATCATCTACGCAAATAATTTCAATGTCTCTCAGGGTCTGTTTAGTTAGTGCCTTCAGTGAAATTGGTAAGAACTCTGCTACGTTGTATGATGCTATAATTACGCTAACTAATGGTTTGCTCATTCCTGCTCCTTCTTAATAGACTTCAGCTCGCTTTCTAAAAAATCAACTTCAGCGAAGAGTTCCGTAATCGCCTCGCGAATTTGTCTCTGTTTCTGGAATGATGGATGCGTTACAACCCAAATTTTCTTACAAAATCTCGTCACTGCGTTTTTCATACGCCCGAAGAGTAATCGCATCATCACTACCGGTATTGAGTGCTTCAGCAAAAAGTTCATCATCTTCCACTGTGTCGGGTTCACGCTGTATTCCTCAATCAGTACGCCTTCAGACTCGGCTTTTTTGTATTCTGCCTTCATTCGTGTTAAGAATTTTGGTAGTAAACTTAGCTTTAACCGCTCTACGTTCCAGTAATATGCTCCTAATTTCGCTATTTCTAGTACTGGTCCTAACTCCTCAAATAGATCCTTCTCACGCAAAAACTTCTCAATATCTTCGTATTCATAGGCGATGTTGAAAACCTTGCCCAAGCTTTTGACCGAGGACGCCTCATTATCGGTTCTATAGTGCAGAAACGTTTCTGTCGTAAAGAACGCTCGGTGCGCCGAGGCCCAAACCTTAAAGTTAAAGCCTGTATCCTGATACGAAGCACCAGGTGTAAGAAGAAAGGTAATATCATTTTCCTCCAAAAAACTCCGTTTATAAATAGCTGACCATATCGCCGGTGCCTGGTAAAAAATCCATGTTTGCCGTACTGGATCGACCACTCGTCCCGTAGCCATTGGGTCGATGTAGAGATTCTTTTTGTCTTTCCCGCCTTTATAGAAGTAATAATTTGCTCGTACTACCTCTACCTCGTTCGCTTTTGCGTGCCGGTACATCTTCTCAAACGCATCCAACTCAATCCAGTCATCCGATTCAACTATACCAATGTATTCACCTTTAGCCTTCTTTAGGCCTTGGTTCATAGAGTCACCATAGCCGGAATTCTTCTTATCGATAATTACTATTCGATCATCGTTTGCTGCAAATTCTTCAATAATAGCTAGCGACCCGTCTGTAGATCCGTCATTCAAGCAGATGATCTCAATTTCTTTCAAAGTCTGGTTAACCACGCTCTCCAAACATTGGCGAAGGTATTTCTCTACGTTGTAGATGGGTACCAGCACCGAAACCTTTATTGCACTCTCCATAACTGTTGCCATTATATCAGAGAATGGAGTACGGGGCAATTTCTTCGTCTTATCTTAAAACTGTTTTAAGCTTTCTTTTCTTCCAAAAACATCTTTCGCGTCACGAAGTTAAATACCATTACCACTGCTGTTGCGATGATTTTCGCAATCATATAATTAATATGCATCTTGTCAATAAATAGATAGAGCATAATTTCTGTCATTACTAGTCCACAAAAACTGAAGAAGAAAAACTCCGCCACCAGTCGTCGGCGCGTCTTGCTTTTTGTTGTGTCGAAAACCCATACCGTGTTTATGTAGAAGCTCACCGCGGTCGAGGCCGTAAAAGAGAACAGCTGTGCAATCAGCGGGTCCATCAGCAGGAAATGACACAGTGCAAAATAAATCGCCCAGTCGATCGCTGTCGTAATCACTCCAGCAATCACGAACTTTGCCAACTGGGTCAAAATCTTCTGGTATTTCGTCAAATGCAATAATCCACACCCCCAAGCTACCAGCGCATCCACAAAGTCCCCCTTTTCTTTCGCCACCTTTTTCTCCGTCATTCTTCCATTATAGCATACCCCTATCATGCTATAATATCCTTATGGAGCCAAAACTTTCTATTCTTATCCCCATCTACAACGTAGAGAAATACCTTCGCCAATGTTTGGAGAGCGTGGTTAACCAGACTTTGAAAGAAATTGAGATCATCTGCTTGAATGACGGATCTACAGACGGGTCGCTAGCTATTATTGAAGAATTTGCAGCAAACGATGATCGAATAGTAATTATCGATAAGAAGAATTCCGGCTATGGTGACTCTATGAACCAAGGCCTAAAGAAGGCTAAAGGTGAATACATTGGTATAGTTGAATCGGATGACTGGATTGAGTTGGATGCGTTTGAGAAACTATATCATCTCGCCAGGGAACATCGTTCCGACGTTGTTAAAGCAAACTATTACAAATTCCATACTCAAAAAAACGGTGCTGAGCGTGCCGAAAAGACTTCCGAGATTTCCGAATTGCAAATTTTGAATCCACCTACTGATCGTCGCGCTTTTTTCTGTTTCGCTCCCGCTATCTGGTCAGCCATCTACTGCCGCAAATTTCTCACCCAGAATGATATTACCTTTCTTCCTACACCTGGTGCTTCGTATCAGGATACGAGTTTTAATTTTAAAGTCTGGGCGCTCGCGAAGCAGATCGTTCTCACTCCTGACGCTTTCGTCCATTATCGCGTCGATAATGTTAATTCCTCAATCAATGATCCTGGAAAGGTCAACTTTGTCGTCGGAGAATATGCCGAGATTGAGACATTTCTCGCGGAACGGGGGATCTTCCCGGAGTTTAGTAGTCTCATGGTAATGGCAAAATTTCGCCATTACCATTGGAACTTTCAGCGCCTTTCCGGCTCGCTCGCTAAACAATTTTACCAAACTTGGCGTCAAGAACTTCTTGCTGCCGAGGATGAAGGGCTGCTCCATAAGTCCGACTTTAGCCGTAAGGACTGGCTTGCTCTTCGTGCTATCCTAAAGCACCCTCATTTCGCTTATCGTGCGCTGCGGCTACGCATTGCTCTGAAGAAGATATTGTAGTATAATAAGGCGTAGATTATGGGAACCATACCGAACGTGTTCTGTCGCAAGAACCGTATTTTACTTGGCGAGCTAGTCAAGACCGATTTTAAGCTCCGCTACCAGGGCTCTGTCTTAGGTTATCTCTGGGCTGTGCTAAAACCTCTTCTGATGTTTGCGATTTTGTATCTTGTTTTCTCGAAAATCCTTCGTTTTGGTGACGACATTCCGCATTATCCTGTCTATCTTTTGACCGGTACCGTGCTCTGGAATTTCTTTACAGAATGTACTAATCAAGGCATTCAAGCCATCGTCCAGCGTGGCGACCTCCTTCGCAAAATTAGTTTTCCGAAGTATATCGTTGTTGTTTCTGCTACCGCTACCGCCTTGATCAACCTTGCGATTAATCTTTGTGTGATTATCGTCTTTGCTCTAGCTAATGGCGTTATGCCGACATGGTCTTGGTTGCTGGTACCGTTCTCGATTCTTGAACTTTACACTTTCTCGCTCGGAATATCCTTCCTTCTCGGCGCTATCAACGTTAAATATCGTGATATTACCTCGATCTGGGACGTTCTAATCCAAGCATTGTTCTATGCGGTGCCAATTATCTATCCGCTATCCATGGTATTAAACGCTGGCTCTTACGGACCGTTTATTGCGCAGGTTATTCTTTTAAATCCAATTGCTCAGGTTATTCAAGATGTTCGGCACAATTTGATTACTGATGCCACGATTACTACCTGGAGCCTTATCGAAAACCCGCTTATCTGTGTGGTCCCGATTCTACTTGTAATTCTCGTTCTCGTTCTGGCTGCGCTCTTTTTCCGTAAACGTTCTCGCTATTTCGCGGAGGAGGTCTAAATGTCTAAGAAAAAGCACTCTAACCTTTCATTATACCACACTTCTTCTAAAAAGTCAATGAAGAAAGCTAATTCTGTGGAAAACTCCGCTTCTTCCTGTGGGAAACAGGTGGAAAACCAGCCAAATAATGTGGAAAAACTTCAAAAAAAGGTGGAAAACTCCTCCAAAGCTTGTGCAAAACCAGTGGATAACCCCCAGAAATCTGTGGGAAAAGACCATAAAACCGGTGGAAAATCTGTGCAAAAAACCGTCATCAAGGTAACAGATTTGTACAAATCTTTCAAACTTCCCACTGAGCGTGCCGCCGGTCTAAAACAAGCCATCTTTAACTGGCTCAAAGGCGTTAAGGGGTACACCCGCCAAGAAGTCCTCCGTGGTATCAATTTTGATGTAAAAGAGGGTGAGTTTTTGGGCATTGTCGGGCGTAACGGCTCGGGTAAATCTACCCTTTTGAAGCTTCTTGCTAATATCTACTACCCCGAATCAGGGAAGATCGAAGTCGAGGGGACGCTAGTGCCGTTTATTGAGCTTGGTGTCGGGTTTAATCCAGAGTTGACTGGTCGAGAGAACGTCTATTTGAACGGTGCTTTGCTCGGCTTTTCGAGCAAAGAGATGGATGCCATGTATGATGAAATCGTTCAGTTTGCCGAGCTCGAGCCGTTCATGGACGCGAAGCTGAAAAATTATTCTTCTGGTATGCAGGTTCGTTTAGCTTTCTCGATTGCAATCCGTGCTAAGGGTGACATTCTGATTCTCGACGAGGTCCTTGCTGTGGGCGATGCTGCTTTTCAGGAAAAATGCAACAACTATTTTGCTAGCCTTCATGGGAACCAAACCGTAATTCTTGTGACGCACAGTATGGAAAACGTCCGCCGCTTCTGTGATCGCGCCATCTTGATTGAGAATGGTGAAATTGCTGCCGATGGCCGCCCGGACGACATTGCAAAAGCATACGAGAATCTCTGGAGCTAACCGTTCAAGGTTGACATTCTCTCTGTTAAACTGCTACAATAGAATAAATATGGCTGGTGTTAGGTCAAAAAAGTCGTCTCCTGGACGCTCCTATGATGTCTTGATCGTTGGAGCTGGTCTTTTTGGGCTTACTATGGCTGAGCGTCTTGTTCGTGAACTAGGGAAACGCGTTCTTCTCATTGATCGCCGAGATCATATCGGCGGCAACTGCGCTTCGGAAGTCGATTCGATCACGGGCATAGAGTGCCACAAATACGGCGCCCACCTCTTTCACACTTCTGATCAGCGGGTCTGGGATTATGTGAATCAGTTCACTTCTTTTACTAATTATGTCCATAAGGTTTATATCACTCATAAAGGCGAAGTCTACCCGATGCCAATTAACCTTGGTACGATTAACCAATTTTTCCATAGTTCGTATACCCCGGATGAAGCCCGTGCCGAGATTGCGAAACAAGCTTCTAGTGCTCCGGCGTACCCGACCAACCTTGTCGAGCAGGGAATTTCTCTTATTGGTAAACCACTTTTTAATGCTTTTATTAAGAACTACACCGCTAAACAATGGCAAACTCCTGCCGAGGAGCTTTCCCCGGAGATTATCAAGCGCCTCCCGGTTCGTTATAATTATAATAACAACTATTTTAAGGATACATACGAAGGCTTGCCGGTTGATGGTTACGGCGCTTGGTTCCAAAATATCGTTGCTAAGTGTGGCAAAAACCTTGAGATTCGTCTCGGCGTCGACTATTTCACGGATCCCCAAATTGCAAAATTGCGCCGTTCTGACATCTTTACAATTTATACTGGTCCGATTGATAAATACTATGATTATCGTTTTGGCGAGCTAAAATGGCGTTCGATTGAGCTTGAAAAGGAAGTCGTAGATGTTGATGATTTTCAGGGTTGCCCAGTCATGAACTACGCTGACCTTGATCAAAAGTTCACTCGCATTCATGAGTTTAAGCACTTCCACCCTGAGCGTAACTATGGCTGCTATGCCGAAGGTTCGGACAAAACTGTCATTGTCCGCGAATATAGTAAAACTTGGACTCGCGACGATGAGCCATATTATCCGGTCAACACCGCCGAAGATCGCGAGAAACTTGATCAGTATCGTGCGCTTGCTGAAAACGAATCGAATATTATTTTTGGCGGCCGTTTGGGCGAATATGCTTACTATGATATGGACAAGACTATTGCTGCCGCTTTGGCTAAATTTGACGAAATAAAAGACAGAGTTTAGGTTTATTAGTGGTGGCTTTTTCTAAATCAACAGAGGTAGAAGACAATCGAACTTGTCCAACCCGTACAAGTTCAACCCCGCTTGTCTCTGTTATTATCCCAGTTTATAACGTCGCAAAGATTCTGGAACGCTGTGTTAACTCGGTTCTGACCCAGACTTACAAGAACTTAGAAATTATCCTTGTCGACGATGGCTCTACTGATATGAGCAAGCAGTTTTGTGATGTTTTTGCCAAAAAGGATCCCCGGGTGAAGGTGATTCATCAGGCGAATCGTGGTCTTTCTGGTGCACGTAATGCTGGGCTCGAACTTGCTACTGGCGATTTTGTTACTTTTGTCGATTCGGATGACTCGGTCCAGCCATATCTCGTCGAGCTTCTGCTCGGCCTCTGTACTCAACATCGGACTAAGATGGCTATTGCTGGGTTTCGTGAGCTGGCTGCTAATGCAGAAATCTTCCCGAACCTCGATGAACGGGCCGAACTTGGTGTGATGGGTAGCCTAGAATGGCCCGATGAACCCACGCCTGTTCCGGAGAACGTTGAGATTCTAACGACTGTTGCCTGTCTTACTAGGATGCTTTGCGAACAGGGCTTTACGGTTTCTGCTTGGAGCAAACTTTATGCACGTGAGGTCTTTGCAGATGTACGCTTTCCGGAAGGGAAGCTTTATGAGGATGTTGGCACGACTTATCGTCTAGTTTTGCAATGCTCAGAGATCGTTGTTTCTACGCAGCAACCTTATAACTACTATCATAACGCTGGTTCTATCACGAAACAGAGCTATACTCCAGCGAAACTTGATTTAATTACCTTGACCGATCAGATGTGTGACGAGCTTCTTGCTTGGTCCGAATCCCGTGATTCGGCTGAGCGCGCCCAGGCTGAACTTCTGACGAAGAAGCGTCGCATGCATGCCCGCTTTAGTGTCCTTCGTCAAATGGTAATGCTTGATGATAAAGCCCTTTCTTCCGACGAACGTAAAGATTTTCTGACCGATCGCCGCCAGATTGTTCGTTATCTTCGCCGTCACCGCAAAGATATTTTTAATAATCCGCTTGCTACGCGTCGCGATCGTCTTGCTATGACTACGCTTCTGCTCGGCCTTCCAGCTTTCCGCGCGGCCTGGCGACGCTATGAACAGAATAAAAATAGCAGAAATCCTCATTTATAACATGGTGGTGTTAATGATATAGGCCTGGGTGTTCACAAGAAGCTCCGGTCCCCCAAAGTCTGCTACCTGATCTTTCCGTTAAAGCTAAGTATTTCTATTCGCCATCTAACGAC
>CARBES010000005.1 GCA_948944455.1 uncultured Candidatus Saccharibacteria bacterium | reverse complement strand
TTCTATGCTCGGCCCCTCCGTTGTCTAGCCATAGAGTAATCAAGGGAGGATGAAGTTTTGGCGAACAATATACTAGAAGCTATGCAGAAGAATGTATTGCTAGCAATATTACAAACCAACGAGAAATAAGGAAAAGCTAAATAGAATCTCCCTAAGAAGCTTTAGCTATCTGCTTTGTCGGGAATGTCCGACAACGACGGGAGTCGGATGAAGCGAACTAGCTCCCCATGACGATGGGCGAGCGTGAGCGTTTCCCGAAAAGCATGATAGTAAAGCTTCTTAGGGAGAATATAAGAATACTCACCCCTGGTTGAAGAAAGTCTAGAAATAATCCAATCCGAGGATGCATATCATCTTTCCTTATTTCTGCGCCAAAAATCCTACTACCAAAACCAAACATTTTATGATAAAATAAAGCAAACCCTGTCTTTTCGGAGGTATTTTGCGTGTAAATCGCCCATTTTGAGCTATTTCTGCGCATGATATCTCTTGATAAGATGGTAAATATAATTATCAAAAGGAACAAACTTCTATGGCAAGTGAAGTCAAAGATCTATCAAAGCTCCGTAATATTGGTATCATCGCCCATATTGACGCGGGTAAAACTACAACTTCCGAGGCGATTCTTTATCGTACCGGACTTAAGCACAAAATTGACCTTGTAAAGGGCGGCACTGGTGGCGCTACGACCGACTGGATGGAGCAGGAGAAGGAACGTGGTATTACGATTACTTCGGCTGCAGTTACTGTCTATTGGAAGAATCACAAGATCAACGTTATTGATACTCCAGGCCACATCGACTTTACTGCTGAGGTAGAACGTTCGCTCCGCGTGCTTGACGGCGCAGTCGTAGTTTTCGATGGTAAGATGGGTGTCGAGGCGCAATCTGAGACGGTTTGGCGTCAGGCGACCAAATATGGTGTCCCACGCGTCTGCTTTATCAACAAAATTAACCAAATCGGTGGCGACTTCTATAAGTCTCTCGACAGTATTCATAAACGTTTGTCGAAAAACGCGGTCGCTATTCACTTGCCAATTGGTTTTGAGAAAGACATTTGTGGTGTTGTTGACCTAATCGACATGAAGGCCTATACCTACAAAGATTATGCTGACCATGAGCTCACTGTCGGGGAAATCCCAGCTGATATGCTCGAAAAAGCAAAAAACGCTCGCAGCCTACTCGTTGAGGAAGCGGTCCAGGCTGACGAAGCTCTTATGGAAAAGTTCTTCAACCAAGGTGAAGAAGCGATCAGTGAGACTGAACTTAAGGCTGCCCTCCGCAAGCGTGTGCTTGACGGCGACTTCTTCTTGGTCACCGGCGGCGATGGTCGTGGTGTGATTGTTGAGAAAGTTCTCGACCTTGTTACCGACTATCTTCCATCACCTCTTGACCGTGATCAGGGACAAACTGTCGGCGTTGATCCAAAAACTGGTAATCAAATTATCCGTAAAGCCAACGATTCAGAGCCACTCACTGCGCTTGCTTTCAAGATCGCAACCGATCCATTCGTGGGTAAGCTGATCTTCATCCGTGTTTACGCCGGTAAGTTGAAGTCTGGCGATACCGTCCTTAACGCCACGACTGGCGACAAGGAACGTATTGGGCGTATTGTCCGTATGTTTGCAGATAAACGTGAAGAAATTTCCGAAATTACCGCTGGCGATATTGCTGCCGTGGTCGGCATGAAGAATGTGACGACTGGTACTACGATTTGTGATCCGTCGCACCCGATTCATCTCGAGGATATCACCTTCCCGGATCCTCCAGTATCGATTGCCGTCGAACCAAAGACTAAGTCCGACCAGGAGAAAATGGGTCTCGGTTTGTCGAAACTTGTTGAAGAAGATCCGACCCTTCGCGTCCATACCGACGAAGAAACCGGCCAGACGATTATCTCTGGTATGGGTGAGCTCCACCTCGAAATTGCTATTGACCGTTTACAGAAGGAACACGGCGTCGAAGCTAATACTGGCGCTCCTCAGGTGGCCTACCGTGAGACTATTCGCGGTACTGCTGAAGCCCAGGGTAAGCATGTCAAACAGTCCGGTGGTAGCGGTCAGTACGGTGATGTTTGGGTTAAGTTTGAGCCGAATGAGCCAGGTAAAGGTTTTGAGTTTATTGATCAGATTAAAGGCGGTGTGGTTCCTCAGGAATTCCGTAAGCCGGTTCAGAAGGGTATCGAAGAAACTCTCCAGGGCGGCGTTATTGCTGGCTACCCAGTAGTCGACGTGAAGGCTACGCTTTATGATGGTAGCTATCATGATGTCGACTCGAATGAGCTCGCCTTCAAACTAGCTGGTGCGCTCGCAACTCGCGAAGGCATTAAGAAAGCTAAGCCGGTCTTGCTTGAACCAGTCATGAAGCTCGAGATTACCACTCCGGAAGAGTTCATGGGTGACGTTATCGGTGACGTAAACTCTCGTCGTGGCCGCATCGATAGTATGGAAGATTTGAATGGTGGTGCAAAGTTGATTAAGGCTTTCTGTCCATTGGCTAACCTGTTTGGATACACAAGTGATCTTCGCTCAATGTCGCAAGGTCGCGCAGCGAGCTCGATGGAAATCTTCGGATACGAGGAAGTTCCACCAAATATTGCTCAAGAAGTGATCGAAAAAAGGAACACGAAATAAGAAAGGGCCCTGCGGGGCCTTTCTTATGAGTGGATGAATTTTCTTGTAGAGAAAAAGAGAACACGAAATAGAAATAGCTCCGAAAGGAGCTGTTTTTATGAAGCGTAGAAAATGGCTATGTATGAAATTTTTAGTTATTTAAAACGCCATAAAGCCACTAGACAGTTCGGGCAATCTCCACTATAATAACAAGTGTTATATAACGTGTGTTATGATATCTATGGTTAGAATTCGTAATTTGGGGCCATAGTTTTCGAAGTCCTAGTATCACTAAAAGGAGGTCCAACTAAAAAATGCCCGCCAAAAAAGTTCAGAAAACCGACATTGTTCAGGCTGCGCTGGAAATTCTAAAAACCGAAGACTTTTCCGCTGTAACCGCACGACGCCTAGCGGATACGTTGGGTTGTTCGGTGCAGCCAATTTATGTCAATTTCGCCAGCATGGAAGATCTTGAACGATCGGCGTTCGAAACGATGAAAGCGCTCTACTATGAATATATGGACACGGGTGCCCGCGAAGCGAATGCCTATAAAGGCATGGGTCTGGCCTATATCCGCTTTGCGCGCGACTATCCAAATTATTTCAAAATTCTCTTTATGGGTAAGACTGAGCTTTCGGCCGACTCTTTTATTGAACAAGATAGCTCTGGCGACCACATTATCGAACATGGCATGGAGATGACTGGGTTTAGCTATGAAGCACAGAAAAAATTTCATCTCAAAGTCTGGATCTTTACGCATGGACTAGCAACTATGGTGGCGACTGGCACGGTGCAGTTTAGTGAAACAGAGATTAATCAGCTACTCACCGAAACTGTTCGCGAAATGGTTACCGGCGCGAAGAAAACGTCAACGGGGGGGGGTCGTTATTTTGAATCCCAACCTACTATTAGTTAATTCTTGGAGAAAAATGTGAAAAATACAATTTCAGTAAAGCACCTCACTAAAATTTATCAAAAAATAAAAGCCGTCGACAACTTGAGCTTTGATGTTCATGAAGGCGAGATTCTCGGATTGCTTGGCCCAAACGGTAGCGGTAAGTCGACGACGATAAATTGTAGTTTGTCATTATTAAAATACGATAAAGGCGAAATTAAGATTTTTGACCAGCCAATGTCGCCAGATGCTTACGAGATCAAGCGGCAAGTTGGCGTAGTCTTCCAAGATGTTGCCGTATTTGAGGAACTGAACGTTTATGACAATATTGATTTTTTCTGCGGACTCTATATCAAAGATAAGGCCGAACGTGCGCAATGTGTCGAAGACGCAATCAAGCTAGTTGGGCTGCAGGACTTTCGGAAGTTTTATCCCAAACAGCTTTCTGGCGGTCTGCTCAGGCGGCTGAATATTGCTTGTGGAATTGCGCATAAGCCAAAACTTATCTTTCTCGATGAGCCGACTGTCGCGGTCGATCCGCAAAGCCGTAATCGTATATTGGAAAATATTGAGACCTTGCGTAAACGTGGCGCAACCGTAGTCTATACTACTCACTACATGGAAGAAGCGGAGCAACTCTGTGATCGGATTATCATTATCGACAAAGGAAAAATTATCGCGAGCGGGACTCCGACTGAGCTAAAAAAATTGGTCAAAAACAAACCGATAAAAGAAGTTTCGGGGCCAACCCTGAATGATGTTTTCCTAGAGTTGACCGGAAAGGATTTACGCGATTAATGTTTTGGCACAATTTTAAATATACTCTCAAGATCATCTTGCGCGACTATGCTCTGGTCTTTTGGACGTTGGCTTTTCCGCTCATTATGGCGACACTTTTCAACTTAGCCTTCTCGAATATTGAGAATGGGGAACGTCTAAAGGTAATCGATGTGGCCGTAGTTGATAATGGAGAATGGCAAGCAAATAAACCTTTTCAAGAAGCTTTTCGTGAGTTGAGCCGCGAAGATAGCCCTGATCGATTGTTTGATACGCGCTATGTTTCGCACGAAGAAGCTAATCAGCTGCTCGCTGACGAGGATATTGCTGGCTTCTTACAGCTAAAATCTGGCCATCCAGAGCTTACTGTTGCCGAAAGCGGGATAAACGCCACTATTTTAAAGTCAGCGATTGAAGAAATCGCGACCCAGAGCCAAGTTATACGGGAGATTGCTCAAAAAGACCCAACTAAGCTTACTCAACTCGGAACTTTGCCAACCGTGAAGATAGATGATCGGTCAAGCGAACACCTGAGCTATACTATGATTGAATATTATACGTTAATTGCAATGACTTGTCTCTATGGTGGTATGATCGGCATGGCGGCCATTAATCAGCTGCTTGCGAATATGAGTACTAGTGGCCGACGTATTGCTGTGAGCCCGTCTCCGAAGTGGAAACTGATTATTAGCGGATTATTGGCAAGCTATCTTGTGCAGCTGGTCGGCCTAGCGCTCCTCTTTGTCTATACAATTACAATCTTGCATGTTGACTACGGCCCGCACTTTGGGCTGGTCGCGACTCTTAGTTTGCTTGGTTCGTTGGCTGGTTTGGCGATTGGGGTGGCAGTAGCATCATTAGTGCGCAGTAATGCTAACGCGAAAGTCGGAATAATTATTGCTGTAACTATGTTTGGTTGTTTTTTGGCAGGCATGATGGGGATTACTATGAAATATATCATCGATACGAATTTACCAATTTTGAATCGACTTAATCCGGCTAACTTGATTACTGATGGTCTCTATGCGCTTTATTATTATCCGACTTTTGACCGTTTTTGGGGTGATGTGTCTGTGCTAACTGGGATTACGATAGTGCTAATTGGGTTTTCGATTTGGAGCCTAAGAAAGGAGCAGTATGACAATCTATAAAGCCTTTTTACGCGTCTTGTCACGCACTGCTTGGATTCTGATTATGTATTCGGCAATTTTGATCTTTTTCTCGATTTTTAGCGTACAGGCAAATGATGTAAACCTAAATTTCGAGGCTACGAAGCCAGATCTTTATCTCACTAATAATGATGAAGGTTCTGAATTAAGCCATAGCCTGGTTAAGTATCTTACCGCACACAACAATATCATTGAACTGCCGGACGAAACTAATGCACTGGACGACGCCTTGTTTTATCGTCGAGTTAACTATATAATTACGATCCCAGATGGTTTTGGTGCAGATTTTCTAGCTGGCAGGGAGCCGACGCTCATTGTTCGGAGTACGGGCGATTATAACGCAGCCTTTGCTGAAATGATGTTGCAACGCTATCTGAACACTGCGCAAAGCTATCGGCTCATCGATAAAAGCGAAGCTGAATTAGTCCGTGATGTTGAAAGAACTTTAGCCATGGAAGTGCCAACCGAGCTAGCAACTAAGCGGGATGTGAGTGGGCTTGAACAGGCAGCTTTCTATTATAACTTTTTGAACTATCCACTCATTGTTGGCTGTATCTTTATGATTTGCACGGTGATGTTGAGTTTTCGAGAGGGGAAAGTTGCTCGAAGAATTGCGGTCAGCGGCACGCGCCCAGAGCAGGTTAACCGAGTTTTGCTACTAGCGAATAGTCTTTTCGCCTTCTTGCTCTGGCTTGTTTATGTCGGAATAAGCTTTCTCGTGATTGGCCGCGTAATGTGGTCCATGCAGGGGCTGTGGTTTATCCTGAATTCCTTCGTATTTGCCTTTTGCGTCACGACATTAGCTTTGCTGTTAGCTAATATTGTACACAATCGTAACGCTCTAAATGGTCTTACGAATGTGATTGGGCTTGGCAGTAGCTTTCTTTGTGGCGCTTTTGTGCCTTTGGCGTGGTTACCGGAGACGGTGCGGCTGATTGCGCATGCCTTCCCGTCGTATTGGTATATTGATGCCAACGAAAAGGTTAAAGCTCTTGAAACATGTACGTGGGATCATGTTGTGCCGATACTGTTTAATATGGCTATTGTGTTGGCTTTTGCATTAGTTTTCGTCTTGGTGACAAATCTGCTTAGCCGCCATGCACGGCGTAGGGCTGCCTAGCTTACGCTTTTGTAGTTCGAGAATTGTGCTATAATACCAGAAAATGGCAAAAATTTTAGTAATCGAAGATGATACGGTGATGCGCGAGGAGCTAGCGCGGCTACTCGAGGGGTCTGGCTATCAGGCTCTAACCTTGTCGTTGTTCGAGAATGAAACGGGGACCATCGATCCTCAGAGCGTCGCTCGACAAATTCTAGAACGACAGCCAAATTTACTTCTGCTAGATATAAATTTACCTCACCTAAGCGGAGTCGCGATATTAAAAGCGTTGCGAGCGCAGTCTGACCTGCCAGTAATCATGGTGACCGGAAATTCAGCGGATTCGGATCAAGTTCTTTCAATGAGCTTTGGCGCCGATGATTATGTCACGAAACCTTATAACCCAAATATCTTGCTCTTGCGTATCGCTGCGGTCCTAAAACGCGTGGAGAGCTCACCAAACTTGTTAGAATTTCGCGGGCTAAAGATTGATTTAGGACGGGGAACTATCGAGCAGCTGGATGTGCAAGGTAATCCTGACTTCGCACAAAAATGTCGACCAAAACGTATCTTGCTAACAAAGAACGAAATGATCATACTTGGACATCTGCTGGAGGCGAAGGGTGAGATCGTGACGCGCGACGCACTCATGACGGATCTCTGGAATAATCACGAATACATTAACGATAACGCTCTGACTGTTAATGTAAGTCGATTAAGGCATAAGTTAGGCCTGCTTGGTGCTGGTGATGCTATTGAAACACGCAAGGGTTTGGGATATATTCTGGCATGACGAGCTCGGTAGGGTTAGACTGGGTGCGACTAGCTGGGCCAAAAGCCTTTTTGCGCGACAAAGCATTCTCACTATTATTAGCTATAATTATGGCCGTTCTAATGACGCTCTTTCTTCTAGCTTTTAAGGCCAATCAGGCTTTACTTATAGTAATTTTAGTAATATATTTTGGTTCTGTCTGTCTTTCATTGGCTATCGAGTATTGGCGACGGCGTAGATTTTATCGGGCTCTGATTAATAATTTATCACGTTTGGACCAGGCATATTTGGTCTTAGAAACTCTCGAGCAACCAGAATTCTATGATGGAAAAATTCTTTTTGAGGCTTTATACGTAATTAATAAATCCATGAATGAGAATATCAAGGCCTATCAGGATGAGGCACGGGCCTTTCGAGAGTATATTGAACTATGGATCCACGAGGTAAAAACGCCACTGACGGCCCTCTCACTTATGAACCGGGATCCTAGAGTCGCTCTCGAGTTGCGACGCTTAGATGATTTTGTTGACCAGGTGCTCTATTTTAGTCGAGCAGAGAATGCAGAACGCGATTATTTAATAGCTAAAGTTTCACTAGGAGACATCGTTCATGAAGTTGCTTTGCGTTGTCAACCGCTACTGCTCGGTAATTCTGTGAGCTTCGCCGTGCAAAATCTAACGAAGACTGTTTATACTGACGCGAAGTGGCTCGAGTTTATTCTGAACCAGATTATTAGTAATTCCGTTAAGTATGGTAGCACGAAAATCGAGGTTATAGGTGAAGAATCTGGCTCTAAGGTTATTCTTACGATCCATGACAATGGTGTAGGCATTGACTCCCGAGATCTACCGCGCGTATTTGAAAAGTCTTTTACAGGACGTAATGGGCGCCACCAACAAAATAGGGTCGAATCTTCTACGGGTATGGGGCTTTATATAGTCAAAACCCTATGTGAAAAACTTGGCCACCAAATTAAGATTTTTTCGAAGCTTGGCCAAGGCACCATCGTAGAAATTACTTTCTCTGAACACGATTATTATCTTACAAAAAAGTAAGGTTACTGTAATTCTGCGAAAACGACAAATGCGCTTCGACATAATATAATCGTGCCAAGGAGAAAATATGAAAACAGTTCTAGAATTAGAAAAAGTTGAAAAATACTATGGTAGTAAATCTTCTCTGACTAAAGCGATTAATAATATATCGTTTACGGTTGAAGAAGGTGAGTTCGTTGCTATTATGGGTGCAAGTGGTTCGGGTAAGACTACTTTGCTGAACGTAATTTCGACGATCGATCGGGTGACATCGGGAAATATATATGTTGACGGAGAGGACATCACAACCCTTAAGGGTGAAGATTTAAACCGCTTTCGTCGAGAAGAGCTGGGCTTTGTTTTTCAGGATTTTAATTTGCTTGATTCCTTAACTGCCTACGAGAATATCGCCCTAGCGCTTTCGATTCAGAACGTGGATGCTCATGAAATCGATACTCGCGTAAAAACAGTTGCACGTGAACTAAATATCAAGGATGTGCTCGAAAAATATCCTTATCAAATGTCGGGTGGTCAAAAACAGCGTGTAGCGTCCGCCAGAGCTTTAATCACTAATCCAAAACTAATCTTGGCCGATGAGCCTACTGGCGCGCTTGATTCGAAATCCTCGCGTATGTTGCTTGAACAATTCGAACAGCTTAATCAAAAGTTGAGCGCAACAATCTTAATGGTGACGCACGACGCTTTTGCGGCATCCTATGCCTCACGCGCGATCTTCATTAAGGATGGTAAAATTTTCAACGAGATTCGTCGCGGTAATGACTCGCGTAAGGAATTCTTTGATGCTATTATCGATGTTATGACTTTACTTGGTGGAGACATGAACGATGTTCTTTAAACTTGCTCTCAAAAACATAAAACGTAGTTTTAAGGATTACGCAATCTATTTCTTTACCTTAGTGCTTGGCGTGGCGATTTTTTACGTATTTAACGCAATCGAAAGTCAAACTGCCATGCTAAATATTAACAAGTCAATGCATTCTATCGTCGATATGATGACCACGACTCTTTCTGGTGTTAGCTTTTTTGTGGCAATAGTTCTCGGGTTTCTTATATTATACGCATCACGCTTTTTAATTAAGAGACGCAATAAAGAATTTGGCCTTTATATGACACTCGGGATGGGTAAACGCAAAATATCTGGAGTACTTTTGATCGAGACGTTCATAATAGGGCTAGTTTCGTTGGCTGTAGGGTTGCTAGTGGGAGTGGTGATTTCGCAATTTACAAGTGTACTAGTGGCGAATCTTTTTGAAGCCGATCTTACTAACTTTACGTTTGTTTTCTCAGCTTCGGCCTGTATCAAGACTATGATCTGCTTTGCCTTAATTTATCTAGTCGTCATGATCTTCAACACAGTTAATATAAGCCGGCAGAAGTTGATCAATCTACTTTCTAGCGCACGACAAAGCGAAAAAATCAAGGTAAAGAACCCTTGGCTTTGTACCGTGATCTTTTTGATTGCTGTAGCCATGTTGGCCTGGGCTTATTATGCCGTAACGGCTGGCGTAGAAGAAGTCCTCATGGAAGACGTAAATATGGTTTATCTGATCCTGGTGACTGGCGCCGTCGCAACGTTTCTACTGTTCTGGTCGCTATCGGGCCTACTGCTAAGAATTTTTATGAGCTGGAAGCAAGTTTATTATCGCAAACTGAATAGTTTTACTTTGCGTCAATTTAGTAGTAAGATCAATACAACGGTTCTTTCTATGACGATGATTTGCTTAATGTTATTTGTGACGATTTGCGTATTTAGTTCGGCTATGTCGATCCGTAATTCCATAAACGAAACTGCGCGCCAAAGTATGCCGGCCGACGTTGAATTTACAGAAGCCTATCGTGTGAATAACGAAGATGATTCTATGACGGTCACGATTAACCAGCAGGGTATGGCGCAAGAACTTGGCGTCAAAGACTTCTATCGTTCGGAAGGTGTAGATATTGATAACCTGTTCAGTGATTACGTTGAATATACTACCTATGTTATACCGAGCTGGAGCTTACGCGATTCTCTTGGTGAAGCTATTGACGATATCGAGGCGCAATCCCCAATGATTTATTATGATCAGTCCGAAACGTTAATCCGGCAAAGCGACTATAATGCCTTGGCTAGGATATACGGTAATCCAGAAGTAGATTTAGCCAAAGACGAATATGCCGTTCTGGCAAACTATGAAAACATGGTCACAATGCGCAATCGAGGCTTAGCTACAAAGCCAACGATCAAAGTTTTTGGTCAAACTCTTAAGCCTAAATATGACAAGTGTTTAATTGGTAAATATGAATTTACGGCCACCTCCAATGATAATAGCGGCCTAATCATTATTCCTGACGAGTTCAAGATTACTGGCGAGAATTACTACACAACGCGAGCTATTGCAAAATATAAGCCAGGTCAAGATAGTCGCGAAGTTGATCGAATTCTTGAGGATACTTGGAATCGTGGGCTAGATGGCGAAAAGGCTAAAGAAGTAAAATTTTGGGTCGAAACACGTCAATCTGTTATTGATGATGGTATTGGATTGGGGGCAATGGTGACATTTATTGGCCTATATCTCGGTATGATCTTCCTAATTTCCAGTGCGGCGGTCTTAGCGCTTAAGGAATTGTCTGAAAGCAGCGACAACCGACAGAAATTTACTATGCTGCGCAAAATCGGGGCTAGTGAGAAGATGCTAAATCGAGCACTTTTCTGGCAAATTGCGATCTTCTTTGGTTTTCCTTTACTCATCGCAATTATCCACTCTGTCTTCGGGATTATTTTCTGCGGTTTTATCCTGAATACTTTCGGGAATATGAACCTTATTCAGCCAATCTTTTTAACTGCTCTACTTATTGTAGTAATCTATGGCGGTTACTTCTTGATTACTTACTTTTGTAGCAAAAATATCATTCGCGAACACCGCGTTTAAAAACAGAAAATTCGCAGGCGCACCCCTTAGATGAGGGGTGCGTTGTGATTTTTATAAATATAGCCATAAAATTTATGCTATAATATATGGTATATGGAGATTTTTATCATCGGTCTCTTACTCATCGTGATCGGCATACTAATCATTTTAGTATGCCGCCGTCCAGTAGGCTCGGACACAGCCAGGATCGAGGAACGTCTTATTAGGGTTGAAGGTGAGCTAGATAAGTTAACGCCAAAGATCGAGGGGGCTTTTCGAGAGAATCGCCGCGAGATTTCCGAAAATCTGCAAGGCATTCAGCGTACAGTTGACGCTCGTGTAAAGAGCCTACAAGAAGACAACTCAAAAAAGCTCGAAGAAATGCGTCTTACGGTTGACGAAAAACTGCAAAAATCGGTTGAGAAACGTTTCAACGAAAGTTTCAAAGAGATCTCGGAGCAACTTACGCAAGTTTATCGTGGTCTTGGCGAAATGAAGACTTTAGCGAACGGAGTTGGCGATTTGAAAAAAGTCATGGAAGGCGTCAAGACTCGCGGAGTATATGGCGAGGTGCAGCTTGGCAATATTATCGAAGACTGTCTCGCTTCGGAACAGTACGACGAGAATATCATCACGAAGTCTGGCAGTAATGACCGAGTCGAATATGCCATTCGGATGCCGGGCAAGGATGACGGTACAGTTTATTTACCAGTTGACTCGAAATTCCCAACCGAGAACTATGCTCGCTTGCTTGAGGCTTATGAAAAGGGCAACAAAGACGAGGTCGAACTGTACCGCAAAGCCTTGCGGACTGATGTTTTGACGCAGGCAAAGAAAATTTCTACGAAATATCTTGATCCTCCAGCTACGACCGACTTTGGCGTCATGTTTGTGCCGACTGAAAGCCTCTATGCGGAAATTCTACGAATTCCGGGCTTGTCTGATGATATACGTCAAAAACATAATGTAACTATTTGCTCACCTTCGACTTTGCCGGTGATTCTTTCAGGACTCACCATGGGCTTTCGTAGCGTCGCAATCGAGAAACGTTCGGCTGAAGTTTGGCAGACGCTCGGTGCGGTTAAGACTCAATTTGGCAAATTCGGCGATCTGCTCGCCGCAACCAAGAAAAAACTTGAAGAGACTGCCAACAAAATTGGCAGCGCCGAGACTACGTCGCGCCAGATTGAGCGTAAACTGAAAGAAGTTGAAACATTACCAGAAAGCGATAGCGTAAAGATGATAGGAGAAATCGAGGTCTAAAATGCACAAAATCAAAGGTTATAAGGATGAATGGCGAGTTCAGGAATATCTGCTTATAACGTTTTTTATTAGCTGGTTGAGCTGGGGGATCTTAGTGACCTTGAGCGCGTTGAATATAGCTAAGCTAAACAGTCTAGTTGGCATGATTCTTTTTGTGATTGGCGGGTTCGGTCCTACGATTTCGGCGGTGCTCTGCCTAGAGGGGAAATTGAGTCTTCATAAGGTCTTGAACTTTATCTTCAATCACAAGAAGAAAACTGTTGGGTTCTTGTTACTGTTCGCAACACTAATGATCGCTATTATTGGACTTTCGTCGTTAGAAATTAATCCAGAGATGCCGTGGTATGCTCTCCCAGTCGTATTTATTGTGTGTACGCTGTTTGGTGGAGGGAACGAGGAACTTGGCTGGCGTGGCACCTTGCAGCCTGTACTCGAACGTACAGTGAGCAAACGCATAAAAAATCCAGTGGTAAGTTTTATAGTGACAACCTTGATTGTCGGCATAATTTGGGCGGTTTGGCACTTGCCACTCTGGTTCGTGGCTGGATCGAGTCAACAAGGGATGAACTTTGGACTCTTTGCGATCGATGCGATTTGTGTTGCGTTCTGGTTGGCCTGCATCTATCGCCGTACTGGGTCGGTGTTTTATTGTATGATTTTTCACGGGCTTGCAAACGTGCTTATGTCATTCTTTGTGATTAAAGTAAACTGGGTGCTTTTGTTTGGATATTTGGCTTTGACGGTGCTGGCGGTAGCTTTGGCTGGTCGCATAAAACCAGTGCGCCTATCGACGGAGGAATAGAATGTCTGTATTAGTAAATCTTGCGACGTGGTTTATTCTCTTCGTTGTTTATTCGTTCATCGGTTGGATTTTTGAGGAATGCTATGCGATTCTTGTTACACGTAAGCCAACTAACCGAGGATTCTTGGTTGGACCAATCTGTCCTATCTATGGCGTAGGCGCAGTATTGATCTTGTTGGCCTTGGGCAACATGGAGAATGTAGTTGCGATTTTTTGTGTGTCTATGGTGGGGGCGGCTACATTGGAATACTTCACTAGTTGGACTATGGAGAAGCTGTTTCATGCTAGATGGTGGGATTATAATAATATGCCATTTAATCTCAACGGACGGATTTGCTTAACCGCGGCAATTGCTTTCGGGCTCTTGGGCGTATTATTGGTACGCTTTGTCAACCCGTTTATCTTAGGGTTACTAGGTCATCTCGGTAGTGGAGTAATTATTGCATTGGCGGCAATTCTCATTGGTATATTGATTTGCGATATTATGCTCTCGCTTTGGATGATAGTGAATTTTCGTGTAACTGTCGGAACTGTTGAGCGTGATGCTACGGATGAGATTTCCGCTCGTGTACGCCAGATTATGATGGAAAAGGGGCGTCTGAATCGTCGCTTAGTAAAAGCTTTTCCGAAGTTCGAGGCCAAACATCCCACGCCGCGTAGGCAAAAGTCAAGGGGGACGAAAAAGGCCGATAAACAAAGCAAGTAGCGTGCTATAATATATAGCATATGTATGAAAAATTTGTAGAGTTTCTGAAAGATAAAACACGAATTTGTATCATCCAAGCCGAAAACCCTGACGGCGATTCGCTTGGCTCGGCAATAGCGCTCGACTATATCCTAAAGAATACTGAGAATCATTTATATTGCCCGGTTGATATCCCTAAATACTTGCGTTACTTTGCAGATTGGTCTCGTGTGGAGATCGAATTTGATTATAAAGCGGACGGTTATATTATTGTAGATACGGCATCTAGCGTTTTGCTGTCGAAATTAATTGACGATGTAGCAATTCGGAATTGCCTTTATGGTAAGCCGGTTCTCGTGATTGATCACCACGAAACTGAAGACGACCTCGAATTCCCGCACGAAGCGATTATTGAACCGTTGCCAGCTTGCGCTGATCTGATTTATAAAATTGCCAAAGCTAATCATTTTGGAATCAATAAAGAGGCGGCCTGCGCGCTCTATTCGGCCATATCTTCCGACACGCTTGGGCTGGTTAGTGCTTCTGTCACGGCCGATACGATGCGAACGATGGCTGGGCTAATTGAACTCGGGGCGAACCCGGCCGAGCTTGACGAACAACGCCGCGAGTTTATGAAGAAGTCTCAACGCATTCTTGATTATAAGGCCGATTTGATTAAGCGAGTGGAATATAGTCTTGACGGGAAACTGGCAACTATACATATTCCGTTTGAAGAAATCCAGCAATACTCGGATGAGTATAATCCGAATGTGCTGATTCTAGAAGAATTACGTTTGGTGGAAGGCGTCGATGTTGCGATAGCGATCAAAACCTACCCAGATGGCAAGATTACTGGCAAAGTGAGAGCTACGAAACCCGTCGCCGAACAGGTTGCTGGTTATTTCGGTGGAGGTGGGCACCCGTATGCAGCTGGTTTTCGCACTTATGACCTTAGCTACGAAGACGTAGTGGCTGATGTAGTAAAGATTTTGCCAGATCTGCTGGCTGAATGCGAACGGAATGCTACTGCGTAAACTCTATAATGTGGGGACCTGGATTTGGTATAACGTTTTTCGGTGGCCAATTCGCTTGCAAGTCGCCTACGACACTAAAATAAAAGACCCAAGTCTCACCGTTGTATTTTTGCACGGAATTTCGGCGAATTCAGACACATGGCGTTCAACTTGCCGCCAATTTGAGAAAGACCCCGAGTTGAAGAAGGTCCGCCTAATCGCGCTTGATCTGCTTGGGTTTGGCAAATCTTTGCAAGCAGACTGGCTTGATTACGTGTACCTTGACTATGAAAAAGCCTTAAATCGTACACTTAAAAAACTCAAGGTGCGTTCGCCGGTGGTCTTAGTCGGACATTCAATGGGGTCGTTAATCGCGGCCGATTATGCGACTAATTTTACTCCCAATGTCGAACTAAAAAAACTTATCTTAGTCTCGCCACCGGTGCTGATGGCGGAGGAACTCGCTAAATTGCCGGATAAAGTTTATGTAAAATCATATTCCGCATTACACGCTATTGCCGTAGATGTCCCAGCAGCTGAAGTTATCGCGCGCCTTGCGCAGCGTTTCAGCAGTTTTCGCTCCTACTATATTAAAACGGCAGCTTTTGCTAAATCGATGGAAGAGATTATTCTCAATCCTAAGAACTATCAAACTTATACCAAAATTCGCGTTCCCGCCGTGGTAATCCATGGATATTTTGATCCGCTTGTTATGGGTTCGAATTTACGACGTGCTGCTAAAGCAAATCCGCATTACCTGACCTACGTCAGCGCTATCGGTCATCACGATATTTCGGTCGCAAAACGTGCTAAAATATTACTAGAAATCAAGAAGGTGTTAAAAGATGAAGTCTAAAGTTAGAATCTATAATCAGCTCTCGCGTAAAGTTGAAAATTTCGTACCGTTTGATACGTCAGAGGTAAAGATTTATACTTGCGGACCGACCGTGTATAGCACACCGCACATCGGAAATTTTGCAGCTTACGTCTATTGGGACTTACTTGTGCGCAGTCTGCAGGCGAATGGTTATGGCGTGAAACGCGTCCTAAACTTGACCGATGTAGGCCATTTAGTTTCTGATGGTGATGATGGTGAAGACAAACTCGAAAAGGGTGCGCGCCAGACTGGCCAAACGGTTTGGGAGGTAGCCGAGAGATATATTGGCGAGTTCCAGAAGGATTATGCTGCGCTAAATCTAGTCCAGCCGACAGTTTGGGCGCGAGCGACCGATTATATCGCCGAAGATGAGCAGATTGTGGATATTCTGACAGAAAAAGGCTATACCTATGAAACAACCGATGGAGTTTATTATGATACGAGTAAATTTAGCAAGTATGCGGAATTCGCTGGGCTGAACCTAGATCAGCTCAAGGCTGGGGCTAGGGTAGAGTTCTCTGATGAAAAACGCAATATTTCAGATTTTGCACTCTGGAAATTCATTCAGCCAGACGAAAAGCATGAAATGCGCTGGGAGTATCTTGGTCGCCCGGGCTACCCAGGTTGGCACCTTGAATGCTCGACGATTATTCATCAGGAGCTGGGCGAAACTATCGATATTCACACTGGCGGTATCGACCATATTCCAGTACATCACACAAACGAAATCGCACAAAGCGAAGCGGCTTTTGAGCGTCAGTTGTCCAAATACTGGTTACACTGCAATCACTTAACCTCAGAGGGGCAGAAAATCTCCAAAAGTCTCGGGAACGGCTATAGTCTCAATGATCTCGCCGAAAAAGGCTACTCGCCGCTAGACTTTAAGATGTGGGTGCTTCAAGGTCACTACCAATCTGAACGCGATTTCAGTATGGCTGATCTCGAAGCTGCTCGCGCGAGGCGTTTAAAATGGAGAAACCGTATCGCGAAATGCTATCAAGAAAGATCTGGAGACAATAACACCAAAGAAGAATATGGAAAGATTCTTAATGTCGTGAGCGATAATCTTAACTCACCATTAGCTTTTGCTATGATTGATGTTCTCGGTGATATTAGCCTAGAGCTTTGGCGCGAGATTGATCAGCTGTTTGGCCTAGGATTAATTGATGACACTCCGGATATTAGCGATACGGCAAAGGAATTATTGCGACAACGCGGGATCGCTCGTGATGAACGTAATTTTACAAAGTCTGACCAATTGCGCGATGAGCTCTTAATGATGGGGATCTCTGTTTTAGACTCGTCGGAAGGGCAAATCTGGCAATACGCTCGCTAAATTGTTAAAAAGGGAAAGGTGCGTGCTATAATATGGAAATGAATAAAGTCATTGAAGTCAAGAACTTGGTTAAAGTTTATGGCAAACGCTCGGCTGCTTTCAAGGCACTCAAGAACATCGACCTCGATATCTACGAAGGTGAGTCGGTAGCGATTATTGGCAAGTCTGGATCAGGCAAGTCGACTCTAATGCATCTCTTAGCTTTACTCGACAAACCGACTTCTGGCACGATTAAGATTGAAGGAGTTGATTCGACTAAACTTCGTGCGCGCAAGCTAAACCGTCTACGCAACCGTAGTTTTGGTTTTGTTTTTCAACAGTTCTTCATGAATCCAAACGACACTGTACTTGAGAACGTTATGTTACCGTTGAAAATCGCCGGCACTAAACGTAAGGCGCGTAGAGAGCTAGCCAAGAGCGCACTGAAGACGGTTGGCCTCGAAGAGCGAATCAAGTTTAAGGCTAATGATCTTTCTGGCGGCCAGAAACAACGCGTTTGTATTGCTCGAGCATTAGTGAACAACCCAAGTATTATTTTTGCCGATGAACCGACTGGTAATCTAGACTCGGCGACGGGCGACAAAGTCATTAAGCTACTTTTCAACGCCAACAAAAAAGGTACAACTCTAATTATCGTTACTCATGACGAAGACCTAGCAAAGCTTTGCAGTCGCCAGGTTCGCGTTATGGATGGTAAGATTGTCGAAGACACTGGCGCAAAGGAGCTGAAGAAAGCCACAAGAGCTACTGCAAAGGCTGCAAAAGCCACAAAGTCTACAAAAGATACGAAATCATCTACCAAGACCGCCAAGAAAGGAGCAAAAGCCTAATGGGTCTTTTTGAAATTATCAAAACAGCAAACCATAACCTTTTTCGGAATAAGGTACGTACCTTTTTGACCATTCTCGCTATTTTCGTGGGTAGCTTTACGATTATCCTGAATGTAGCAATTAATGCTGGAGTAAACTCATTTATTGATGAACAAACGGCAAGCCTTGGCGGCGAAGACTATATTATGATTATGGCCGAGGGTTCGGTGAGTACGCTAAGCACGATGATGGGCGCTGGCAACAGCGAGCCGCAAGAATATGATCCGAATCAGACGATGACGGCTTTCACTAATGAACAGTTAGAGAAGCTGAAGAATATCGATGGTATTGATGGTGACACGATTTACGCTGTGAAGCAGGCGCCAGTTGAATATATTACTAGCGATAAGACTGACAAAAAATATACGATCTCTGTAGGCGCGATGCCGCCAGGGGATTTCTCGATCGCTTCTACGGCCGGTGGCCTGCCAGATAATGGCAGTGACGAAGCCCAGATTATGCTGGAGCCAGGTTATGCGGAGGCTCTCGGCTTTGGTTCGGATGAGAATGCAATCGGTAAAACAGTTACCTTGACGGTGCTAGACAATGTCACGAAGCAGCCAACCAGCTTCAAAGCGAAGATCGTAGGCGTACAGGCGAAAGGCGTCGTCGCAGTGAACGGCTCTGTGATTTCGCGCAAACTCGAGGACGACATGGTAGAAGCGATCTACGCTACCATGCTCAAGACTCAGTCACGCGACCAGCTCTTTAAACCCTATGCAGTACAGGCGCGTTTTGATACAAACAAATACACCGAGCAGGAAATCAAAGATCATCTGCAGGAGAATGGTTTCTACGGCGTCACTGTTTCGGATATGATGGGGACGATTAGAACTTTCTTCGATGTAATCATGATCGTATTCACAATTTTTGGCGGGATTGCCTTACTTGCGGCTTCAATAGGTATCGTGAACACCTTATTAATGTCAGTTGAGGAACGCACCCGCGAGATTGGTCTTGATAAGGCGCTTGGTATGTCTTCTGGCAAAATCTTTCTTGAATTCGCGGTCGAAGCGATTGCTCTAGGCTTCTGGGGATCGGCCCTCGGTGTGGCGGTTGCGATGGTTATTGGTAACATAGTAAACGTGGCTGTTCACGCACCTGGCGGTTTCTTGGAGGCATTCCCGACTTTCAATCTTTTCGAATTTACGCCCAGCAACGTAGTCCCGATTATTCTCGTCGTGATGGTTATCGCCCTTTTGGCCGGTACAGCGCCAGCTTGGAAAGCTGCACACAAGAATCCTATCGACGCCCTTCGCTATGAATAATATATCACCATATAAATAAAATAAGCAGAAAATGAGCAAGAAAAGCCTAAATATGGCAAAAAAAACACCAGAATATATCACAGAATGCATAAAGGTTGATAAACTCATTCCTGGCGGTCAGGCGCTTGGCACTCTGGCAGATGGTAAAAAAATCTTCCTATGGAATGCCTTGCCAGGTGAAATTGTAACGAAAGCGATTGTTGCGAAAGAAAAAGCTAGCTTTGTTGAAGCGATTGCAGTGGAAATTGAGCAAGGGTCTAAGAGACGCGTTAGTCCAAAGGACGAATGCTACCTCTCTACCTCACCGTGGCAGATTTTTAACTACGATTATGAATTGTCCGAAAAACGCGAGCTAGTACGCGAAGTTTTTCGACAGCAAAACATCGAATTTGGCGGAGTTAAGACCCGCGGAGAGTCGGAAAGTTTTGCGCTCGAAATTGCTGAGACGCGGACCGATGGGCGAGAATACTACTATCGGAACAAGATGGAATATGCTTTATATTATAGCCATGAAGACCAAAAAATTTATCCCGCTTTTCGGACGCGCGGCTCCCATAGTAAAGTCGCAGTGCGAAGTTCCAGCCTCGAGCGGCCAGAGATTTTCGTTAAGGCCGAGGAGATTGTCTCTGGCTTGAATATTCGTGGTGAGGAAGCACGCAAATATCAGAGCATACTATTAAGAGCTAATCAGGCCGGTGAAGTGAGCGGTGGGCTGCTCGAGAATCATCACCCTCATCCGCAGTTCGCGCAGCTCAAGGATAAAATCTTGGGACGAGAATACGCCTATTCGCCAAATGGTTTTTTCCAGATCAATCTGCCGGTTTATGAACTGGCGCTCATCGAAATTACTAAATGGGTGCAGGGTGAGAATGTGCTAGATCTGTACGCTGGGGTTGGTACGATCGGGCTGTCGGTGGCTAGAGACAATAAACTTACGTTAGTTGAATGTGATAAGGCGGCTTACCGTGAAATGGAGCGTAACTGTCAGGGTACCGGCGCTCATCCGGTCTTAGCGAAATCAGAGGAAGCGCTCGGATATATCCATCCCGACCAAACTGTTATCCTTGACCCGCCTCGTGCTGGCTGCCGACCAGAGCTGATCGAGAAGTTATTGGGGGAACAGCCGAATCGGGTTATCTATCTTTCCTGCAATCCGGCTACCCAAGCACGCGACGTAGCAATGCTGCTTAAGCACTATTGTCCGCTTGCTGTAATGCCGTTTAATTTCTTTCCGCGCACTCCGCACATCGAAAACTTAGTTGTTTTGGAGCGGAAAAATGCCGCTTAATGCCGAACAGCAGAGGGCTGTCAACTATCTAGAAGGTCCGCTCTTGGTCTTAGCGGGACCGGGGACAGGTAAAACCCAGCTACTATCGGCGAAAGTAGCGCATATCCTAGAAGCAACCGACGCCAACGCTAGCAATGTGCTTTGCCTAACTTTTACCGAGGCTGGAGCCGAGAATATGCGCGATCGTTTGCGAACTATGATCGGCAAGGACGCGATGGATGTAAACATTCATACCTATCACGCTTTCGGCGCTAGTTTACTTGAGCGCTATAAGAATTATGCCGAAACTATGGAACGCGCGCTTGATGCGCCAGTTGATGAAACTACTCAGTATAAGATAATTAAAGAAATCCAGAAACATCTTCCAGCTATGGACATCCTGAAAGACGCGTCGGTTCCTGAGCTTATTGAAACTATCGGTAATGCAAAGGTGGCGAGGCTTAGCGCAGGTGATTTACGCAAGATTGCCGAGCAAAACATTGCCGATAGCACGCAGATTAGCGAAGAAGTCTCACCGATCCTGCTGGCGTATGTTCCGCGAAGCAAATTCCCAGTAGCAGTTGAGGGAACCTATCGTCCAATTCTAGAGGTACTGGCAAAATATATCTCGCCGGAGCCGATCGTAGGGAGCATTGAGCGTACTGCGAACTTGATGGCTCGTGAGCTCGATCAGATTATTAAAGAACTTGAGGCCGAGGAAAAGCCGAAGTTAAAGCCGCTTTCGGCATGGAAAGACAAATGGTTCGAGGCGACAACCGAAAATAGCATTAAGGCCTATCGTCTCGCAGATACGGTTGCGAATAAGAAACTGATTTCGCTGGCAAACATCATGGAGTATTATTCGCAAAAATTGCAAGAGAACGGTTTATTTGACTTTAACGATATGATCGAGCAGGCGATTCATTTCTTAAAGACCAATGAAGGATTCCGGATGAGTCTCCAAGAGCAGTTCCAGTATGTGCTACTGGACGAGTTCCAAGACACTAATGCCTCGCAATTTGAGCTGATTAAACTGATTACTGATTATGAAAAACCGGCCGTAATGGCAGTAGGTGATGACGATCAAGCAATTTTCGAGTTTCAGGGTGCGAATGCGTCGAACTTGATGGATTTCCAGAAACATTATGAAGCGGAGATTATTACTTTAACGAAGAATTATCGTAGTACCGCTGAAATCTTGGGTATTTCGCGTCGAGTTGCCGAACAAGTCGAAAATAGCTTCGCGAAAAATTATGATATTGATAAAAGTCTACAGGCAATGCGTCCGACTGAGCCTTGCGCTCAGGTTTCTCGGCATGAATTTCCGGGGAGCGAAGCTGAATATTATTGGCTAGCAGAACAAATTGAGACCTTAATTAGAAAAGGCGAAGACCCGAACGAAATCGCAATCATCGCCCCGAAGCATAAGAATATTGCTCCAATCCTGCCTTTTTTAAAAGAACGGAATATTGATGTCGTTTATGAAAAGCGAGATAATATTCTGGTTGATGCACGAATTCAGCAAGTTGTTAAGCTGGCGCGCTTTGTTCAAGAGTTGGCTAAAGGTCGTCAGCCAAGTTATCAACTGCTCGAAATCCTGTCGTTCGATTTTTGGCAGTTGTCAGCAGAGACTGTCATTAGCGCAGTTAGCGATGTCTCGCGTTCGCCTCGGGATACCCTTGAATACTTGCAAGGTAGTCCGGAATTGGAAAAAGTAGCGAGACTATTAGCGGAACTTGTTAAGCGAAGCTTCTCAGCGCCCCTGGAACTTTGGTTGGACTTCTTGCTAGGAAACCAGAAAATGGATGAGCAGAAAATGCCGATCAGTGAATTTTATGAAAAAACTCTCTCAACCGCGGAACTATTGGAATTTTATGAGAATCTCGCTAGCTTGCGTCAGGCGATTTCGGCGCACATCCAATCCGAGTATGTCAAGCGAAACGATTTTATCCCGAAATTGCCAGAGTTGGTCGCGACTGTGAATGATTTTGAGGAAGCCGAGACGGCAATAACTCGGATTAGTATTTATCGAGACAGTAGTAACTCGGTTCAAGTCATGACTGCGCATAAAAGTAAAGGACTTGAATTTAAACACGTCTTCTTGACTTCAGTAGATGACGCATCTTGGGGAAAATCGAGTGGCAATAATAATCGCTTTGCTTTACCGAAAAACTTAATCCAAATTCGGCATACTGGTATCACTGATGATGAAAAGTTACGACTTTTCTTTGTAGCGCTGACTCGAGCTAAGCAATGTTTGGTGCTGAGTAATGCCGTGAACAATGCTAGTGGAGGCACTCTTGCAAGATTACGCTATCTTTCAGAAAATAGCCGCGATGAAGAAGTTAGGCTTTCACCGTATTTGCCAGAAGGCAGCCAAGAAATTCAACTCCATCTCGACGAGCTTGACGATCTTGGCAAGATTGCAACCTTGCGGCTGGGCTGGATCGCGGCTTATCAGAAGTTACAGCCAGATGTGATGGAATTGCTACGCGAGCGCATGAAATCTTATCGCCTGAGTGCGACCGACTTGACTGATTTTATTGATGTCATCTATGGCGGACCGCAAAAGGTTTATCAGCGTAAAGTTCTGCGTGCTCCGAGCGAGCCAGCAAATTTTTCACTTTGCTATGGAACCTTACTGCACGCTGTCTTTGAGAAAATCACTAACCAGGGCTATACAGATGAGCAGGCTTTGGAATATTTCGAGAATGAGGCGCCAAAAGCTGCCCTTGACGATCTTGAACGGCTGACCTTGGCCGAAAAAGGGCTTAGCAGCCTCAAAACGGCGCTTGGTGAATTTGGGGAGTTGGTTCGGCGCCCAGGTGCAAAAGCAGAAGTAAATCTGTCTAGCGAAAAACTACACCTCGGAGACGTTCCGGTTACCGGAAAAATCGATCACATTGAAATTAATCAAGAAGCAAAAACAATCGAAATTTTTGATTATAAGACCGGCAATTTTCATAAAGAGAAGTGGGATCGTCATCCAACGCTCTATAAATATCGACTTCAGCTGGGTTTTTACAAGCTATTACTTAATTTATCGCCGACTTACCAAAAGTATCACGTTACTGCTGGGCATATACTTTTTGTCACCCCAGATGCAGAAGGGAAGGTTTACGACAAGGTCTATGAATTTAACGATGCTGACGAAGAAGCGTTAAAGCGATTGATCGAAGTGGTTTATCATCAACTAATTTCGCTTGAATTCGTAAGTGATCCAGAGCTCTTCCTTCCGTCTGATAAAGGAAATACGCTAAAAGACGTGAAAGCGTTTGTTGATAAATTGTTGAACTCTACAATAGAAGTGCAATCTTAATCTTCATCCTCCCTTGATTACTCTATGGCTAGACAACGGAGGGAAATACCCCAACCACGATTGCTCAGGTCCAGGGTCACTGATATATTATTTGTAGCCACCTTCTCGGCATTGGCTACACGGGTAGGCGAAGCCGACCAGATAAAGCTCGTCGTTCCGACGAAGTTATTTTCGCTACCGTGACGTGAAATCCACCCGCTGCGGACGAAGATCTCTGGCTACTTTATGTTGTTCGGGTTAAAATCGTTCAACTGAACGATTTTAATAGCGCCCTATGTCTATTAAGCGCTTAGCTGATTGATTTTGCACCGAACAGGAGGAGAGGCCTCTTCGTCCGCAGCGGGTATATACATACATCTGGCATTCCGTCGTTATATAACCTTGGCATCGTAGGATACATTGGCAGTTCTAGGGCTTTAAGTAATGATAATCCTAATTATTCCTATAACTATGACTACTATAACACCTATTCTGAGCCATCCTATAAGTTTGCGCACTCCAATGCTCAGTCCCTCCGTTGTCTAGCCATAGAGTAATATCAAGGGAGGATGAAGAAGGTTTGGAGCTAAGCCCCTAGCCATTAATGTACTTGACATACCATTCCCTCTGTGATAAAATCCCAACAGTATAGCCAAAGTTGCAAGTTGCATCCAAGGATATATCGCTTCGCGCTGGTATGTGCGAGGGGTGCGGGCTTTCCCGCGAATAGTACATTTTGAGAGGTGATTCTAATGGTTTAGTACCAAAGTCGCAAGGATGTGCATTCCGTTTTTCTGCCACTAGCCCACCGTAAGGATGCGAGGGCTGGTGAAAATTTTCTGAAAGGAAGTGCGTTGAGTTGTTTGAAACTCAAGTGAACAAGGAAATCATCGGTGGTGGCACCATCGACTTCGGCGGGCGGACCTTTGGGTCCTATGACAAGATGCGGGACTACCGCGTCAGCAGCGTGGGACAGTGCCGCGACCCCCAGACCGGGATCGAGGGCGGCACTGGCGCCATCGCCCTTGCGAAGGCCAAGGCTCAGGGGATCTGCGGCAGCGACCTCGATGCGTTCATCGACCGCATCGGTGGCAGGAAGGGGTAAGCTCATCCCGACCTTACCCCCAGCCCGCAATACCTGCCTGACGGCAGAGCCAGAGTTTTTTCAATCCACCTCTACCTCAACGGGACGGCCACAGTGCCGTCCCTAACTTTTTCGAAAATCGCCAAGCTGGTCATTTTACTGGTAAAATCCATCAAAAAAACCGACCATCTCTGGTCGGAATTTCTGATTTCAAGACTATTTCTCAGTCGTAGCTTTAGCAGCCTTCTTTTCAGCCTCTTTTTCGGCTTTCTTAGTCTTATTGCCAAGAGAAGCACGAAGCTTTGCTGCACGCTCAGCACGAGCCTTGAAGCGGTCAACGCGACCCTCGGTATCGATAATCTTCTCTTCGCCGGTAAAGAACGGGTGTGAAGCCGAAGAAATCTGAACCTTGATCAAGGGATATTCTTGTCCGTCGGTCCACTTGATAGTCTCTTCGCTCTGCGCTGAGGAACGAGTCAAGAACGAAAAGTTCGCTGCCTCATCCATAAAAACAACATAGCGATAATCTTGCGGTTGTGAAACTTTTTTACTCATAACTATCGCTAATTATACCAAACTTTCCCCGCACTGTAAACCCTGTTTTTAGCGAGGTGAGTATCTGTGCTATAATTGAAATTGATTTGGGCGACTGGGCTAGCTCATGAATTTTACAACTGTTAGATTAAAGTACATTAGACAGCTCAGTCCTTAAACACCTAGATGGCTACCTTAAATAGGAAGGAATTGATGAAAATGAAGAAAATCGCACTGCATACCCACTTGGATGGATCGCTCGACCAGGCCCTCGCGGCAGAGATCGCGGGGCACGATGTTTCTCAAGAGATGATTGGTCACGGATCGGATAGCCTGGCAGATTACCTGAGTAAATTTAGTTACACCAATTGAATTATTGCAGAGTTGGCAGAGCCTGCGCGACGCGGCTTACCGGTTGGCGTTAGCTCTGGTTGCTGATAGTGTCATCTATGCTGAGGTGCGTTTTTGCCCACTATACCACACGCGACAGGGGCTATATCCGTATCAAGTAATCCAAGCAGTACTGGAGGGGCTGCGGGCAGTGCCAGAGTTGAAGTCGAATCTTATCCTTTGCATGATGCGCGACTTTCCGCGAGCAAAGAATGAACAGATTATCTCGCTAGCTCAGGAGGCGCTAGACCGCGGAGTTTGCGGGATTGATTTAGCAGGAGACGAGGCCGCCCATCCAAATTGCGAATTTGAGGAGCTTTTTGCGTTAGCAAAGCAACGGGGTATACCCTTCACGATTCACGCTGGAGAGGCTGATTCTTATCAAGGTGTCAACGATGCGATTTGCTTTGGCGCGCAACGAATCGGCCATGGTGTGCGGTCGGCTGAATCTAATTGCACTATGAAAAAGCTCATCGCGAAACAGATTCCGTTGGAAATTTGTGTAACCAGCAACTTCGATACTCATCTCTATCGGTCACCCGAGGAACATCCCGTCAAGCGTCTACTCGACATGGGTATTCCGGTCGTGATCGATGCCGATAATCGCACCGTTTCAAACATAACAGTAGCTTGGCGGGCGCGCTCGAGTTTGAGCGCGCCTAACTTTTTGCAAAATGTTTGACATATCTCTCCAACTGCGCTATAATTATCACAGAATATATCAAATGAAACAGCTACAGGAGGTTTCCTGACGCGGGTAGCGTCGATCCTGTAGCCTAAGTGAAAGGATAACCACATGACCATAGATATCGACATGAAGGCATTGCTCGAATCGGGCGCGCACTTCGGCCACAAAACTAGCCGCTGGCACCCAAAGATGGCGCCATACATCCACAGCAAACGCCAAGGTGGCCATATTATTAATCTCGAAAAGACTGTTGAGGCTCTCGAGGCTGCTCTCCCAGAACTCACTAAGATTGCTGCGAGCGGTAAGAAGATTCTCTTCGTCGGCACAAAGAAACAGCTTAAAGACATCACTAAGGCCGCTGCAGAGTCGGTTGATATGCCATACGTCACCGTACGTTGGGTTGGTGGTGTTTTAACTAACGTCGACACTGTAAATAAGCAGATTAAGAAGCTTAAGGACCTTGAACGCCGTATGGCTTCAGGTGAACTCGAAGCTCGCTACTCGAAGCTCGAAGTCCAGCGCTATCAGGAAGAAATCGACCTCTTGAACGAGCGCTACGGCGGCATCAAGGATATGAATGAACAGCCAGCCGCTCTCGTGATTGCTGACGCCTGCCAGGATAAAAACGCTATCAAAGAAGCTAACACTCTCAAGATCCCGGTATTTGCAATCGTCGATACTAACGTTGACCCGACTAATGTCGACTACGTTATCCCAGCCAACGACGACGCGATTAAGTCTGTCCAATTGATTCTTGACTACGTTGTTGCCGCTATCAAAGAAGGCGCAAATAAGAAAGAAGCTTAAAGTAAGCTTAAGAACCACTTTTTGTCAAATTTTGTCAAAAACTCAAAAAATAAGGAGGAAGAATGAGCCAAGAACTAAAAGAGAAAGCCGGCGAAGTTAAGGCTATTTCGATTGAGCTAATTAAGAAATTGAAAGAGCTTTCGGGCGTCGGGCTTACTGATGCGAAGCAGGCACTTGTTGAAGCGAAAGGCGATTTCGACAAAGCGCTTGACGCAATGCGCAAAAAAGGTATGACCAAAGCCGAAAAGCGTGGCGACCGTGAAACCCGCGAAGGTATTATCGACTCTTATATTCATGATGGTCGCCTTGGCGCAATCGTCGAAGTAAACTGCGAGACTAGCTTCGTCGCCAAAACCGACGAATTCAAAGATCTTGCCCACAAAATTGCGATGCAAGTTGCTTCAATGACCCCACTTTACGTTACAATTGAAGATGTACCAGAAGACGTCCTGAACGCCAAAAAGAAAGAATTCGAAGACAACTTCCATGGTCCAGAAAACATGAAAGACCAGATTATCAGCGGTCAAGTTAAAAAGGCCTTCTCTGACAAGGTTCTCATGGAACAACCGTACATCATGGATGATAGTCTAACAGTTGCTCAATTTATCAAAGAGGCTATTGCAAAAACTGGTGAAAATATCACTGTTCGTCAGTTCAAGCGTCTCGAACTCGGCGTAACTGAGTAAAAACAAACTTAGGAGGTTATATGTTTGACGACAATGAATATCGCAAAGCTATGGAAGCCGCGGTGCAACGCTTTCAAGATGAAATGAAAAAAGTCCGTACTGGACGTGCACACCCTGATATGCTTGCCAATATCAAAGTCGAAGCATATGGCCAATTCATGCCATTAAACCAAGTCGCTAACGTGACAGCTTCGGGTGGGACCATGCTTCAGGTTACTCCGTTTGATCCCGCTAATATTCAAGCTATCTCTAAGGCGATTCGCGAAGATCAGACTCTTGGACTTAACCCATCTGACGATGGTCATGTCGTACGAGTGCCGGTCCCCCCACTAACCGAAGAGCGACGCAAAGAAATCGTAAAAACTGCCTCTAGCAAAGTTGAGGATGCTAAAGTTGCCATCCGTAACGTCCGAGAAGATGCCCGCAAAGAGCTCAAGACGGCTGAACTGCCAGAAGATACCGTAAAACGAGCCGAAAAGAGTATTGATGAACTAACGAAGAGCTATACCGACAAGATTGACGTGCTATTCAAAGCTAAAACCGCGGAGATCATGGCGATCTAATGACAAATAAACTTACACACATCGGTTTTATCGCTGATGGTAATCGTCGATGGGCTAAAGAACATGGTCTACCTACTTTGGAAGGGCACCGTAAGGGCTCAAAAGTCGCAGAGATGATTATTGAGGAATTGGCGAACACTGATATTAAATACGTTTCTTTCTTTATCTTCAGTACCGAGAACTGGAGCCGTTCTAAAGAGGAGGTCGACTACCTCATGGGTATGGTAGCTTCCGAAATTGGTCGTTTGACGAAAAAAGCTCAGAAATACAACATGCGTATCGCGATCCTTGGTCGTCCTGAGCATGTTGATCCGAAAATTTGGCAAAGCCTCATGGAATCTGAAGCTTCGACAAAAGATAATACTGGTCTGACTGTTTGCTTTTGTTTTAATTATGGTGGACAGTGGGAAATTGTCGATGCTGCCAAGAAAATGATCGAATCTGGTGATCAAAATTATACGCCAGAGAACTTTCAAAAGTATCTCTATCATCCCGAGATTCCGGATTGTGATTTTGTTGTGCGTACGAGCGGTGAAGAACGCACGTCTGGTTTCATGCTTTGGCGAGCAGCTTATGCGGAGCTTCTTTTTATCGATAAGTTTTTCCCAGCCTTTGCTAAGGAAGATCTTAAATTAGTTATCGACAACTATAATGATCGACAGCGCCGTTTCGGTAAGTAATACGCGCCAAAACGTCAAAAAAGTTAATGCTAGTACTTGAAAGTATGATAAAATAGTCTCATGAATGTTGTATTTGGGGTAATTATCGGACTTTTAATTTTGATGGGGCTCATTGTTGCGCATGAGTTCGGACATTTTATAATGGCCCGCCGCAACGGAGTAACGGTAAAAGAATTCGGTATTGGCTTTCCGCCCCGTGCAATTGCTTGGGTGCGTAACCCGAAATGGAAAAAAGGTGACAAGACTGAAAAGAAGTGGCTTCGGCTTTCGAAAGCTGACTGGCAAAAGCCCCAAGATAATTTAGTTTTTAGCATTAACTGGCTACCGATTGGCGGCTTTTGCTCAATGGATGGCGAGTCGGATGCCGATACGCGTAAAGGGACTTTTGGGGCAACGAGTTTTTGGGCTAAGACGAAGATTTTGTTTGGTGGCGTTGCAATGAACTGGTTAATAGCCGCGATCGTGTTGACGGTCCTGGCTTTCACCGGTATGCCGCAGTTCCTTCCGGGGCAGTTCTATCTAGGCCAGGATGCTACTGAGGAAATTGTTGGTCACGGCGTCGTCGTAGCAAAGGTGATCGAAGGATCGCCAGCCGAAAAGGCCGGTTTCGAGGCGGAAGACGAAATTATTAGTTTTGGCGATGGACAGACTGTAACGTCGGCTTCCGACATCATTAACTACGGTAAAGACAATGCTGGTAAGGAAGTAAAATATAAGATTAAACGTGGCGACGATGCTGAACTCAAGGAGCTTATTGCGACTTTGAATCCTGCTGATGCGGAGTATAGCCTTGGTATCGAAATGCAAGAATATGGTCAGCGCTTCATTCGCTCAACTTGGTCGGCGCCAATCGTCGGTGTCGGATTAGCCGTACAACTTACCGGTGAAACTTTCAAGGGGCTGGGTGACTTGGTCTGGAACTTAATTTCGGGGATTGGGCGACAATTTAGTCCAAGCGCTGAAGTGCGCGAGGACGGCAAACAAGATCTTGCTACGGTTGGCGATTCAGTCTCAGGACCGGTCGGTATCGTAGGAGTGATGTTCCCGGCTTTTGCCGAGGCTGGGGCGCCGAATCTAGCTTTTCTCGCCGCCCTGATTTCGGTATCTCTTGCCTGCATGAACGTTCTGCCAATCCCGGCTCTAGATGGTGGTCGCTGGCTACTAATTGCGCTATATAAGCTTCGTGGCAAAAAACTGACCAAAGAGACTGAGGAAAAGATTGTCTCGCGCGCCTTCTTAGTCTTGTTGGCACTTATCGTGATCATTACGGTATTAGATATCGTGAAGCTGTTTTAAACTATGAAAAACGAAGAGCAGAAGACTGTCAAGAAAACAGTTAAAACCGGCACTAAAGCCACAAAGCCGCGTCAGAAATGGCATTTCGATAAAGAAAAAATCGCTTTCGTAGTCTTTTTGCTGGCTTGGGTGGCGCTGAGTTTTACCGCTAGCCAGATCATTGTTGCCTACCCGATGCGTATATTGCTAGGCGAGGCTGTGACGAAGCCGCTTTGGACATTGGTTTATAGCATTTTACAGTACGCACTAACAATTGTGCTAGTCGTTTGGCTGCCGCCAAGGCTCTGGCGTCAAGCTAAGGCCCGCCGCAGACTCGCTAATCCGGGCACGAAAGCAGCTCAAACAGAAGATGCGGTTGAAGAAAAAGTCTTAAGTACTCCGATTTCGGTCAAAAACAACCCGCTTGCGACCAATCGTAATGAAATGGGTATGGGCGATTTCCCGACTTTTGTCGACATTGGTTTGGCCCCGATCGGCTACGTCGCCTACTTAGTTTTAGCGAACGTACTTACGGTGGCGATGTCTATCTTCGAATGGTTTAATAAGGACCAGACGCAGGATGTTGGTTTTGGCTATTTCATCACGACTGGCGATCGCGTGATGGCGATGATTGCATTGGTTCTGATTGCACCGATCGCCGAAGAGATTCTCATGCGCGGTTGGCTTTATGGCAAAATGCGTACGAAGCTAAGTGCGGTTTCGGCAACGCTGTTAGTTTCAGCATTGTTCGGCTTATTGCACGGTCAGTGGAACGTTGGTGTAGCGACTTTTGCTCTCAGTGTCGTTATGTGTAGCTTGCGCGAAATAACCGGAACAATTTGGAGTGGTATTTTACTCCATATGCTCTCGAACGGCATCGCCTTCTATATATTATATGTTGCGGTTTAGGCTGACCTAGAATGAGCTCGCTAGATTTTTATAATCAGAATGCCGAATTATACTTCGAACAAACTCACTCCATGGAGCGTTATCGTAATACAGTCGAAAGACACTTGCAGCATTTTCTATCGTTGCTCCCAGAGAATGCCTACATCTTGGACTTTGGTTGTGGCTCGGGTCGCGATAGTAAATATCTCTTAGAGCATGATTGTAAGGTGCGCTCGGTGGACGGATCGCCAGAAATGTGCCAGTTGGCAAGCAATTTTATCGGCCAGCCAGTCGAGCAAATGCTCTTTTCGGAATTAAACGACGTCGAAAGATACGATGGAATTTGGGCAAGCGCCTCGATTCTGCATGTTGTTCCTGAAGAACTACCAGAAATTTTTGCAAAGATGCTCCGCGCTTTAAAACCGCGCGGAATTATCTATACGTCCTTCAAGCTAGGCGACGGCGTTCGTGCCAAAGAAGGCAAAACCTATATCCAGACTACGCCCGAGAAACTGGGCAAGCTACTAGCTAAACTGCCCCAGAAAGCAGAAATCATTAATTTTAACATGAATATTTCCCCAAAACGCAGCAGGAGCGGCGAGAATCATTGGGGCAACTATTTCATTCAGAAGGTATAATCGGCCGCATCGCCCTAGATTATGCTATAATATAAACTATTATGCGTTTAAGTCATTCATTTGTAAAAACTCTTCATGATGCGCCAAAAGACGAAACTGCGCGTGGCGCACAGTATTTATCACGAGCCGGCTATGTTCATAAGGAATTGGCTGGTGTCTATGATTATCTCCCGCTTGGGCTTCGGGTACTAGACAACATCAAAGCCATCGTTCGTGATGAGCTTGACGCAATTGGCTGCCAGGAAATTCTACTTTCGACTTTGCAGAATCCTGAGCCGTGGCAAAAAACTGATCGTTGGGATATTGAAAAAATGGACGTTTGGTTTCGCACGGAGCTAGCGGCGGGCGGAGAACTAGGTCTCGCCCCGACCCACGAAGAGCCGATTACGAATCTCATGAAGACGTACATTAATAGCTACAAAGATTTGCCATTAGCCGCTTACCAGATTCAGACCAAATTCCGCAATGAACTGCGTGCAAAGTCTGGTATTATGCGTACGCGCGAATTTATTATGAAGGATCTTTATAGCTTTGCAGCGACTGAAGCGCAGCACGATGAATTCTATCATAAGGCCGAGACAGCTTACAAAAAAATTTATGACCGGTTAGGCATAAGCGAAGATACTTATCAGACTTTCGCTAGTGGCGGCGTGTTCGCTAAGTATAGCCATGAGTTTCAAACTTTGACGGACATTGGTGAAGATACGGTCTACTATAACGCAGATAGATCAGTCGTATTAAATGAAGAAGTTTTGAATGACGAGGTCCTTGCTGAGCTGGGCGTAAAGCGCGAGGAACTGCAATCCGCCAAGGCTGCCGAAGTCGGTAACATTTTTACCTTAAAGACGAAATATTCTGCGCCGCTCGGCCTCGAATTTATGGACCAAGACGGCACGAAGAAGCCAGTTCTCATGGGATGTTACGGCATCGGCATCTCGCGCGTTGTGGGCGTGATTGCTGAGAAATACGCTGATGACAAAGGCCTCGTCTGGCCAGAGCAAGTCGCACCGTATAAATATTACCTCATCTCGATTGGCGAAGCTGGCACCAAAAAGGCCGAGGAATTTTACGTAGGGCATGAGGATGATGTACTGTATGATGACCGCGATCTTCGCCCAGGCGAGAAGTTTGCAAATGCCGATCTAATCGGTTTGCCGTATCGCGTAATTGTCTCCGACCGTGGACTTGAAAAGAATGAAATTGAAGTCATGAATCGTGCAACTGGTGAAACTAAGATTTTCCCAGCCGATACATTTAATTTCAAAACTATCGCGTTTTAAGCTAATTTTTATTGAGCTGACATAGGGGCTGATCGAAGAAGAACAAGCTTTTCTTCGGGGTAACGCCCATCAACAAGGTTTCCTTTAGGAAGTCCTTGACTTTCATATTATTCTATAATAAACTTTTAGCAGTTATGAAAAAGACAATTAACCTCACTCCGGCAGGATATGCCGAACTTGAACACGAATTAGCAGAACTTGTTGCGCAACGCCCAGCTATCGCCGAGCGAATCGCTACCGCACGCGCCTTTGGCGACTTATCGGAAAATCAAGAATACACTGATGCTCGTGCCGAGCAAAAGAACGTTGAGAACCGTATCCTCGAAATCGAAGAAACTCTCAAAAATGCTACTTTGATAAAAGCCAAGAAAACCGATACGATCATTATCGGTGCAACCGCAGTAATCGATATGGGCGGTAAAGAAGTCACCTATACTATAGTTGGTCCAGTCGAAGCGAACCCGCTCGAAGGCAAGATTTCCCACGAATCGCCAATTGGCAAGGAATTGATTGGCCGTAAGGCTGGGGACTCCTTTGACTTCAATGGGAAGAAGGTTAAAATTAAGAGCATTGCCTAAATAGGCCTATCTTTCTATTGTATCACACATAGCCAGCTTTGTCAATGCTAAGCTGGCTTTTTTGCGGACAGTATGCTAAGATAATAGTATTATGACTACTTTGAATGATTATCGTGACGAAAGACTCAAAAAACTAGCCGAGATTCGCTCGCTCGGGATTGATCCATATCCCGCTAAATCGCATCGCAATACTAAGATATCGGCGGTGTTGAATCATTTCGACGAAAAGGATGGCCAGACAGTTTGTGTAGCTGGTCGAATCGTGGCGATCCGTTCATTCGGTAAAATTGCTTTTGTGAAGATACGGGATTACTTCGGTGAGATCCAGATTTTTATGCAAAAGACCGATGATATCCCAACTGGACATTTTGGCTTAAAACAACTGAGACTTCTAGATACCGGTGATTTTATCGAAGCTGAGGGTACGGTTGGTAAGTCTAGCACGGGTGAAATTTCAATTTTTGCTGACAGCGTACGTTTACTAACGAAGAGTCTACGTCCATTGCCAGGCTATGATGGCTTCACGAACAAGGAGGAGCGTTATCGTCGCCGTTATGTTGACATGAATGTTAATCCAGAAGTACGCGAGCGCCTTGTTCGTCGCTCGAAGTTTTGGCAGGCTACGCGGGACTACCTCACGCAGCACGGTTTTGTCGAAGTGAATACCCCGGTGCTTGAGGTGACAACTGGTGGAGCCGATGCGAACCCGTTCGTGACTCATATGGACGCGCTAGACCAGGATTATTATTTGCGTATTTCGCAAGAATTGCCGCTAAAACGTTTGCTCGGTGGTGGTTTTGAGAAAGTTTTTGACATTGGCCCGCGTTTCCGGAATGAAGGTGTCGACGATGAACATTTGCCGGAGCATATCGCTATGGAATCGTATGCGGCTTATGAGAATTACGAAGATGGCATGGCTCTCTACGAAGGCATGATTAAATATGTTGCTAAGGAAACTTGGGGTACGCTAAAATTTAACGTCGGCGGTTTCGAAGTTGATCTCGATTGCGAATGGCCGCGTGTGAAATATGCCGACCTCTTGATGGATAAATTTGGTATTGATGTCTTTAATCCGGACCGTGAAAAAATGCTGACGATCCTGAAAAAGAATAACGCGCCAGCCGACCCAGAAATGAGCGACGCTCGCTTGCTCGATAACCTCTGGAAGCTGATTCGTAAAACTTCAGCTGGTCCATATTGGCTAATCGAGGAACCGCTTAGCCTCAGCCCATTAGCTAAGAAAGTAGAGGAAAACCCTCTGGTTACTCAGCGTTTCCATCCGATTATTGCTGGCACTGAAATGGGGAACGGGTACAGTGAGCTAAACGACCCTATTGATCAGCTCGAACGCTTCGAAGAGCAACAGGCAATGCGAGACGCCGGTGATGATGAGGCTCAAATGCTTGATATGGATTTTGTCGAAATGCTAGAATATGGTATGCCGCCAGCTTGCGGTTGGGGTAACTCCGAGCGTAACTTCTGGCTACTCGAGGGCGTGTCTGGACGTGAGGCCGTGCCTTTCCCAATCATTAAAGCGAGGGAATAGTCGTGGGGAAAACCGAGTTAGAAAAAGCTTGGTCTGAAGCATGCGTTGCGAACCTGATGTCGGTCAGCGACCCTGAAACCGGCGAAGTCTATGGTGGTTTTGCGATCACAGAGGGGTCTTTGCAAATTTTTTCACTAGACCCCGAAGAAGACTACGAGGTAAACCCGAACACAATTACGAATTGGCGAATGGTGTTTTCGTCGGGTGAGGATGTACTTGGCTACGCCGATTATCAAACGACTTTGCAGGCGCTTGAGCCATATGTGTTGGCATGCGAGAACGGTAGTATATTAGTCCAAAAATTAAACAAAACCGACCTAGAGCAACTGTTTAGATTGGTAGGTGGCCAAACTAGTATATAGCTTACGGTTTAAGTTCTGTAATCATTTTTTCGCTCAATTTTCATGGTAAAATAAAACTAATATGAGTGGAAAAATTATGATTGTAGGAACTGGCAATGTTGGCTCGAGCATTGCCTTTGCCTTATTAAATCAACGCACGCCAGTGCGAGAAGTAATTCTAACCGATATCGACAAAGCCGACGCTGAAGGCGAGGCAATGGACCTATCCGATGCTCTAGCAGTATCGCCAAGTTTTATCAAAATTCGGACTGGCGATCATAATGACGCGGCCGATTGCGATATTGTAGTAATTACGGCGGGCGCCAACCAGAAACCCGACGAGACCCGCACCGATCTCGTTCAGAAAAATGCAGCCATCCTGCAAAGTATCGTCGATCCGATTATGGAGTCGGGCTTTGACGGAATTTTTCTCGTGGTTGCGAATCCGGTTGATACTTTAAGCTTTTTGACTTGGAGCTATGCACATGTTCCGGAAGAGCGGGTGATTGGTAGCGGCACAGTGCTTGATAGTGCACGGTTACGATATCGTCTGTCTGAGAAGCTGGGTGTTCATCCGAAATCTATCCATGCTTATCAAGTTGGCGAGCACGGCGACAGTGAACTTACGCTCTGGTCGACGGCGACCGTTGGTGGTGAGAAGATCGAAAATCTCTTACCCGAGGCCGAACGCGATCGAATTAGCAAAACAGTTCGCGATAAAGCCTACGAAATTATCAAAAAGAAGGGGGCAACGCACTATGGAATCGGCGCCTGCGTAGTACAGATCATAAACTGTATCTTAAATGATGAACGCCGGGTCCTTCCTGTTTCATCATTCGATGACAATACGGGAGTTTTTAACGGCTTCCCAGCGGTAATCGGCCGCCAAGGTGTAATCCGTCGGCTCGAGCTGAAACTTAGCGAAAAAGAAGCCATTAAGTTTCAAAAATCAGCCAACGCGATCAAAGCCACGATTAAGGAGGTAATTGATGAATAGGATTAAGCAAATATTCCACGTAGCTATCGCAATAGTGCTTTGTGTACTGTTTAGCACGACACCGGTTTCTGTTTCTGCGCTTGGCGGGAATATAGACAGTAATCGTCTCTTAGGCGTAACAGCCCCAATAACTACTTATCGAACAAATTATCTCTATTTTGAAGATTTTACGGTCGACTATTATCTTTGGCGCGATGATGACGGCACTAGTCGTATGTACGTAGTCGAAGAAATTACAGCAGTTTTTCCAAATTCAAATCAAAATCACGGCATTAACCGAGTGATTCCATTTACGAATCAGGACGGTAAGAATATGACTATGCCAAGCGATACGACTATCTATATGAACGTTGAGCGTAATGGTAAAGAGGAACCGGTTGATAGGGTCGAGATTGGTGACGGTTATTTTGACGTTTACATCGGCGATCCAGACGAATATGTACATGGTCGGCAAGTCTACACTCTAGAATATGAATTTGAAAACTTGATTACGGATTTTGAGGAATGGCAGGAGCTATATTGGGACACTAACGGTAATGATAGCTCGCATCGATTTGAGAGTTTGACTGCACGCGTACATCTTGACGAGGATATTTTTGATGATTTTACTGGTGAGACAGCTTGTTATGTTGGTAGCTGGGGAAGCACTAATACAAGCCGTTGCAAAATAACCGAAATTGAAGACGGTGTAGAATTTTCGACCGAAAAGTTAAGCGCTCGCGAAAACCTAACCCTAGTAATGAAATTTGACCCCGGGACTTTTGCGTTACCGCAACCGCATTATGATTATCGAGTAATAATCATGTTTGTTGCCATATTAATAAGCGGCGCAGGAATGGTTATTTTAATGATCATTACTTGGCGTACCGTTAGCGAAAAACGGCGTTACTATAAAGGACTTTTCGTAAAACCAGAATACACCCCGCCTGCAGGCTTCACTGTAGCAGAGATGGCAACAAATTATATCGGTAGAGGAGCGAACGGTAATAGTAAGGTAGCAACTTTGCTTGAGTTGGCCGTACAACATAAGATCGAAATGATCAAGAGCGAAAAGGATAGTGCTTTCGGAAAGAAAAAGACAGTTTGGAAAATTCGCATTCGTTCGGCCGACCTCAGCCAAGAACAAGTTGTTGTATTAAAGATTTTGGCTGGCAGCAGCGCCAAACTGCAGAAGGGGCAAGAGATTGATATTGAGAAGCATACCGCAAACAACACCCTAGTTAATCTCGCAAACAAATTTACGACTTATGTCCAGAAAAATCTTGAAACAAAGGGGTTATCCGAGCCAACCAATAAAGCGAAAGACAATAAAAAGAAGTCAGCGTCCGGGAAAAAGAGCCCTAACTATGCTGGAGCCCTAACATTGGCTTGTACTGCTTGGTTCTTTGTCTGGATGTTTGTTTTTATTATCGCTTTTGATGAGATCCCATCATATATTGAAGTAGTCGGTCTGGAGTATCTGACACCAATCATTATAATCAGCGCTATTACGATATTTGCGGCTGGATTAATAATCTCAATAAAAACACACTCACTCTATACCCATACGGATAAAGGCCTTGAGTACTCGCGTTACCTTGATGGGTTAAAACTATATATCAAGATGGCTGAAGCTGACCGGTTAAAGTTCCTTCAAAGTGTTGACGGCGCGGACACGAGTCATACCGGTGTGGTTAAACTATACGAAAAATTGTTACCATATGCCGCCATTTTCCGTATGGAAAAAAGTTGGATTGACGAGATGAGCCGTTATTATGAGTTCGACGATGTTGCTGCGCCAACTTGGTATATGGGTGTAGGCGCATTCTCCGCCCGTGAGTTTGCGCTCGCCATGAACTCAGCCAGCTCTACCATGAATAGCATGATCGCCCACTCCACAATCTCGAGCTCGAGTTCTGGCGGTTCAGGCTTTTCTGGCGGCGGTGGATTCTCCGGCGGGGGTGGTGGAGGCGGCGGCGTAGGTGGCTGGTAGGCTTATCTTTAGCCATAATAAAATAACTGTGGTAGAATAATAACATGTTAGACATTAATTTCATTCGAAACAACCAAGCTTTAGTAGAAAAATCCGTACACGAAAAAGGTTACTCATCCGACATCTCGGCCATCTTGAAGCTTGATGATGAACGGAAAGCGCTACTCCTCGAAGTTGAAGCTTTACGTCGCCAGCGTAATGAAGTTTCGGATCAGATGAAAGGTGGCAAACCGGAACCAGAATTGCTCGAAAAGGCGCGCAGCGTCAAGGCAGAACTAGCCGAAAAAGAGCCTAAGCTAACCGAGATTGAGAAGCAACTCAAAGAAAAGATTTCAAGAGTGCCTAATATAATCTTTGATGATGTGCCGTTGGGTGGCGAAGAATGTAGCGTCGAAGTCTCTAGCTGGGGCGGTAAGCCGGAAGGTGGCGTCGATCATCTTGATTACGCCTTAAGCCGTGACTGGGTAGACTTTGAGCGCGGGGCAAAAGTCGCAGGCGCAAAGTTTTATTACCTTAAGAACGGGCTAGCTTTGTTGGAAAATGCTTTATTGCAGTTTGGACTCAAAAAGGTTACCGAGCATGGTTTTAACTTTATGACTGTACCAGATATGGTTTCGAGTAAGGTTCTTGAGGGCTGTGGTTTCAACCCGCGAAGTAGCGAACAGAGTGATGAATACTATATCGAAGGTGAAGATTTGGCAATGATTGCTACTGCCGAAATGCCGCTTACGGGTTATCATATGGACGAAATCATCGACGAGAAGAACTTGCCGCTTTGCTATGCTGGATATAGCGCTTGTTTCCGCAAAGAAGCTGGCACTTATGGCAAACATACACGTGGTCTCTTTCGCGTTCATCAGTTCAACAAGCTAGAAATGTATGTCTTTTGTTTGCCTGAAAAATCCAAAGAAATGCACGAAGAAATTCGTAAAATCGAAGAAGAGATCTGGCAAGAACTCGGTATCCCTTATCGGGTAATCAACATCGCTGCCGGCGATTTAGGCGCACCAGCAGCTAAGAAATATGATATCGAGTACTGGTCTCCTGTTGACCAAAAATATCGTGAACTCACCAGCTGTTCAAACTGCACCGATTTTCAAGCCCGCAGCCTAAACATCCGCGTGCGTCGAAACGATGGTAGTGTCGAAGTTCTACACACTCTGAATGGTACTGCGATTTCCTTAGCTCGTACCATGGTAGCGGTGTTAGAAAACTACGGACAAAAAGATGGAAAATTGAAGCTTCCAGAAGCTTTGCGCGAATACTTTGGTGGGGCAACCGAAATTTAGCCATGGCAGAGGGGAATCGCGACAAGACGCAGTCGTCTCCAGAGGTTGAGATTCCGAAACCTCTGGATGGTCACGAACGTAAAAGTCGTAAGCACTTTCGCTTTAGTTCGGTAGTCGCTTTGGCTAACCGCAAGCTTTCAGTTAAATTTGCGGCGTTGGTTCTTGCAAGCTCGACGTTGGTATCAGCATTATTAGGCATTTTTCGCGATCGCCTCTTGAACTCTTACTATCTAGATACTTATCCGACCGGCATTGATGCATATACGGCTGCTTTTACAATTCCAGATTTCCTGTTTTTCATCTTAACTTCAGGCGCATTGGCCGTAAGCTTTATTCCGGTCTTTAATCAAAGATTAACTAGCGGAAACAAGAAATCCGCTTGGGAACTAAGCTCGAGCTTACTTAACTTGATGGCAATCATTACATTATTTGCCTCAATTTTGATCATGATTTTTGCAGATCCGCTAGTACGCTATATTGTCGGTCCTGGTCTTGATGAGTCTGGTATGATTCTTGCAATCAATATGATGCGCGTAATAGCGATTAACCCTTTTCTCTTTAGTATTTCGACAATTCTGAGTAGTATCCAGCAAGCACTGGGACGCTTCGTTTTTTATGCTTTAGCTCCAGCCCTTTATAACGTCGGGATTTTAATCGGCATTGTTTGGTTTACTGGCGGGATCAACATCTTTGGCTGGCAGGTATTTGAAGGTGGTATTATGGGCGTTGCGCTTGGTGTGGTCTTTGGTGCCGTTTTGCAACTACTCGTTAGTCTGATTGGGCTATTTGGGCTAGGCTTTGACTATGAATTTAAAATTCGCTGGCGCAACCAAGGTTTTCGTTCAGTCCTGAAGCTCCTACCGGCACGTAGCCTTGACCAAGGGATTGATTATGTAAATACGATTGTTACAACAAACTTGTCCTCGCGCATGGGGGCTGGGGCATTGCGTAGTTACCAACAGGCTAGCAGCCTTTCCCAAATGCCCGTGAATCTTATTGGAGTAGCGATTTCAACCGCCTTTTTCCCGCAACTAACCAAAGAGATTGGGGAAGGAGACGAAACTAAATTCCGTCAAACCTTCCGCACTGCCCTTAGTACAATCATTTGGATTGCGATGCCGGTAGCTATTATCGCCTTCTTTGCTCGTGGCTACGTCGTAAGCTTTATCAAAAACGGCGGTGATCAGCTAATTGCCTCCGTCCTTGGCACTTTAGTTATCTCTATTTTTGCTAATTCAATCTTCCATATTGCAGTGCGTGGGTTCTATGCTCATCAGAATACTAAAACTCCATTTGTTGTATCGATCATTGCAATCGGAAGTTCAATCCTTCTGGCAGTCGCTTTCACACTGTTAGGCTGTGGACCGGAAGGGCTAGGTTGGGCCCAGTCAATTGGCGCAATGTTAGAAATTGTAATTCTACTACGTGTTCTCCAGAAAAATCACAACAAACAGCTACTTAACCGGAGCTTTTGGAAGGGATTTACCAAAATTTGCTTCGCTACTGTAATTACTGGGTGCGTCGCTTACTCAATGACGAAATTCCTCCCCCTCATGGCTACTGACGATTCATTCTTTAATACTTTCCCAAAATTTTGTTTAATTACCGTGGTCTCGTTGTTCGCTTATCTCATTGCGGGATACTTTCTTGATATCGAACAGGTGCGCCCAATTATTGAAAAAATTAAGAAGATTCTGTTTCGTAATATCGAATAGTGTTATAATAAGCTTATGGATATTTTTCAGGCAATCATCTTGGGCCTAGTGCAGGGTTTAACCGAATTTATTCCGGTGTCTTCTTCTGGCCATCTCGAACTTGTACAGCACATTTTTAGCTTTCCGACCGAAAACTTTCATCTTTTTCTAGAATTTATTAATCTAGGCACGCTACTTGCTTTGCTGATCTATTTTCGCAAACGTATTTGGAAAATTCTCAAAGACATCTTTACCGAGCGGAATTATAAGCTGGCACTGAATATTCTGATTACGAGCATCCCGGCTGGAGTTATTGGCCTACTCTTGGCGGGTTTTATCGAAGAGAATGACTTTTTTAGCTCCATGTTCACTGTAAGCGCAGCTATGGGAATTGTCGGGTTCGTTATGGTCTTGATCGACAAGTTGCCGCATATGAGCGAATTAAAAAACGAGAATAACCCGACTCCTGGCCGGGCATTAGCTATTGGTCTTACACAGGTCTTCGCCCTAATCCCTGGCGTCTCGCGTTCTGGCTCAACGATCATAGCTGGACGAATCGTCGGTTTGGATTCGGAGTCTTCAGCCGAGTATTCGTTCCTAGCCTCGATTCCGATTATGTGTGGCGTTTGTCTAAAGATTTTTCTCAGCGAGGAGAGTCGAACATACTTCGGAGAAAACTTGTGCATGCTGCTCTTGAGCAATTTAGTGGCTTTTTTGGTGGGGCTGGTTGCTCTAAAATACTTATTAAAGTACCTCAAAAAACCAAAATCACTCCAAACCTTTGGCAAATATCGTATCATCGTTGCTTGTTTAGTGATCGGAACATTGCTGATATTGGCATAATGAGTTGAATCTCCGCGAGTTGTCAATTGAAACGTAAAAACCACTTGCGCTTCGATTTTTTGTGCTATAATGAGAGTGTTAACACAATTCGTAATAATATTTGCAACTTGTTTTTATTGCAATTCTTAAGTCACCCGTATAAACGGCACCGCAAAGAACAATTTGGCCGGCGCATTGCGTTAACCAACTTGGTTTG
>CARBES010000004.1 GCA_948944455.1 uncultured Candidatus Saccharibacteria bacterium | reverse complement strand
ATTATAATGCGCTTCCAGCAGTTTTTTCCGCTGGCGCTCCAACTTGTCTTTTTCCTGGCGCAGCCCGTCCAGCTCGGTTTCTGTGATATTATTGTCTGACAGTAATCTCAGTAAATCTGGATTGCTTAACGCATCGCCCTTGTATTTCTTGAAAATATGATCCGACACGACTTTTAGGCCATCTGCTAATTTTGTAGCAGGAGTGTTATCAAAGGCTTTGAACGGCGCGAAGTGGCGATTTAGGAAATTATCAGGCATAATGTTTTTCACATAAATTATAAGATTGCCATTATTGTTAGCGATGGCAGAATTAACATTTGTAAGTCAGTTTTCCTTGTCGTATTGGAAGAACGGCACACTATTCTTGCCAACACAGATATTTTGCATATCTATCACGAGTAGGGCTTTTGTCATGGGCAATACCTTTATTCATTATTCTTAATCTTATTATACCACTTATGATATAATAATCATAAGTGAAAAAGCCTACTATAAAACAAAAGCGGCCGAGAGCAAGCCCCGGCGCGCCCTAGAAGTGAAACGATTAAATTGTAATTTATCTAACTTCTTTTCTATGATTTAAGTGTATTCCTATATGTCCAATTCCTAATATAATTGTTGCAATAATTAAGAACACATTTTTACCATATATACCTAGTAATAGAAATGCAAATACTGGCAAGGTTGCTCCTGCAACTGGTATTCCAAATAGACTACCATACATATCTTTCATTGTTCTATTGCTTTTGAAGTATTTAATCCAATATATTTCATATAAAATCATCAAAATAAATGCAATTAGTAATATACTAGACCAACTAGATATTTTATTTATATTAAAATCACTAAATATCAATGATACGCAAGTTACTAGCATTTCTCCAATTCTCTCAAATAGTAGTAACACTTTATTTTCATTTTTAACATATATATTGTAGTCTTTAGGTTTGTTTTTACTCCATATTATATTAGGTATCATTAACATTAACAAAAATATTAAACCTATATATGAAAATCCAAAGTGAATATTCATTACTTCATCTCACTTTCAAATTGTAATCTGCATTATAGATGTTCTAAAATATAATTTACATCTTTTTTGATTAAAGATTGCATACTTTCTTTATATTTAGACAAATCTAAATTTCTTAATTTATTTTCTATAACATCTGTAAGTTCAGTTTTATACATTAAAATCAAATTGAGTTTTTCTAAACTTTGCCTTACCGATGTTCCTTTTTCATCTTCTAATTCTTTTAATATTATATCAATATTATGATTTATTTTATTCTCACTATCCCATTTCGCTAGAGAACAAATCAGCCTAAATCCGCGAACTCTTATAAATGTTTTTTCATCACTTAGCATATTTAGGAATTCATTAAAATAGTTATACAACTCATTTGATTCAGTGGTTGTTGTTTCTAGTTCTAGCAATGTCTGATAAGCACAATCATTATCTTCATTATACAAATTTTCTATTTTTTCTTTCATACACAACACCTCATCAGATTGTAATTTATCTTTATCTTTATCTTATGCTAACGCATAAGAAATAACCTCGTCGGCTCGGAAAAGATATTTTTAATATCTTTTCACTCGCACTCCTAGTTATAGTATAACATTTTTCTGATTGCGGTTTGTCGTATATCTTATGTATTTACACAATAAACCACAGAATGACGATTTTACTTACTACAACTGAATACGAAGCCTTTATCGGGCGAGAATTGACCGAGCGCGAAGCGCAGAACTTTGACCTGTTTCGTGAAGTGGCCGAACTGCGGCTTAACAATTCGTTGAGCCGCAATGTATCAGAAATAGATGTGCCGGAAGATTTGACTGGCAAGGGATTCGGGCGGATGTGGAGCAAGCCATTACGCCGAAGCATACGGCTGACGAATCGCAGACCGAAGCAGAAGCTGCGCCTAGTGATTCAGAAATTGACGAGATTGCCGAAGAACTAGAAGTCGGGCAGGGCGCGGACATTATGCCGATTCAGCGCATCCTGCCGGACGGCGACAAAGACGGCGGCAAAGGTTGGCAGTGTTCCAAATACTCGTGGTTTCTCGCGACTGGCATCAGAATGAACTATGCGCCGCATTCGGACTACGGGCCATGCAACGGCGATAAAATGATTGACTATCTGATTCAGAAGTTGGGGTGGGTGGAATGCACGAAGATGGACGGCGCGATTTTTGGCTACAATAGCGGACAATACGGCCACACCGGAATCGTCAAAGATGCGAAGAATAACATTGTAAATGATGCAAACTGGAATCCACTGGCAGTCGGCACACATTATCTTAATTTGGATGCCGTAGGGGCGCGATATGCGTGTCCGAAAGCCATGATGGTATCAACTACCAACTCGCAGACAGAAGCCGCGCAGACGGCAAATACGGCGGTTTCTGCGCCAGTTTCCACACCGAAGGCGGACGCGGTGGCCGAGCCAGTGCCAACATTCAAAGTCGGCGACACCGTGCGACCACTGCGCAAAGTAGATTATGACGGCCGGCATCTGCGCCAATATGACGACTGCTACATTATCACGCAAATCAACGGCGATCGTGCCGTGCCAATGGCGCGCGGACAGGTTTGGGCGGCGATGAATACGAGAGATATTGAGAAATGCTAGTTATCCTTAATCTAAAAAGGCTTTCTCGTAGGCCTCGCGAATACACGACGGCATTTGCTCCAACGATATATTCTTGACGCGCCGCTCGTCGCCATCTTTTTCCGCTTCACAGTAGTACCAGCACTTATATTTGATCATGGCCAGAGCCTTTTCTAATTCCGCGATTTCTCTTTCGATATTCTTACGCTGCTCAATAAACATCTGTTTACGCTTCGTGATCGTTCGACTGCCAAGCGTGCACCAATACATAAACTCTTTAATGGCTTTTATCTGCATACCAGATTTCTTCAGACATTCTATCAGCCTAAGAGCCTCAAGTGTTTGTTGGTTAAACTTGCGCACCCCACTGCTACTATCGCGTTCGATTGTAATTAAAAGCCCTTCTTTATCGTAGTAGCGCAAAGTTGAGATAGGTAAGTTTAGCATTTCTGCTACTTCGCCTATTGTGTATAATCTTTCTTCTTTCATAAAAACTCTTGACCTAAAGTTAGGTTTAGGTATTAGAATCAGTATAAATCATCTAAACACTAAAATCAAGAAAGGAAGAAAAATGATTTTAGACAGAATCAATGCTCCGTCGGATTTGAAAAAGTTATCCTTACCAGAGTTAGAAGAATTAGCAAGCGACATCCGTAATGCACTAATGAATCGATTGGCTAAACATCAAGGACATTTTGGGCCAAATTTCGGCATGGTCGAAGCAGAAATTGCCATGCACTACGTATTTAATTCCCCAATCGATAAGTTCGTTTTCGACGTCTCGCACCAAAGTTATCCGCACAAGATCTTAACCGGACGAAAGTATGGTTTTCTAGACGAAAAACGCTTTGATGAGATTTCTGGCCACACCGACCCAAAAGAGTCCGAACATGATTTCTTTACGGTTGGACACACTTCAACCTCAATTTCCCTGGCGACCGGTCTCGCAAAAGGACGCGACCTTAAAGGCGATTCGGAAAATATCATCGCCGTGATTGGTGATGGTAGTCTGAGTGGTGGCGAAGCTTTAGAGGGCTTAGACTTTGCCGGGTCGGAATTAAACTCCAATCTAATCATTGTCGTCAATGATAACCAACAGTCGATTGCCGAAAATCACGGCGGTTTATATCAAAATCTCGCCCTACTTCGTGAAACTAACGGCAAAGCGGAAAATAACTTTTTTAAAGCGATGGGGCTAGATTATATTTATGAAGCCGAAGGAAATAGCCTTACCAAAATGATTGCCGTTTTTGAAAAAGTGAAAGACATCAATCACCCGATTGTAGTTCATATTAATACAACCAAAGGCAAAGGCTACAAAATCGCTGAAGAAAATAAAGAAAATTGGCATTGGTCGGTACCATTTGATCCGGAAACTGGTGAGCCAACGATTAATTTTGGCGAGGGGGAAACTTATGATGAATTAACAGCAGATTATCTGCTTGAAAAAATGGCGAACGATCCAACTGTGGTTGCCGTGACTCCAGCGATGCCGAGCACGATTGGCTTTACGAAAACTAAACGCGAGCAGGCTGGTCAGCAATTTGTAGATGTGGGAATTGCCGAAGAACAAGCTGTGGCGCTCGTATCTGGGATTGCTAAAAATGGTGGTAAGCCAGTACTTGGCACCAACGCAACCTTCATTCAACGAACTTACGATCAAATTTCACAAGACTTATGTATTGATAGTAATCCGGCGACGATTGTTTTGAACTTTACTTCGTTTGCTGGCCTCACCGATGTGACGCATCTAGGGATTTTTACGATTGCCACGTTCTCACATATCCCCAATTTAGTTATGCTGGCGCCAACAAATAAGGCAGAATACTTGGCGATGCTAGAGTGGTCGGTTGAGCAAACAGAGCATCCGGTGATGATTTTAATGCCAGGGAATGGTGTGGTAGAAGATGGGCGCACGGCTGATACTGATTATGGTGATCTAAATAAGTACAAAGTCGAACAAAAGGGCGAAGAAGTAGCGATTATTGCGGCTGGGGATTTTTATCAGCGAGGTGAGGAATTGGCCCAAGCCATTAAAAGGCAACTAGGTTTTACGCCTACCTTGATCAATCCACGCTTCTTGTCGGGAATCGATAGTGAACTATTAAACAGCTTAAAAGTTGGACATTCTCTAGTAATTACTCTGGAGGACGGCATTAAAGATGGTGGTTTTGGCGAGAGAATTGCGAGTTTTTATGGTGATGACCCTAAAATGCGAGTTTTGAATTATGGTCTGGAGAAAGAATTTTACGACCGTTATGACCCCGAAGAACTTCTAGAACAACTTGGTCTTACGACTGAACAAATTGTAGCGGATGTGCAAAAACTATTCTAGGTCAGAACAATGCGAAAAGTATTAATTAGTCTAAGCATAATCGTGATAGTGGTAAGTGGTGGAGTTGGTATCACGCATGTCATAAGGCAACAAGGACAACATATGGAAACGGAAAACAATACAATGGACGATACGGTGTTGGGTGAGCAGAGTCCCATGCAAGTTCTAAGGATATTTGATTTTACTGATAAAACTGTTACTTTGAATAGTGGCCACAAGATGCCGTTAAATGGCATCGGCACTTATAGCCTAACTGGCGATACCGCCTACAACGCAATTCGTAGTGCCATAGACAGCGGAGTGCGTTTGATAGACACAGCCTATATGTATGGCAATGAGGTTGAAATCGGACGCGCGATTCGCGATTCCAGAGTGCCACGGTCGGAGATTTTTCTCATTACTAAAATCTACCCTAGCCAGTATGATAATCCCGAAGCCGCTATCGAAATGGCTCTTGAGAAACTCGATATCGAGTACATTGATATGATGCTATTACACCATCCGGGAAGTGGAGATGCAAAAGCCTATCAGGCAATGGAAAAATATATGGAGAATGGCAAGATTCGGTCACTCGGACTCTCGAACTGGTATATTGAAGAACTGCAAGAGTTTTTGCCGCAGATTTCTATTATGCCGGCTTTAGTACAAAATGAGATTCACCCTTTCTATCAAGAAAATGAAGTAATAGCATATATTCAAAAATTAGGGATTGTTATGCAAGGTTGGTATCCATTTGGCGGGCGCGGACATACCAAAGAGATTTTGGAGAATGAAGTAATACTGGAAGTTGCTAAATCTCATCAAGTGTCAGCTGCGCAGGTAATTCTGCGCTGGAATCTCCAAAAGGAAGTTGTAGTCATACCAGGGTCTAGCAATCCGGAGCATATTAGAGAAAATACCGAAATCTACCATTTTAGCCTAAGTGATGAAGAAATGGCAAAAATAAATGGCTTAGATAGAAACGAAAAACACGATTGGTATTAGGGGGAAAATGAGCAAAAAAATTATTACGGCAATCATTATCGCTGGGCTAGTGATAATAGGCGTGGTTGGCTTAGCGGTTTTTCTGAAGCCTAAGCCAGTAAGCGATCAATCTCAGGACGATACCCCGCTTAAGCAAGATAACCCAACTCAAAATAATTCAACAAAGAACGCCAAAGTGAAGAAAGTTGCAACAGTTTATTTCTCAGCCACTGGCACTACGGAAAAAGTTGCTGAAGTAATTCATGGTACCGTTGGCGGTGATTTATTACAGATTACTCCAGTCATGCCATACACGGCGGCCGATTTGGACTATGGAAGCGACTGTCGAGCAAATCGCGAACAAAACGACAGCTCAGCGCGTCCAGCCATTCAAGGCGAAATTAATCTCGATTCTTATGATACGATTTTTCTAGGTTACCCCATTTGGTGGGGCGATGTACCAAAGATTATTTTAACTCTACTAGAGTCGGAAGACTTGGAAGGAAAAACTATCATTCCATTTGCGACTTCACATAGTTCCAGTATAGAAGGAAGTGTGCGGACAATTAAGCAACATACAAAAGCAAACGTCACAGAAGGCAGGCGATACAGCGCGACTTCTAGCATTTCTCGGTAATAGCGACGACGAAGTTTAGTGCTTGTGTCCGTGTTGGTGGGCATGAGCGTGGACTTTTGTCGGTTCTACATTGCAGTGATCATCGTGACAATGTTCACCAGGGTTTTCTAGCTCGATAGTTGAGTGACTAATGCCGTGTTTGGTAAGTTCATCGCGAATTAGATTTTTAATTTTGGTGGACTCGTCTTTCGTGACGACATGGAGTGTGGCGTAGTTATGAAATCCATCCATACTCCAAAGATGAACATGATGTACGTCTTCGATACCTTTTAGTTTGAGTAGATGTTCGCAGAGTTGATCGGGTGAAATATTATTGGGAGCTTTTTCGAGGAAAACATTAAGAATGTTTTGAAAGCTCATGAGAGCTTGCCAAAAGATAAATCCGGCGACAATAATCGAGAGAATTGGATCGATATAGCTAAAATTAGTGAAGCGCATGACAATGGCGCCGATTAGGACAACGATCCAGCCAAGTACGTCCTCGAGCATGTGAAGATTGACGGACTTTTGGTTGAGCGAATCGCCCTTGCGAGTGAAGAAAGCGGCAAGAAAGTTCACAATGACGCCAATGACGGCGAGAATGATCATGCCGTCGTAGTGAATCTCGACTGGATGAATAACGCGAGAAATTGCATTAGTAATAACGAAGACTGATCCTAGCAAGAGGATAACGGTTGTGATTAGGCTACCGAGTACAGAATAGCGGAGGTAACCATAGGTGTAAGCTTGATCGGGTTGGTGTTTACTTTTGCGCTCGAGGAAATAAGATAGGCCGATGCTCATTGCATCGCCGATATCATGAATTGCGTCAGAAACTATAGCGACGCTACCAGTAAGACTGCCGCCGATAAACTCGTAGACTGAAAAACCGAGGTTTAATAAAAAGGCAATCAGAATATTCCTCTCTGATTTAGGAGATTTTGACATAAGATAATTCCCTGTTTAGAATAATTGTTAGAAATTTTATCAAAATTTTGTAGGAAAGGCTCCAAGTTTGCGTACGGTCAATGAAAGAAAATCAGCTTAGCTTGATTATAGTTGAGCGATCATTGATTCGTCAACCGATTAAACGTTGTAAAATTTACAACGTATCTAATATAATGATAGCTAAGAATTAGGCGGCTATAAGATATGCTATCATTGTGAATGATATGGTGGTAAATCCAGGCGACTCGTTTGATTATCTTCCGCCTGATGGACGGGCGAAAGTACTTTGTGTACCGGTAGCAGCGCCGTGGTTAAAATTAAGCGAGAGCATGAATTATGTCCGGTCGACTAAACCGGAAAATGTTGTTCCAATGCATGATGCGGTTTTGTCAGAGCTTGGTAAAAATTTCAATAATAATTGGATAAAAATGGTTTGCGATGAAATTGGCGCAGAATGTGCAGCTCTTGATCCGAATGAGAGTCTATACATTTAAATCTTCTAGATAGTTTGGCTGGTCGATGTTGATGAGTGATTTTCTACGATCAACGTCGATTTGATTTTGGGCTGACTTGTCGATAGATTTAATGATTTCGTGATAGCGGCTAAGTGTGGCGAAGGGAGCAAACTGAGCCGAGCGAGCCTCGAGGCTCATAGGCGGATGAGCTAACGAAACTGGTCGGTTGCGATGGATGATGTCATTGTAACGGTGCGGGTCAAGTGAAGACTCGTCAGAAGTTGGTCCGGTAATGTTGGGTACGAAAGAAGCGGAATTTGCACTCATATTAATTATTCCTTATGTCCGCCGATTTGGTGATTACGATTGATAGCGGTAGCGCCGTCTTCGAAATTAAGACCTTTTAGGATAGCGTTCTTACCATAGCGTTTTTGGATATTAAGGATAGCAGATTGGAGCTTATCGTTATTGTCGTTTGCTTTTTGCGCCAGTTCGTTAAGTGTGGATGGTTCGACAAAAAGCTGAGTTTGCTGATAGGCTGGTTGTGGATGCGTGGAGTCTTTCGGTACTAGCTCACCAACTGTGAGAGTGATCTTGCGGATAGAAAGACGCGGGTCGACAAGCTCGTCGTAAAGCTGGAGAAAGCCATCGCGAGTTTGGTGGGTGGAGGCCGTCGGTTCGGATAAACGAAATGTACCGTGAGCGGATTTAGGTTTTTCGCGACCGTAGCGATCGTGGGAGCGTGGCCCGTGGTAGTCCGGACATTGCTCTAAACTAGAGACGTCGTAGCTAATATGGAGGATGAGCTGGTCGGTTAGGAAGCCTTTTTCAAGCATGCTAAGCGTTAAAGCGTCGGACATCTCTTGAACAATAATCCGAGCTTTATCAAAGCTGTAAGGGCACTGCAAGACCTGACCAGAGCTGAGGCTAGTGGCGCTAGGACGATAATGTTTGACACTAGCGATAGTAGCACTCTCGTAGCCCCAAGCATGGTCGATAAGTAGTTCGGCGTTGACGCCAAAAAGTTTGTATAGGAGTTCTATGTTTTCTAGCGAACATCGTGCAACATCTCCCATGGTAAACATACAATGTTCACGGAGCTTACGATCGTATCCGGGGCCGATACGCCAGAAGTCGGTGAGCGGATGGTGAGTCCAGAGCTGTTTACGAAAGCTAAGCTCGTTGAGCTCGGCGATGCGGACACCAGCGCTATTAGGTTGGGCGTGTTTGGCGAGAATATCAAGCGCGACTTTTGCTAGGTATAGATTAGTACCAATACCAGCGGTGGCAGTAATACCAGTGAGCCGAAAAACTTCTGAAACTAGCTTAGTAACGAGTTGACTCGGTGTCATTTGATACATCTTGAGATAGCTAGTTAGATCGAGAAAAACTTCATCAATTGAATAGACGAAGATATCTTCAGGCGCAACAAAACGGAGATAAGTGCGGTAAATATTGGCGCTAGTTTCGACATAGTCTTTCATGTGAGGTGGGGCGATTACAAAGTTGAGCGCTAAGTCAGGGTTTTGCGCTAGTTCGTCGGCAAAGCAAGAACTGCCGCTTAGGCGGTGATATGGCACGTGACTGGCACGCTCAGCGTTGATTTCCTGGACTTTTTGCAATACTTCAAAGAGTCGGGCGCGTCCGGGTAGTCCGCAGGCTTTGAGTGCGGGAGAAATCGCTAGACAAATAGTTTTTTCGGTGCGAGTTGGGTCGGCAACAACGAGATGTGTGGATAGCGGATCAAGGCCACGTCGGACACATTCGACTGAAGCGAAGAAAGATTTAAGATCAATAGCTGCATAGATCCGTTCCATAAGGTATATTATACAGTATGATAAAATCTCCCCGCTAGAGCGAGGAGATTTTCAGGTTTGCCTTTAAAGACCTAGAAAGCAAGTGACTTAATGACGAAGTCACCTACTGGCATATACTCGTCCTTTAGGTCGCTAGTGCAGTTGAAGGTGACGATAGCGAGCTTACCATCTACGGAGAAGAACATCATATTATTGTAGTAGTTCCCTTCGTTTGATTTTGTATCGAGTTGGATTGTTGCAACATTATGGTCGCCGACTTGATAATAATTGTCGCCAAGTAGATCGCCACCAAGCCCAAGGATACTCTTCATCGCTTTGAGATATTCTTCGATTTGGTCATTTGCTAGAGCGTTATCAGTAGTGCTAACTGCGATATTGATTGTATCGTTGTCGTTTGCATAGACAGCATTAGGCGCCTCACTGCCATACTTTTCTTTGATCTCTTTTTCTTCCATAGCCTTGTAGCTAGTCGGGATCTTAATACGGAATTTGTCATCGTTAAAGCCAACATAGGCAGTTTCGATTTTCTCACCTTTGCTGGTTTCGACATAGACAGAGTTAGTATTTTTATTAATAACACAGACAACGATTGCCGTAACGACAGCTGCGAGTGCTAGCAAGCTGATAATCCAAAGTACAACTTTTGCGAAGCCGCTCTTTTTGACTGGCTGCGACTTACTATTGGTAGCCGTAGTGGTTGGTTTGCTGACAGCGGCAGTTGCTTTAGTAGTTTTAGTTGTTTTTGTTGCGGTTGTTTTTTGTACTGGCTTAGTAGTTTTGGTAGTTTTCTTGTCCGTTTTGGCGGTCTTAGTTGCCTTACCGGAGCTCGCAGTTTTGTGTGCTTTAGTTTCAGCCACAATTCCTCCTTAGTGGTTTTATATTATTCATAACCATTATACAACGATTCATTAAATTTGTGTTAAGTTTGTTTTTAGGAAGCAAAAAGTCGTAGTCTAATAAACAGACTACGACTTTGTGGGGGCTTACGGATTTTTTATTTATTTTTCCTTATAGATTTTCAATAAGCTGCCAAGGCTCATTTTAGTGCCATAGTTAAGAATAGCGTTGCTATAGATTTTGATGGCGATATGGGCAATAATGACGCAGGCAACAATAAGGATGGTAATCGAAAGCGCAACTTCCCAGGCGCTAGCGATACCCATCATAACGCGTAATGGCATGCAGAATGGTGATGAGATTGGTAGGAGCGCGGCAATGAAATTAAGATCGCCAGTCGGGTCGCTGAGAGTGAAATAAGAGAGGTAGAAGCCAATCATGGTAATAAAAGCAATTGGCATATTGGCGGATTGAACATCCTCGGGCTTGCTAACAGTGGAGCCAGTTAAAGCGTAAAGTAGTGCGTACATGAAATATCCAAGAATAAAATAAACAATCATAATGATAGCGAGGAGTGGCGTGAAAGTAGATAGGTCGAACATTGCATTAAGCAAAGTCGGATCAAGGAAAGTATAGGCACTGATGAGGGCGACAATAGCAAAAAGAAGAATTTGTATTAGTCCGACAAGACCGATACCGATGGTTTTACCAAGAATGATAGTACGAGGCGTTGTTGATGTAACCAAGGTTTCCATGATTTTGGAAGTTTTTTCAACGGTGATAGAGATTGAGACTTGGTAGGCGCAAAAATAAATCGCAAAGAAGAGGATGCAGGAAAGTATCATCATGACGAAAATATTACCGCCAACTTCTTGCGTATCGACCTGCGAGGTTGTGACGCGAAAACTTGGTAGGATTTGCTGGGTTTGGGTTGGAGTGAGATTTAGCTTGTTGACTTGGTTGGCGATATATTGATAAATGAAAGCATCAAGCAGCTTGGTCGGCATTTCGCTAGCGGCGACCATGTTTTTGACAAGGTATTGTAGATGTGGCGATCCACTGTCGGTGCGAGAGATGTAAATAGCGGCGCTAATTTCATCATTCATTATTTTTTCTTCGATAGCCTCAGTGCTTTCTGTGCTAAGTTCAAGATCGTCATATTCTGGGATCCTGCCCTCAAAAACATTGTCGCGATCGAGCACAAGAATGGTGTCAGATGAAGATCCCTCGTTAGTAAACGAATTGAGGAAGTTAGGGATATTAAAACCAAGAATGATGAGGATAGTGATGATAGCGGTAGAAATACGAAAGGATTTACGACCAAGAATGTCGCGCATAGTAAATTTGATAACAGTAAGGATGTTGTGGAAGTTACGAGTTTGCATTTGTGGCTCCTACTTTTTCGATGAAAATATCGTTTAGAGTTGGTTTCATAATTTCGAATCGGTCGATCGTGATATGGTCTGCGACGAGCTGTTCGAGCAGCTCACGTGCTGCATTCTCGTGCTTAATCTTGATAGTATATTGGTGGTCTTTCTCGTTTTCGACCGCTAATTTGGCTTGTTTTAGATACTTTGTAATATCACTCGTCGTATCAATGACGACACGGTTAGCGGGATAAGCGGCTTTGATGTCTTTTAGATTGCCTTGGAGGACGGTTTTGCCGCGATTAAGAATGAGGATGTCAGTACAGAATTCCTCAATTGTAGACATTTGATGGGCGGACATAATGATGTATTTACCATGACGAACTAAGTCAATGATGATATTTTTCAGAATTTCAGTATTGACCGGATCGAGCCCACTAAATGGCTCGTCGAGCACGACGAGGTCAGGATTATGAATGATTGCGGTCATGAACTGGATTTTTTGTTGATTGCCTTTGGACAGCTTTTCAGCTGGCATTTCGAGATATTCTTCGACTTTAAGAATTTTAGCCCATTTGCGAATTGATTTGTCGGCGGTAACTTTGTCCATACCTTTCAGCTCGGCGAAATACATGAGCTGGTCGTAAATTTTAATTTTCGGGTAGATGCCGCGTTCTTCTGGTAGATAACCAAAATTGACACTCTTGCGGTCGACCGCTTGTCCGTTCCAGGTGATTTCGCCGCTATCCTTTTTAAGAATACCAAGAATCATACGGATGGTAGTAGTCTTGCCAGCGCCGTTGGTGCCGAGTAACCCGTAGACGCTAGGCTTGGTCAGCTCGAGCGAGATTTTGTCGACAACTTTTTTGCCGGCAAAGGTTTTGGATACATTTTTGAGGATTAAACCTTGCATAATTTTTCCTATTTTATAATAATTTTATTATATCACTGGGGGGGGGGTGCAATTTACAAGGTACTAATCCAGATTAATACCACGACGTAAAAGTTTCTGATCGACAAAGTATAGAGCGACAAGATAGCAGGAATATATGGCGCCAATGTAGATGAGGGTGCGAGCCATATAGCTCAGGTCGGGGTTATAACCAGGAGTGGAATGTGGCATACCGTCGAAGAGCTGGATGATACTTTTATCAAAGAAGTTGCCAATAAGTGTAATGATGCCAATCAGAACAACGCTCCCGGCCATGTAAAATAAGAGTCCAAAGAGTAGCGAAGATCCTTTGCCGCGGCGCTGTTTGATAATCATGCCGGTGATCCCGCAGAGCGTAATAAAAGCGAACTCGGCGAAAATGATGAAGACGAAGCTAAGATAGAAACCGAAACTACGCGGCTCAACATAATAATAATCGCCGACACAGTGGCTGCAACCTCCGACGAGACCAAAGGACTCGAGCACCCGAGCGCCGTCTTGGGTCAAGGAGAGCAAGAGGCAGTTTAGTGCGAGGGCGGTGATGACGCCAATAAAAGTAATAGCAATACTGCAAATTTCGGCGTTCCAGAGCGTCCGACGGGCGACGGGCAAAGTATGCGTAAGATAGGCGCGGTCGCTATAAAAATATGTTTTGAATTGGTGCCAAATAGCCCTAACGGTAGCCGCAAGGAGCAAAATGATTGAACATTTTGTGGCAAGGCTGAAAAATCCGTGAAGGCTCATTTGAATGCCGGATGGTTCTATAATGTCAGTCAGAATCTGAGAACCATCCTCCAAAGTTTCGTAGACATATTCTAGGGTATAGTCGGTGATATTAAAAAGAATAACACTAACAAAAAGTGCGACAATGAAGGGCAGAATACTTTTGAAGATAGGTTTGAGGTTGTGTTTGATAAGCTTGGCGAGCATAGAAAGTTCCTTAATTATTAGTATTTACGTTAGCTTTGAAAGTTTGGCGGAAAATTTTGTCGATCGACGCGTTGTGCTCTTTGCGAAGCTCGTCGGCGTCACCGGTGAGGAAAATTTTGCCTTCATCAATAAAAATAACCTCGTCAAGAATCCGCTCGATGTCGGCGATGAGATGGGTTGAGATAATGACGCTCGCGCCTTCGCTGAAATTTGAGAGAATAGTGTCGAGAATATAGTCTCGAGTGGCTGGGTCGACGCCGCCTAATGGTTCGTCGAGAATGTAGAGTTCGGCATTGCGACTCATAACGAGAATAAGCTGCAATTTTTCTTGCATACCTTTGCTCATTTTGGAGACTTTTTGAGAGAGATCAAGGTTTAGTTCTTTGACTAATTTTTTGGCTTTTGCGGTATCAAAATTACGATAAAACTCAGCGAAGAATTTGATTGTTTGTTCGACAGTCAGTTGTTTATCGAGATAGGTGCGTTCGGGGAGGTAGGCAATAATTTCTTTGCTGTGGGCGCCGACCGTCTCGCCATTAACAAAGATTTCGCCGGAAGTTAGTGCGAGGAGATCGTTGGTAAGTTTGATGAGTGTGGATTTTCCGGCACCGTTTCGACCGAGTAGGCCGATGATTTTGCCGTGAGGCAGTTTCAAATTAATATTATCGAGTATGAGTTTATCGCTATAGCTTTTACTAACATTGCGATATTCGAGGAGTGGAGTAGACATTTAATCCTTTCTTTTTAGGCTTTGTAAATATTCAATAATTTCAGTGCGTGAAATTCCAAGCTCCTGCATCTCAGACAGGAACTTTTGGATTTTTTCGCGAGCGAATTGCTGCTGTTGTTTGCGGAGAAACTCTTGATCGTCGGTGACGAATTTACCGTTGGTGCGTTCGGTGATGATGAGCCGTTTGTCTTCGAGCTCGGTGAGAGCGCGTTGCATAGTGTTGGGGTTAACTTTGGCGATACTGGCGAGGTCGCGGACAGACGGTAGACGTTCTCCGGGCGGGAAATGCCCTGTGATAATATACAACTCGAGTTGTTCGACGAGTTGAATATAGATGGGTCGTTCGTCATCAAAGTGAAAATCCATAGGCTATATCATTGTATTAATTTATTAATACAATGATATAGTTTGCGAGCCCCAAAGTCAAGTAGGTTCTTCGGGAGAATGTGTATGATGCTGAGCAAATTTTCTTGGAACCGTCAAAATTAGTAAAATACTTTGATAAAAAACGAATTATTTTAAAAATAATAAAAAAATTTTGAAGGAAAAATACTTGCAAAATCTGTAAAAAAATAATTTAAAAATTTTTTTCACTAATTTTTGGTTTTTTTGTCCAAAAACTATAAAAATACTTTTGTGTTGGTATGTTATAATGGAATACAAGAAATATAGCTATAATATGTCAGTTTTACCTCTGTAAAGTAGAGAAAAATTTTAAAAACAAAAAGGAGTATAAAATGAATTTTTGGTTGGTGGTAGGTCTAGAAACGGTGGCGATTTCGGTAATTGGTTCGGTTTTGCACTTTACGTACGCATGGAGCGGCAAAAATAAGTTTGTTGCGGTCTTTTCAGCTGTAAACGAAAGTACGTGGGAGCATATCAAGCTTGCTTTGTCGGGTATATTTTGCTGTACGCTGGTTGATGTGTGGTTTCTAGGCGATAATCCGAATTATTGGATTGCGCGAAGCGTCTCGTTTGTAGTGCCAGTGTTAGTAATCCCGGCAATCTTCTATACTTATACGAGTTGGACGAAACGGCCGATTTTACCAGTCGATATTTCTTCGTTTGTTGTGGCGGCTCTGCTGTGTAGTTTGGCTTTTGCGGGTATTTTGGTTTTGCCGTTGATCGGCGAAATGGGTGGAGTTGTCAGCATTGTAATTAGTGTGATTATTATCGCAATGTATTTACTGTTGACGAAGTTCCCGCCACACATGTTTTTATTTCGTGATCCTATCACGGGCAAATATGGCTACGATGGGCATAACGAGCGGCGTAAGATTAGCCAAAGAAAAACTCGCAAAAGGTCCTAATAAAAATATCTCCGGTATGTGCCGGAGATATTTCGTGGGCTAGCTAGATTACTTGTCCCAATTAAAACCTTCACCAAAATGTCCGTAACGAGCGGTTGGCTCGTAGATTGGCTGGAGCAGGTTCAGATGCTCAATGATACCACGCGGCGTAAGGTCGTAGCCTTCGATTTGCTCAGATCTGCCATCGATTATGACGGTGCGTTCGAGCGGCTCGGCGTAGCCAATCGCGTAGGCGAGACGGACAAAGACTTCGTGTGCGTGGCGATTTTTGAGATAGTCGACGGCGATACGACGAGCCATATAAGCGGCTGAACGATCGACTTTGCTTGGATCTTTGCCGGAAAAACAGCCACCACCAATTGGAATACGCGGACCGTAATTATCGACAATAAGTTTGCGTCCGGTGAGGCCGGTATCGGCCTCGAAGCCGCCTTGGTTCCAATCTCCGGCTGGGTTAAGGTGTAATTCGGGGTTGCCTTTTAGCTGGTGCTTGGCAATGAACTCCTCGACGAGTTTACGGAGCTCATCGGTGGGAACATTTTGAAAGCTGGCTACGACCGATTCGACGGTAAAATCGTCGGGTGCGTTATAGCGGATAGTGACTTGGGTTTTGCCATCGTAAGGATGTTTTGCGTAGATATGTTGATTGAGTCGGCGCGATAAAACGACTTCGGCCGGCAGGAGCTCAGGAGTTTCGTCACAAGCGTAGCCGATCATGATCCCCTGGTCACCAGCGCCACCAGTATCGACGCCTTGAGCGATTTCGGGGCTTTGTTCAACGAGGTTTGTTGTGATCTGCATGCTGTCGCCGGCGAGATGATGGACGATCGCTGGAATGTCAATATTGCTCGCGGTAGACGTAACTTCGCCGGTAATAAAAACTTGCCCATGTCCACCGCAGACCTCGACGGCGACACGAGATTTTGAATCCTGAGCAAGGTATGCATCGAGGATAGCGTCAGAAATCTGATCGCAAAGTTTGTCTGGATGCCCCGGCGAGACGCTCTCGGCGGTGCGAAAAGTTGAATAGTTTTCCATAATCTTAGTATAGCATGTGATATACTTATGGTATGAAGATTGCGATTTTTACAGACATCTATGCGCCATGGGGTAATGGCGGAATCGCTTCCTCGATTCGTGCGCAAAAATCAGAGCTAGAAAAGATGGGGCACGAAGTTGTGTTGTTTTGCCCAGGTTTCGATGCGAAGGAAAAAGGGGTCGTAAATGTGCCGAGTCATAAATACATTCGAATCAGTGATTCAGTAGTTGCGATGCGGCCAAGTGTGGTCGAAGCTTTTGTACTGGAGAAGTTTCCTAATTTTGGCGATTTTGATGTGGTACACGTACATTATGAGGCGAGTTGTAGTATCGCCGGTGTACGCTTGGCGGAGAAGTTCAATGTGCCGCTAGTGCAGACTCAGCATGGTCGTGAGGATGTGGCGATATCGGTAAACATGCCACACCCGATTAAACTTTTGACGGCGACTGTGTTAAATTTTGCGCATGGGCGTTGTTTGTCGCATACGATGAAAGTGAAACGTGATCACTATCAAGCGCCAACCTTTACGCGGGCGAAGATGTGGAGTTTGGTAGTTAATCATGCTGAACACGCGGACGTGGTGGTTACGCCGTCGAATCATTTTGCTCAGAAGATTGAGCATTATGGTGTGACGCGACCGATTATGGTAGTATCGAATGGAATTTCACAAGAGCTGGTGGATGAAAAGTTTGCTGCGCGCAAAATGCAAGAGGGCGACGTCTTAAAAATGATTTGGAATTGCCGCGTGTCTAAAGAAAAACGGATTATGCCGTTGCTTCGCGCACTAAAGATGCTAAAGCGACCATATGTTCTGCACGTTTATGGTGATGGAAATACTCTGAAACGAGCGGAAAAATATGCGAAGAAGCATAATCTAAAAGTGAAGTTTTATGGTGAGACGGATAGAAAGAAAATTATAAAACGGATGGCGGAAGCGCATTTAGGAGTGACGGTGTCATATAATTTCGATGTACAACCGATGACTTTGCTGGAAGCGGAGGCGACAGGGTTGCCAGTGTTTTTCTGTGATCCATGTATGATGGAAATTGTTCTGCAGGGTGGTTTTGTGATTGCTGGCGGTCCGGAGGCGGAGGCGATGGCGATGGCGCTTGAAGACATGCCAGCGGAGCGAGTGACCGAGATGAGCAGAATTATGCTCGCGAGCCGGAAGAATGTTTTACAAAAGACACAGATAAAACGATTGATAGAAGTTTACAAGACGGCGATCGAGCTTAAGAAGACAAAATCGAAATAAAAAGAAAACGGCCCTCATCGGAGGGTCGTTTTTTGCTAAGGAGCAAGGGTGACTTCTACTGATGGGCTAGCGGTGTTTTTTACGCTTGGAGCGCTGACGGCGCAGAAAAACAAGAAGAGTCTCGTTTGATTCGGTGAGCCGATCCCATTTCAGGATCATTAGTGCAACACCGCTTATGACGCCAATCAAGCAGAGCGTGAGTTTGAGCCAGGACGGCCAGCTAGTGCAGAAAATGAGCTCAGTGATGCCAATCGCGATGCCTAGCAGGTAGACATAGCGTCGGCGTCGGATGAGCGTGCGGCGTTGCTCGTAGTTGAGCGGTGGCTGGAATCGTAGGCACTTGATGCAGGCTTCGATCCAGATACAGAACACAATGATGACAACGCTGCCAAAAAGCGTCAGATAGCGAACGATCGGGCTGTCTTGCGTGAGCAGATAGATGGCGAGCGCACCAATGAGTAAGATATCGCTTGTGTGCTCGATGCACTGCACTACTCGCGGGATGCGCCACCAGTACGGCGGATCCATAGGCGGGTAGGGCCAGTGTCGAGCGGCAATGCCGTCAAAAGCATCGCACAACTGCCCTGCTATAAAGACCCAGATAACCACATCTGCTGGTGTCCCCAGTATAGTCATTGCTATTAAGGTGAGCCCCATAACGATCTCAGTGAGGCTAAGAACATCGGCAATGAAATATTTTTTCATATCCTTCCCTCCTCTGTAATGCCGAATATTTCTATTTTAACATAGAAGTTTTGTAAAGTCAACCATCTTTATGATGTAATATGGAATTTTGCTTATTATTTCTGTTTTTTGATAAGAAGTAGGCATCTATAGTATACAAATTTAGAAAGGTAATTTTAGACAAGATTATTGTAACTTTCACAACACTACAGGGCTAGGGGTGTATCTTTTCTTTTGTCTATGCCAACCTATTAGCAAGTCACCAGAGCCAAAGCAATTTAAGAATAGGATGGATTTGAGGTATGACGATTACCCTAAAATTGTGGTTCATCCGAATTACAATTAAAATCGCTACTTCTAAGAAGAAGTAGCGACCAAACGTTAATATCTCCAGTCTATCACTAGCTGAATAGCGAGTCAAGTTTTCTGCCTTAACTTTTATAACACAGAAAATACGAATCAAAGGTCGAATCATATCAACCGCTTGATGTTCTGGTGGCTTTTTTATTGGTTTAGTAATTATCCCCAGGATCAACTGACTGCTCTTTCTTTGTCCGTAGCGGAATAATATGGGTATCCAACCCAACGCTCAAGGCGCTTAGCTATATAGGGGTAGAACATAATGAATGGAATGGCCGGGCCAGTAGCCAAGCAATTAACGCCTATCGTCTATTCCTAAACTCAACTACGACAAATCTTACTGCAACCGCATGGAGAATGGATGGTCTTTCTCTCCGTTGTCTAACCATATGAGTAACTAAGGGAGGATGAAGAAGGTTAAGCTAGAACCGTTAGTTGGCGAGTGTGTTTTAGCGCATAAGCACAGCAGCAGTAGTAGCTTCGAGACTTTTGTTGGGATTAAATAAGTTGAGGGCGGCAATACGCGCGGCGAGTTGTCCAGACCAAAGTGAAATTGGCGAATATTCGGTGTCGACGATATGCGTAGAGGCCACTTTGCCGTGGCTCGCGACAATAACGTTATCTTGATGGAAAGTTAGAATGGTAGTGGGATAGGTTAAAGTAAATTTGTGAAGTGTCTCAATGACGGAAATGAGTGGTTGTGATAATAAGATCATTTTAGGATAGTAGACGGCACGAAAAACTTTTTGAAGTTGCACCATTGAAGCGACTAGGAATAGCTGCGGATGAGCAAGGATTTGTCCAGCGGTGGGCGCGAGTAAATCTACAGTGTCGCGAGTGAGCAATAACGGATGAACAGTATCCTTGTTAATGGTATGAGCAATAGCGTCCGTAATGGCGATAGCAGTGGCGGAATTTTTTGAGAGGTCGCCAGCGATTAGGCTAAAATTAGCGGTTTCAAAAAAACGGTTGAGTTCTCCGGATTTTGCAAAGGAGCCACTATTGGTTGAGGGGGCAAAGTATAAGTTTCCGAGTGGTGGAAGTTGACTACGTAGAACGTCTGGTAGTATGGTAGAAACACTTTTAAACGGAAAGTTATTGTTAAGGAATTCTGAAATGCGTACAATAGCAGAAAAGTTTTGGCTGTTGCCACCAATAACAGTAATATTGCCAGTTTTTTGTTCGGGGATATTCCAAATTAAGTCATCAAAGAGTGGTTTAGATTGTTTTTGCCAGTAGGATAGATCGGAACCGATTGTTGCAAAAGCCATAGATTAAAACTCCAATTCGATTGAGATTGGGCAGTGGTCGGAGCCGAGGATTTTTTCGTGAATCTCGGCAGTTTTAAGGTAAGGAAGAAGCGACTTTGAGATAAAGAAATAATCGATCCGCCAACCAACATTGTTAGCGCGGGCGTGCCCCCAGTGTGACCACCAAGTATAGCGCTGAGTGTCAGGATGAAGCGTGCGAAAAGTGTCGACGAACTCGGCGGCAAGCAGATTAGTAATTCCCTGGCGTTCTTCAGTGGTGAAACCGGCGTTATGGGTATTTTGTTTAGGGCGGGCAAGGTCGATTTCGGTATGGGCAGCGTTGAAATCGCCACAGACGACGACCGGTTTTTTCTGTTCTAATTCTTTTAAATACTGTAGTAGAGCTGGGTCCCAAATCTTTTCTCGGACAGGAAGGCGAGACAAGTCCGGTTTACTGTTCGGGACATAGACGTTAATAAGATAAAAACGCGGGTACTCGGCGGTCTGAATACGGCCTTCGGTAAGCGGGTTACCATGCGCGCAATTACTCCATGGGAAATTTTTTTGAACATTGGTTGAAAAACCGTTGGATTCATTAAGTAGTGGTATTCTACTGAAAATTGCCGTACCGGAGTATCCTGGACGTTCGGCACTATTCCATAGTTCGGCGTATTCTGGCAGGTCGACCTCAGCTTGGCCAGGTTTGGCCTTAGTTTCCTGGAGACAAAAAATGTCAGGATATTCTGAATCAACGAAGGTCTGAAAAGTACCGCGCCGAAGTCCAGCACGAAGACCATTTACGTTCCAAGAATATATTCGCATGCTATTTCCCAAATTGTTGTAAAAATTACAACGTTTAATATTTGCCTCGATTAAGGTCGCGTTTTTTGATAGTTTCGCGCTTGTCGTACTTCTTCTTTCCCTTACCAGTGGCAATGACGAGTTTGATGTGGCGACCGCCCGCAAGCAGACGAACCGGTACGAGTTGATAGCCGTCTTGGCGAGCACGAAGAAGGCTGCTGATTTGGCGTTTTGTAGCTAGGAGTTTGATGTTTTGGGCTGTGTCGGCGCCAAGTGTAAGGTTGTTTAGCCATAATTCCCTATTTTTGATTACAACAAATGAACCTTTGAGCTGGACGTGATGATCACGAATGAGTCGCACTTCTGGACCAGTGAGAACCATGCCGCAGGAGAGTTCTTCGTCGAGCTGATAATCGAAATGCGCACGACGGTTAACAGTGACGGAATTGTTGGCTCCCTTTGGCTTTTTCATGTTTATATTATAGCATGGGCTTTTGACTCGTACTGTAATTTCGTCGCGCTTGGAGGAATACTAGATAACGTTCTTCGCTCACCGTTTCCTGTTACGGTGCAAATAACCTGAGGTTAGATACGACGAAATATGCTATAATATGAGTGAATATGCGTATTGCAATCACCTCGGATTTATATTACCCAATGACAAATGGTGTGGCGGTTTTTGCCCATAATTTGGCTAAGGGGTTGGCTAAGCAAGGACATGAGGTAATGGTGATTTGCCCAAGTTTTACCGGAAAGCGGCATCGCACAAAAAAAGATGGAGTAACGACGGTCTATCTGCGTTCAATTCGATTTCCGTTTTATCCGGATCAGATTAATGATGTGCCAGAAAATAAGAAGATTTTGAGCGTGAAGCTGCCGCGATTAGCTTATCGGCATGGACTTTGGATTACAGTGGACCCATATCCAGAGCTGAAGAAAGCTTTGAATAAATTTCATCCGGACGTGATCCATAATCAAACGGCAGAAATGATTGCGATTGCGGCAATGCGCTATGTTAAGAAGTATGATATCCCGCTAGTAAGCACTGGCCATGCGTACCCGGATAATTTGACTAGCCAAGTGAAGCTACTAAAACCAATCAAGAGACCACTCGATGCGATATTGAGAATGTATATGGCGAGTTTTTTGAAACATTCGGAATATGCTACGATGCCGACCGAAATGGCAATTGATGACTTGGTGCCAAAAAATCGGCGACATTTTGATGTAACCGTAGAGCCTTTATCGAATGGAGTGGATTTAGCACAGTTCACTCCAGGTAAAGCAAAAGCGAAAAATCTAAAAAAGTATCATCTTGAACCGAAAAAACCACGGGTATTATATGTAGGACGGGTGGATCCGGAAAAAAGCATTAGTAATGTTGTGTCGGCGTTTGCAGGAGTTTTAGAAAAGGTGCCTGAAGCGGAGCTAGTGATTGTGGGGGATGGGACCGATCGCCAACATTTGGTTGACTTAGTAAAAGCTTTAGGAATAGAGAAAAACGTAAAGTTTCCTGGCCGAATAATGTCGTTGGATATTATAGATATCTACCGCTCTGCAACATTGTTTGCGACGGCGAGTGAGACAGAGACGCAAGGGATTGTTTTGATTGAGGCAGCAGCGACAGGGTTGCCGCTAGTGGCGGTGGATGCGGGAGCAGTGCGCGAACTTTGTCAAAATCGGAAGAATGGGATACTTTGTAACCCGCGACAGACCGAAGAAATGACCAAGGCATTTGTGAGGATTTTGACTGACGAAAAGATTCAGGAGAAATATGGTGCTAAAAGCCTCGAAATTGCAAAAAAACATGATTTAAATCGCACTTTACGGCGTTTTGTGGAAATTTACGAAGAAGCTATTCGGCTAAAGGGTAAAGAATTGCCTAAAAAACGCTGGTTTTGGCGCCGTAGGTCCTAAGGGATGGTGCTTGACATTTTGTAGTAAGTATGCTACAATGAAAAGAGAGGCGGCATTTTTCTTGGTGGGTCGCGGTGGCGAAGGAGTACTGTTCTGGAACATTTTGAGAGGAGAGGATAAGGCACGAAATATTCATAATTAGGGGGTATGTTTGTTGGAAAAGCCAAGGCGAGAGTTAAAACGAAAACGAAAAAGGGGGCGAAGGTGGGTGACGATTCTATTGTTGTTAGAATTGCTCAACATCGTGACGTTCAACTGGATGCGCGCGCAGAGCACGAGCAAATGTGCTGATCTGGTTGTTTTGAAAGAGGATCCGTGCTCTAATGTTGTCAACTATGTGATAGCTGGACTTCTGAATCAAGCAGATACGGTCTTCCATGCCTATAAGGATGATTTCGAGGGTACGGTGATTGCTGTGAATTTTAGAAGTACTGGTTGGGAACCACGACGAGCGGCTGAGAGTATTCGGATAGATATTGCATTGCGCTGCTTGGACCGTGGGCTGAATAACTCGGCAAGAACATCAAGTGATCGCCCAGAAGTCCGTATTTGGGCAGTATCGGTAGGTGGTCAAGTAGCCAACTGGGTAGACACTCTAGCGTCGGCGGGTACTGTGAAGGTTGTTTTGATTAATCCTTGCACATCGCCAATCTGTTTGAAGCCAAACTTTCAGGGCTATGAAACTTTGGCGCAGGGTTTATGCACAATTTTAGGTGAGCATCTGTTGGGTTGGGTTAGCCTGCTGCCGATTATTCCAATGTCGGGCGTAGATACGACAGCACCGGGACGAAATTGGAAATACTCATCGATTCTTTTGGCGGACCAATTAGTAGCTATTACAGCTGGTCGTCAACCAGTCAGCGCGCCGAGGGCGGATGTCGTAATCTTAAGCGAACGCGATCAGTTTTTGGATAACCAGATGATCAGAAAACTGTATATGCTAACGCCGGACAATTACATTATTACTATTGATGCTGACCATGCCGGTACAGCAGTTTACGCCGATCAATACCGTGTTGCGTTTAGGCGTGCGACCGAGATTTTGTCCGCTGACGGCTAAAAGCCATAAATCCCCCTCTCTACCGACAAACGGTCCCGGTTTTAGTCGGGGCCGTTTTTCTTAAGGAGAGATTATGGAAGTTAATCTTTTGTAAGGAATTTGATAATGGCTTCGGCAGTTTCGGTGGGTTTCTCGTAGTTATGAAGGTGGCCTGAGCCGGGGATGAAAACTAGTTCGGCTTGAAGGGCTTTAGCGAGAGTGGTGGTATTGCGTTTTCTAACTAGCCGGTCTTGGTCGCCAGCAAGTAGAAGAATTTTTTGACGAGGCGAGAAATCGGAGACGGCGGAATGGGCTGAGAAATAGGTAGCTTTAGCCATGGCGCGGCGACTGGGCGGGTGGTCGGCGCTACAGAGGTTAGTAGTATCAAGGGTCTGACGAAAGAGTGCGCGGTTATTTGGCACAAAGAGAAAACGCGTCGTAATATAGTCGACAACGCGACGTGGTACTACCGATGAGAGTGGCGCAACGAGCGTGAAGGGCTTGGCAGTCTTGACTGAGATTGGGGACATGAGCACGAGCTTATGGTTGATTTTTTCGGGATAATTTGCGCCAGTGGCGGCGGCGATGATTGATCCCATCGAGTGTCCGATAAGTATGGGACGATTAAGATGATGCCCATCAATATAATCAGCAATGTATTTGGCATAGCTGTCTGCAGTATAGCTAGTCAACATCGTTGCACCGCCGAATGGTGGAATTGCTGGCACATGTACAGTGTAGCCAGCTTTTTTAAGATGCTCACTAATTGCCTGTAGTCCGATCGGTGAGCCACGAAAGCCATGGATTAGAATTAGATCGGGTTTTTCGCTGACTAAGGAGCCCGTTAGTATACCGGAGCTGGACTTATCCATACTTCTGAATCAATTGGGCCTTTAGGCGACCTTATTATTTGTAGAATTTTCGAGTTCAGCGAGAGCTTGCTTAATTGCGGGGCGGTCAAAACCAACAATACGTTTTTCGCCGATTTCGGTAACCGGAACGACGTTGATATCAGGCATGCTAGTTGCATCAACTTCTTGATAAGGGATATTTTGTTTCTCGAGCCAGTCCATAAGGGCATGGCAATAAGGGCAGGTTTGAGTAGTATAGACTTTAATCATATATCTATTATACCATGTAAATAGCCTCTAGCCTTGCTATGTGTATGTATTTTCTAGGGCCGTGTTTGAAGGGGCTAGATCCATTTCCTATTGTTTCTTAGCTGCTTCAAGCTGGGGATCACGATTATGGTTGATATCATCGTAGGTGCGTTCTACTTCGATATCAGGTTTAATTCCTTCACCATTAATGGTTTGGCCACTCGGAGTATACCAACTAGCAGTGGTGACCTTAAGCATGGTTCCGCCGGATAAATCAAGAAGAGTTTGGACGACACCCTTACCGTAAGTGGTCTCGCCAATAATAGTGGCTTTATTGTAATCTTTGAGTGCGCCGGCAACAATTTCGGAAGCTGAAGCCGTGCTTCCATCCACCAGCACAATGGTCTCCATGTCGGCAAGCTTAGCTTGATTACGGTTAGCGTAGGTAGTGTTGACGGTACGACCGTTACTTTTTTGGACGAGAACTACTTCGCCGTTAACCCATAGCGAAAGCAAATCTTTGGCAGCGGAGACATAACCACCGCCGTTACCGCGTAGATCAAGAATAACTTTTTCGATTCCCTTATTTGCGAATTCTTTATTGACAATATTCTGAACAAGTGTGCCGGTGTCGGTATCAAAGCGCGTTACTGTAATAATGGCGGTTGAGCCTTCGTAGTCAACATAGGCAGAAACGTTATTGATCGTTTCACGTGTGAGAGTAAATTCTTTTTCTTCGCCGTCACGTACGACGGTAAGTTTTACGGAAGTACCAGCATCGCCACGAAGTTTGGAAGAAATATAATCGGATGTTTTGTCGTAAACTTCTTCGCCATCAATTTTGTAGATAATGTCACCAGCCTTTACTCCGGCTTTTCCGGCTGGATTGTCGGGCAAAGTACGAAGAATCCGAACATAGCCGTCACGAAGGGCCATTTCTACGCCAATCCCGGCGCCAATATCACCGTGGAGCAGAGCTTCGTATTCTTTAGCTTCTTCGCGAGTCATGTAGGCAGTATATATATCACCAACGGCTTCAGCCATGCCTTTTTTTGCGCCCTCAACGAGTGCTAAGCGATCAATGTCGCCATCGTAGTTATTCACTAGTGCCGAGTAAACTTCGTCCAGCGAAGACCAGTCGTTGGTATGTTTTGTTTGAAAGCCAAGGTAGGGTAAGAAATTGGCTGCAAAATTACTCCAGTTTAGGCCAACAAAAATACCAATAGCTAAGGTGGCGACAGCGCCAATAATTGCGCCACCTAGGCTGACTTTTCGTTCTTCCCAAGTTTTTACCATAGGACTATTTTAGCATAAGTTTTAGGTAGTTAATGTTGTAAAAAACACAACATTAACTAAACTTAGCATATTTTAAGTCTTTATAGACCTACCATAAACGCTGATCGAGATGAATATAACGGTAAAGCGAAGGATTAACATTGTAGCGGGCACCAAAGTCGCCAGGGAGACCGCTCTTTGAGCTGGCATAATTGTTATACTCGGTGAGATTGATGGTGCCGTTAGCATTTACGCTTTCGACCCACATAACGTGACCGTAAGCTCCGGTTGTGTTGTACGCGATAGTATGCGCTGCGGGTTTGTCGTCTACAACATAACCTTGACGTTGAGCGGAATAGCCCCAGTCACGAGCGTTGCCCCATGATGAGATGTAAATGCCATAATACTCTTGAGCTTTCCAACCGGCATAACTCGTACATTGGCAGACGTAGCCACCGACCACAATGTAGCCAACGTTATCTTGTGGACAGCGATTAGCCCAAGGATAGGAGTTGTATCCTTCGCCAACGACACCGGAGCTATTGTAACGGGCGATTTCGGCGGCGATTTCACGTTGCATAATTTCGCGAGCCTCAAATGAATCCCGTTCATAAGCATCGGAATCATTTTCGTATTTAGAGATAAGTGCAGCTTGTTCGTTGCGACGAGCGGTAATTTGATCGCGACTGATTTCAGAACTAGCAATGAGCGCGTCAACGCTTTCTTTTTGTTTTTCTAGTTCCTCTTTCAATAGGCGAATTGCCTTGGCAGAAGTAGTGATTTGATTTTGTGCATTACTTTGACGAGACTGTTTTTCGGCGAAATCACCGAGTGACTGGCTGCTAGCTAGCATCGTGATCGGGTCGACTTCTGGCTCAAAGTGCATGTCGACAAGTAGTTTTGCGAGTGCGACTTGCTGAGAATTTAGTTTTTCAGTATTAAGAATGATTTGCTCGTTTAAGTCATTTGCGATAGCTTGATTACGGGCAATTTCGTCTTCAAGAGCGACAATTTCCGCATTGAGGCGTGCAACTTCTCCTTCAAGGGTTTTAGCACTAGCGGCAAGCTCCTTGGCGCGGGCTTCGGAAGCGCTGGCGCGGTCGGCGGCCTCGCGACAAACCTGTGTTACGCAACCGGCCGGGTAAGCGGCCTGGGCTGGTTCGGAGTCGTTTAGAAACACTGTTTCTGTAGCCAAAAAGGTTAGTGCGACGGCGAAAATTGCGATAGTCTTGCGGAGTCCAATAGTTTTGTGTTTTTGCTTAGTCATACATCTATTATATATCACGTTTATGCTTAAAAGTAAATAAGAAAGAGCAACTTAGGCTTGTTTGAGGTATTTTTGCATAGCGAGACGAGCGGAAATGTCGCCAATAATAATACCGATAGCGATTGTAGCGAGATATACTATCACGAGGCGCCCAGTATTCATATAGAGATCAACCGTGGCTATGTCGATATTCTTTGCGATAAGCCAAGGTGCAAGTAGGCGGAAAATAGCATATGCAGCAGTGCTGGCGAGGACGCCAGAGACTACACCGGAAATTTCAGCTTCAACCAAGAATGGTCCTCGAATAAAGCTAGTGTCGGCTCCAACGAGCTTCATCATGTAAATTTCTTCGCGGCGAGAGAAGATTGCCATGCGAATAGTGTTAAAGATCATTAAGATAGAAATAACCAGGAAAATTGCGCCAAGGATGATGCCGCCGTTTTTGGCCAAGTTAGCCCAAGAACTAATAGTAGCGATTGCGTCGCGATTTTCGTCGTAGGATTGTTCTTTTTCGGGATCGATGTTGGCCTGAATGAATTCTGAGCGTTGCACGAGACTCTTAAGAGTTTCGAGTTGATCGGGATCGTACACTTTAATGCGCATAACGGATTGCATCGTGTTTAACATGATTTCACTCATGGTAGGATCCTGTAAGACATCCATTAGGTCAGCATTGTCCTTGTTCTCTTCAAGGTAGATCTGGAACTCGTTGGCCGAGTCAGAAACTTCGATACTGCGAATGTTGTCATCGCCTTTGATAATTTCGGCGATTTCGTTTAGGGTTTCGATATCGGTGCCAGGGCGGAAGTAAAGTGTAATATCGATTTTCTCGCGCATAGCGTCAGCAGTAGCACTAAGTACTAGGCTGGCTCCGATAGTGATTAGCAGGATTAGGAGAGTAATTGTCATAACCAAAGTTGCAGCAATTGAGAGCCAGACATTGCGTTTGAAACTGGCGGCGCCATATTTAACAACGCGCCCAGCACTACGGACTTTACTGACGCTACTATTTTCAACGAGCGTGCGGATATTATCCTTTTGTTTTTGGCGGAGTGAGCTATTTTTATCGTTTCTTGACATAATTCCCTATCAGACGACGCGTTTTTGTTTAGGTTTAATATTATGCGTAGGTGATTTTTTGACAACTTGTTTAATACTTGGAGCAGGCTTGAGTTTAACAGTTCGACCAAGACTAAGATTGCTTAGCTTGGGAGCGGCTTTGAGTGGCTTGCTGGCGGTGTACCATTGGTTAGCAGAATCTCGATCATATCTTTTTGCAGGCACGGTTGCTTTAGCAGGCTTGGTGGGTTTAGGAGTTTTGGTGGTTTCGGTTTTTGCTTTTGTGTTTGTGCTAGCTTTTGGTGGAGTTTTAGTGCTGCGAACGGCGCCGTTGAGGGGGTTATTTTTGGGCTGAGGTGCGCCATTGTCAACGCGCATGCTATAACTATTGGATTGAGGGTTATTGCGTGATCGCATGGTGATAATGCGCTGAATGATTGGAGTATGGGTAGCCTTCGGTTCTGATGTTTCTTTTGGCGTCGGTTCGCTGTCGAGACGATAAACGCCATTAGCTTTTTGGTCATCAACGATTTTGCCAGCCTTAAGGGTGACAACGCGTTTACTGAGATTATTAACAATACTTTCGTCGTGCGTAGTTACTAATAGGGTTGTACCTAGATCGTTGATCCTTTGTAGTAATTCAATAATTTCGGTTTTAGTTAGTTTGTCGAGATTGCCGGTAGGTTCATCGGCGATTAGAATCTTTGGCTGACGAGCGACACTACGGGCTATGCTGACACGCTGGCGTTCGCCGCCAGAAAGATGAGTCGGAAATTTATTGGCTTTGCTTTCAAGACCGACCAGGTCGAGGACTTTCGGCACGGTGCGCTCGATTTCGCGGTTGCTAGCACCGGCAATTTCTAGAGCAAAAGCAACGTTCTCGAAAACTGTACGAGTTGGTAACAACTTATAATCCTGAAAAACCACACCAAGACGACGACGGTAGTGTGGTACATGGCGGCGTTTTATGTAGTCGAGATCGATTCCGCCAATCACTATCTTACCAGAGTCTGGTTCTTCTTCCTTTGTGATCATTTTAATTAAAGTAGATTTGCCAGCGCCGGATTTACCAACTAGAAAAACGAACTCATGCGGATCGATATGCAAAGAAACATTATCCAAGACGGGATCACCGTCGCCAGGATAGGTCTTAGTCACACGATCGAGTAATATCATAATAATATGATACCACGAGCGGGATAGCTTTTCAATAAAATGATTGAAGAGCTACGATTTAATCATGATTATCTGTCTGGATGTTTTCTTCTAGATAAGCATCGATAAACTCATCCAAATTTCCGTCTAGGACTTTTTCCGGTTCGGCACTTTCGTACTTAGTGCGAGTGTCTTTCACAAGTTTGTAGGGCTGGAGGACATAGTTGCGAATTTGTTGCCCCCATTTAGCAGATTCGCCAGCTCGAAGCTTATCGATGCTTTCCGCTTGTTGTTCTTGTTGCATTTGGGCGAGTTTACCACGTAAGATCTCCATAGCCTTTTCTTTGTTCTGCAACTGTGAACGTTCGTTTTGGATCGCGACAACTGTATTAGTCGGTAGATGCGTAATTCTCACGGCAGAATTAGTTGTATTAACGCTTTGTCCACCATGACCACCAGAATGGTAGACGTCAATGCGGAGGTCTTTGTCATCGATCTTGACTTGTTCGCCACCTTCGATGACTGGTAGGATTTCGATAAGTGCAAAGCTGGTCTGACGTAGGTTGTCTGCGTTGAAGGGTGATAATCTAACTAAACGATGTACGCCATGCTCACTTCTGAGTAGGCCATATGCATTATTCCCCTCAATTTCGTAGACGGCGGTTTTAATACCAGCTTCTTCGCCCGCGGTACGTTCGATACAAGTGGCTTTAAAACCTTTACGTTCAGCCCAGCGCAAGTACATACGTTCGAGCATACTTGCCCAGTCCATGGCTTCGGTGCCACCAACGCCAGAAGTAATGCGCAAAATCGCGTTTGACGAATCGTATTTTCCGTTGAAGCGGAGTAACTTTTTAAGCTTGGTAAAATCATTTTCCAGATTTTTGATTTGCTCTTCAAGTTCAGTAGCAAGATCGTTGTCGCCAAGCTCAAGAATTTCATCTAGATCTTCGATCTGTAATTTGAGGAGACGCCACGGCTCGATCTCACTATTTAGTCGAGCAAGTTTTTGGTGTTGCTCGCGCGCATAGTCGGGATTGCGCCATATTTCTGGATCGGCAGTTTCGGCTTCAAGTTTTTCTAATTCAGCTTGTTTTTGGTCTAGATCAAGTTTTTGCCAAGCGGCAGTAAAATCTTGGTGGAGGGAGTCGATGCGACGACGAAGTTTTTCTTGCATAAAAGTTAATCTTTCAATTGCAGGTCTAAGGTTTTTATAAAAGGTTGCGTTGTAGATACTTTCTCGTAATCAAAGCTGGATTTTGGTACCGGAAAAGGTAGGTCAGGATAGCTAGGCTGTCTCATATGGTAAGCTTGGCGAAGTTCGTCAATTTCACCAATACACTCAAAGGGCTTCATAAAACCGTCAATACCAAGAAGGCCCTTAAAAGTGTCAGCTAGCTGCGGTTTGGCGAAGAGACTATGATTGTCAAAAAGTGAATCTAGATCGCTGGCTGGCACGAAAGGTGCGAATAATAAATATGTGTTTGCACACTTCGCACATTCACCACACCAATCTAGTTGATGGTTATCAGAATGTTGACGATAATTAGCCACATTACAAGAGCTAAACTTAAGTCCATATTTTTTCCAGCATTGTTGCACGAAAAGTTTGGCGATTTTAAGTTCTGAAAAGCCACGCAAAGGTGATCCGACATTGAGATCGGGCGAAATATAGCGATGAACGTATTCGGCGAAGGATTGTTCGGCTGGCCAAGTTTTTGACCATTGGTGATTGACTGGCAGATTGTCAATGTAAGCGTGAGCCTCATTCCCTTCTTGACCAATACTGGTAAGGACGACGCTATCGTGATTTAAAATTGCCTGGATTAAAGCAAGACTTTGAATAATGTAAGTAATCGGAACATGTCCGTTAAAACCGTTAGATTGCCGTAAATGCTCAACGTCGATTTTGCGGTGGACGATTTGTAGATCTCCACCAAGTTCATCCAGAATCTGCGGATAATGCTCGGAACTACTAACGTAGAGAAAACGAGGATTTAATTTTTGGTAAAGTGTGGCCGTAAGTAAAGAATCCTTGCCGCCAGATTGGAGGCTCAGAATACCGGTATAATCAGTGACCGGTAAAGCTTTTGGAGCGGCATAGTTATCCTGTGCTTGAAAATGCGCTAAATCATCACGTGTAAGATGATTTTCGAAAGCGTATTGCGAGAGGCCTTCTTGATAAACTGTGTTAAAAAATTTAGCTTGAAAACTGTCTAATGGTGTGTTTAGCGCGATGCTTTTAGTGGGGTGAGATTTATAATACGAAGTGCCAATAAGAATAAAACTTAAAAAAAGCGCGCGGTCGAGCAGTTCATGGTTGGTTTCCTGCTCGGTTTTAATGAACTGTACGGTTTCGGTAAATGCGGTACCGTCGGCGCCTTCGTAGTTGAACTTAGCAAGCGCAGTGTCATAATTAAATTCGTAGCTTTTAAAATGGAACATACACTAGATCTCCTTTACGATGGTTTGGAATTGATCTCCACGGTCAGCAAAATTTTTAAACATATCGAAAGACGGTGCGCCTGGCGACATTAAGATAACTACGGGAGTTTCGGGATGCATTTTTGCTTCGATCTCTGCGGCTTGTCGAGCAGAATTTAATGCTTCGGGTAAGCTATCGCAAAGCCGATAGCGTTCCGTATCTACATTTTTGGATAGATGCCGACTAGTTTCGCCAATTAAGAAGGCTTTCTTGAGCCCGGCGGCGGAAAAAATACGTTCGCGTGCTGGAGAATGGTCCATGCCGCGATCTTGACCGCCTGCGATGAGGAAGATTGTTTGCCCTGGAAAAGCAGCTAAAGCGACATCGAGGGCCGGAAAGGCCGAGGAAAAGTTGTCATCATAATATTGAACGCCGTTTAGCTCCCGAACGAACTGGAGCCGATGTGGTAAGCCTTGGAAATTATGAAAAGTCGTTATGATCCGTGTTTTATACTTTGTAATAAAATCATGAAGATCTAACCCAAGAAAGCTCGAAACGGCGAGTAGAGCGGCTTGGGCGTTGTCGCGATTGTGCCGACCTGGAATGCTGAGCGAATCTAGTATTTTGTCTAATTCTTCGTCATCGGTGATTGGGTAAGCAATCTTTTTAGCATTACCATATTGCGCGGCCGTGCGGCTGTCGGAATCATTGTTGTAAAAAATACAACAATCTTTGTGGGTTTGATATCGGCAAATGTTGGCTTTGGCTTGGACATAGTCTTCGAAACTATCATGAACATTGAGATGGTCTGGGTCGATTCGGAGGATGACGGAGATTTGAGGAGACTTTTCTAGATCCCAGAGCTGGAAACTACTCATTTCATAAACAACAACGTCATCGGTTTTTAATTCATCGAGTACATCAATGGCAGGGTTGCCAATATTCCCGACCAAGTAGGTGCTTTGACCAAGTGTTTTTAGTAGGGCTGCGATAAGCGAGCAGGTTGTGCCTTTGCCCTTAGTGCCGGTCACACCGATAATCGGGCATGGGCAGCGATCGAAAAAATATCTGGTACTACTAGTCCAATCGAGGCGCGGGTGTACTGAGGGACTCCGTAAAATCAAATCGAAATCCGAAAAATCTTGCGCTTGAACTTCCGACAAAGTGAATTTATCAAAAACTTGCACATTAGCACCGTGCTTTTGGAAATATTTTTCGGCGCTTTGGCCTTCTTTGCCATAGCCAAGAATCCCAACTTTCATACTATATATTATAGCACGCTTCCTAGAATTTTAGCCGTTCGGCAAGCTCGGTGATAAGGGCTTTTTCGACGGAGCTAACTGCAACCATTGCACCAAGTTCGCTACCGATGAATTCTCGAGCAAGATCGACGATTAGTTCCTTTTTGATCCCGCGAATTAAGCTAGGCATGCGGTCATATTTTTCGAGGGTACCATTAGTGAAATAGCCGTCAGCGTAATAATCGGAGATTTGCCCAACAGTTTGAGCACCGATTTGGTAGCGACCTGTCGCGTAGGATTTGGCAGCATCAATGTCCTCATCGGAAATGTCGCCATTTAGTACATTATTTAGTTCTTTATGGATTAGATCGAATAGTGGGATCGAGTTTTCGGCGTTGACTTCGCCGTCAAAGTCCCAAGAGGCGTTGTGCCAACCATTCGAGAGATCGCTGCCCATGCCATAGACAAGGCCGTGTTTGCGAGCCTGACCAAGAATCTTGCTGCTCATAGTACCGTTTAAGATATGGTTGAGACAATTCATAGCGTAAGTCTCAGAAGGTTCGAGTTTACGGGGGGTGAGCCAAGAAAAGGCAAAAGTAATATTGCTGGCATCTTTACGACGAATCAATACTGGCGCTGAAGAATGGAGCGTATCATTCGGGATTTCAAAACGCTCACCGGGGCGCAGATCCCAATCGCTAAGCATTTTAATAATCTGGCGACGACGGTGGCGTAGGTTGCCAGCAATGATAAAGCGTAAATTATGCGCAGTATGGGTACGACGATAATGTTCGCGGATGTCTTTTAACTCAATGTTGCTGATTGTTTTAATGCGCTCTTGTAGGTCGGGTACGTTTTCACCAACCATTTGTTGTAAGCGCGGCCAAAGCAAACGAGAATAATCGTTCATGTAGCCAGTCAACTCGGCACGGACGTTTCCTTTTTCGCTCTGGAGCTCGGCATCGTTAAATCGAGGTTGCGCGATAGCGACCTGCTGTAAGTGCATGATGCGATCCCATTCAAAGTCGGCACACTCACTTTCGTAGCAGACTGAAAAATCGGAAGTCCAAGCATTGTGATAAGCTCCGTTTTTAGTGAACTCGGACTCAAAAGTTTGTTCGTTTGGAAATTCGGCATTAGCTCCAAAAGCAAGATGTTCCACGATATGAGCGATCTCGTATACTTTGGGTTTTTTAGCATAACGCATGCCAGCACGAAATTGGAATTTCGTGTTCATCACGCTGGTTCCAGGAACATCGATGAGTAAACCCTTCGCGCCAGAAGCCAAGATAATTTCTTCGGCGGAGTGTTTTATCGCTGTTTTCCTTTCTTCTTGTTTTGGCGTTCTTTCTTACGATCACGTTTGGTGGTATTGTGCTTTTGATTATAGCTAGGCTCAATAGTCTTTTTAGTTCCACCATCTTTGAATTCTTTATCGAGATTCTTTTCTCCAGCGGAAATTTCGTTGACACCTTTTTCGGTAGCACTATTTGCCATACGAGTAAGTTCGGAGTCGTACTCTTCGCCATCAGTGAGTTTTTCGGATTGAGCTTCGACTTTTGTAAGGCTAAGTAGAATCTTGAGAACTTCCTCGCGCAGGTTCTTTTCGAGACCATCAAAGAGCTTCTGCGATTCACTACGATACTCGACAAGTGGGTCGCGTTGGCCGATACTGCGCCAATGGATACCTTCGCGAAGATGTTGCATATTCTCAAGATGTTGCATCCAGAGCATGTCGAGAACCTTAAGGTAGACTTCGCGCTCGATCTTGCGCATGACTTCGTCAGTGAACTCGGCTTCTTTAGCCTGATATTGCTTCTCAATTTCGTCCTGAAGGGCTTTGACGCGGTCCTTTTCTTTGCGAATAGCGCCAATTTTCTTAAGAGTATCTTCGTCGATATTGAAAACATCAGAGATGTCGCGAACGAAATTTTTATTTATGCGGGCGCTGTCTTTGGCTAGGTCTTCAGCGGCAACTTTAATTAGACGTTTGATTTCAGCGTGAATACTTTCGCCGTCAAGAATCTTGCGGCGCATGCCGTAAACGACTTTGCGGTGGCGGTTGATGACGTTGTCGTACTGGACGACATTCTTACGGGAATCGAAGTTAAAACCTTCGATACGCTTCTGGGCTGCTTCAAGGGTTTTGGAAACACGTTTGTTCTGAATCGGGGTATCTTCGTCGACACCGAGACGAGACATAATCATTGCGATGCGATCGCCTTGAAAGATGCGCATAAGGTCATCTTCGCAGCTGACGAAGAATTGAGTGGTTCCAGGATCGCCTTGACGGCCGCCGCGACCGCGAAGCTGGTTGTCGACGCGTCGAGAGTCGTGTCGTTCCGATCCGATAACCACTAGACCGCCAAGCTCTTTGACACCTTCGCCGAGTTTGATGTCGGTGCCGCGTCCGGCTAGGTTCGTGGCAAGAGTAACAGCTCCTTTTTCGCCGGCTTTAGCAACGATGGCGGCTTCGCGCTCATTGTTTTTGGCGTTCAAAAGCTCGTATTTAATTCCCTGCGAATCTAGGTACTTAGCAATCTGTTCGTTCTTTTCAATGCTAGCAGAGCCAACGAGGACTGGTTGACCGCGATCGTGATATTTTTTAATTTCGGCAGCAATAGCTTTTAATTTACCAACTTCGGTACGATAGATTAAATCATCTTTATCGACACGCTGGATTGGGCGGTTGGGCGGAATCTGAATCACGTCAAGTGAGTAAATCTGCTGAAATTCTTCGGCTTCGGTAAAAGCGGTACCAGTCATGCCGGATAGCTTATGATATAGTCTGAAGAAATTCTGGAAAGAAATCGTGGCGAGAGTCATCGACTCCTGTTTGACAGCGACGCCTTCTTTAGCTTCGATAGCTTGATGGAGCCCCTCGTTATAACGGCGTCCTTGCATAAGACGACCGGTGTGCTCGTCGACAATCACGACATCGCCGCTATTCGTTACGACGTAGTCCTTGTCGCGTTTAAAAACAACTTGAGCGCGCAAGGCTTGTTCCATATGGTAGACGAGGCGAGTATGCTTGATTGAGTAGAGGTTCTTTATACCGAGAATTTCTTGCACTTTTTCGACGCCAGCATCGGTCAAAGTGACGCTGCGGCGTTTTTCGTCAAAAATGTAGTCGTCTGGAGTGAGTTGAGCAGCGACTTTCGAGAACTGATAATAGGCATCTGGGTTATCGCCAGCTGGAGCGGAAATGATGAGCGGAGTACGAGCTTCATCGATTAAGATCGAGTCAACCTCGTCGACGATGGCGTAATTCAAGCCGCGCTGACGGAGATATTGTGGCTCGCTGACCATATTGTCACGAAGATAATCAAAACCGAACTCATTGTTGGTGCCGTAGGTGATGTCGGCAGCGTAGGCCTCTTTGCGAGTACAAGGCTTTAGATGGCGGAAGCGTTCGTCTTCATGTTCTTCGTTTTCATATTCAGGGTCATAGATAAAGCTGGCCTGGTTGATGATAACTGCGACACTAAGACCTAGAAAATTATAAACCGGAGCGTTCCAACCAGCGTCGCGTTGAGCGAGGTAGTCGTTTACCGTAACAACGTGAACACCTTTGCCGCTAATAGCGTTAAGCACGGCCGGAGATAAAGCGACGAGTGTCTTGCCCTCACCGGTTTTCATTTCGGCGACGTTGCCCTCGTGGAGGGCGATACCGCCGATGAGCTGAACATCAAAGGGGCGCATACCAAGGATGCGTTTCGAGGCTTCACGCGACATTGCGAAAGAATCGGCCAAAATAGCGTCGAGTTCTTTTTCAGTGCCGCCGTCCTTAAGCTTGGCGCGGAGAAGGCCTGGTTGTTCGGCAAGCTCCTTGTCGGACATTTTTTTGTACTTGGACTCTAGTTTGCCAATTTCAATAACTTTCTTATACATCCGACGGAGGGTTTTCTTTTGAGCATCACCAAAAACACCCTGCAGAATCCGCGTTAGCAGAGTTTTATCAGCTAATTTATCGGTTGGTTTCTTCTCTTTGGGCGTTTTTGCCTTAGTTTTAGCCTTTTGGTCAGCTTTTGCTAACTTCGGGGCGTTTTTCTTGTCTTGGTTCTCTTCCATCGGACATTTTCTCCACAATTCCACACAAAATATACCCCCTTAGTATAACATACTATCCTCTCTTGATAAACAGGCTTTTAAGACCTTTTTTACTAAGATGCGGAGTAGCTTCAAGCTTAAAGCGCCGAACTTGGCCCTTGAGCTTGGCTTCGATAATATCGATACCAGCAAAGACGTTAGAACACTCGTCGCGAGCGGTAATCACCTTGCCGCCTGGGATCTCCATGGCTGCGGAAACTTCGTATTTGTTGCCATGAGCACGATCGACCTCAGTAACAACAATCTTGGCGACGACATCCTTTTTACTGCCGCGAGGCAAGTAACGGTCCAGCTTTCCGATACGCTTGGTAGCGTATTTGCGGAAGCTGTCTGAAATTTTGTAATTACTACCGCTGATTTCGATTTTATCTATCACGGGTAACTCCTATAAACCTAGGTTACCTAGGCTTCCCATTAGTGGCTTCATTTTGTCAGTAGCGATTTCTTGGGCTTTAGCGTATCCGTCACGCATACAGTCCTCGATCCAGTGTTCGAGTTCCTGGATGTCATCTAGGTCGACTTTAGCGGGGTCAATTTTAACGCTTTTGATTTTAAGCTCACCGGTAATCTGGACAGTTACGGCGCCATCACCAGCTTCAACTTCAACAATTTCATTTTTCAAAGACTTTTGAGCTTTGCGCAACTGATTGAGCATTTTCATTTGATCCATCGTAGCACCCATATTTACTCCTTTGATTCTTCTGACTCCTCTACGGATTCAGCAACTTGGTTTTTAGTATATATGTATAGTCTATCAGAATTTTCATATTTTGGCGAGGTTATTATAGTATTAAGTGCGCCGGGGATCTCTTGATGTTCGAGTGTAGCATATTTTGACGGTAAGCTAGTGGCTTCGGGCAGTGTGTTTTCGATTTTATAGCCTTGTCCGTCCTGTTCGAGGATTTTATAGAAGTTATAAGCGACGTCATTATTGATTACATACAAGGTCGTGTCTGATGGGATATTGTCGTAAATTAAATTTAAGTCATCATTGAATTCGTTGGCAACCATAGGAATATAACGATATCCAAAAAGAAAATGCGTGATGCCACCAAGAATCATGATTCCCATAAACAGTCCAATCGGGAAGAAGGCGGCGATACGAGCGTAAGGATTACTCGGAAATAGATTGTACCATTTGTCAAGGATATAACGAAGACCATGAGCAATAAGAATGGCTAATGGTAGAAGTATAAGGATAGCTGATTCGGGATTAAGCCCGGCAAGAAAGATTGTAAAAATTATAAGCCAAGTGGCAATAGAGTTACGTGAGGCAAAAAAGCCTTTGGTTGTGGAAAGAAGACCAATTACTGCGAGTGCGATTGAACCGAGACCGACGAAAGGCGATAAAAATGAGCTTTCTAGGGTAGTGTTCCAAGAAAAGAGCGGGATGAAAGCGGTCTTGATATTTTCGATGAATTGGCCAAAAGTCAAACCCGGAGCAAGTAGAAGCTGTGGAACGATGACAGGGTTAACGAAGGCTGCAACGACGAGCGCGGCTAGACCAACTAGGATAATAAACATAGTCAAGATAAGCGGAAAAGTCGGTAGAGTTTTTATAGTAAAACGTAGGTGTGGGTGTGCGAGAGCAAAAATTACGATAAAGGCTGCTAAGTAGAGGAGATGTGGCGTAAAAATTGAAGCCAGTAAGGCGAAAGCGAAAATAAAACAATACATTGGTTTGGGCTTGGTAACGCCTTGGATTTTTGAACCGAGCCAGAGTAAAAGAGTCGGCCAGAATACGAGCATGATTAGGGGGGTGCCAGAACCAGCAAGATAAAGAAAAGAGGCGGAAAGTACGGCAAGGATTGAGGCTAGTAAAGCAACGCTATTTTTAAACCAACGGTTAAGCAATAAAATCAGCAGTAAGCCTAGGAAGAGGCCGATGATGATGCTAGGTAGTTTTACGGAGTAGATACTGAGTCCAAAAAGTGAAATCGAGAGTTTTTGGAGCGCACGGTAGGGTAGGTTCACTAGGTCGCCTTTGAATACTGAATCTGGCTGGAGTGCGTAAGAATGAGCAGCGGATTCCATCTCAGCCTCAGAAAGACCGTTAGGAGCTAAGAGTGGTAGACCGAATAGTAGACCACAATAAGCTATGGCCAACAAAAAAAATCCAATTTGAAAACGGTGACGATAGAGAAAAAGTTTAGAAATGACGATTTTCTTCACATAATCATTATAGCATAAATAAGGAAAAGAATCGTTATAATCATGTCTAAGCCAAGATTCTTTCTTTTATTTATGACATGTTGTTCTCGTTATTATATTCTTCATCCCCCCTTGATTACTCTATGGCTAGACAACGGAGGGGGTGCCCCCAGTATCGCCCAGTAGACAAATTATTATTTACGATGGTTGGCTCTATATCAAAAGAATAAGCTTTCGTGAGATTAATATTAGCCTGAGAACTCCAAAGATAGCCCGCTTTACCAATGTATATCGTGGAGCCGCCATAATAGATATCAAATAAGACACCGTCATACATGCTAGTGTGCCCGCTGCGGACGAAGAAAAGTACAAATTTTGTGCTCCCATTTTTTTGAAAACTGGGAGCGGGTTTCGTCCGCAGCGGGTTTTTGCTGGTTTGGAATGGCCATACCAATAATGGTGGCTGGATGGGGTACTTAGCCAACTACTGGTCAGCACTCGCATACTCAAACGAACGCAATGCTTATTATCAATATATAATTCCAAACGCTGGTTATGGCACACAGACCTGGATTCGCGCAGCTAGCTTCTCCCTCCGTTGTCTAGCTATAGAGTAATCAAGGGAGGATGAAGAAAATAGATATGCGGTTAGACTTAGCGCTATTCATGCTCTTTGTCGAGCGTCATGAAACGGAGAAGTTCTGGATGGAAGTAAAGTTCGATTTTGCCAACTGGCCCGTGACGGTGCTTAGCGAGGATAAGTTCGGTGATGTTGGTTGGGACGAAATCATCTTGGTTTTGACGATAATAATCTGGACGGTGCAAGAACATGACAAGGTCGGCGTCCTGCTCGATTGAACCGGATTCGCGAAGATCGGAAAGAACTGGACGAGGATCGTCACGACCGGTGACGCCACGAGAGAGCTGGGCGAGAGCGATCACGGGGATTTCTAGTTCCCTAGCTAGAGTTTTGAGACCACGGGAGATTTCTGTCACCTCCTGTACACGGTTCCCCTTGTAGCGATCCGAGCCCTGGATGAGCTGGAGGTAGTCTACGATGATGATAGAAATACCGTGGTCGTGTGCGGCGCGGCGGGCTTTGTTGGAAAGGTCGTAGATGGTCATTGAGCTGGTATCATCAAGATAGAGTGGAACTTCACTCATATCGCCGAGCGCGTCGCCAATTTTGGCGAAATCTTCGTCAGAAACGTTGCCTGTGCGCAGCTTCCAAGCGTCGACGCCGGCGATATCGGAAATCATACGGTCGACTAGCTCGCTTTTGGCCATCTCCATCGAAAAGAAAAGAACACCTTTATTATCGCCGTTACGAGTAGCAATGTTGTAAGCGAGGTTTTGAGCGAAAGTAGTTTTACCCATGGCTGGACGAGCGCCGATAATTACAAGATCGCCTTTTTGAAAGCCGGCGGTCTTATTATCAAGGTCGCGGAAGCCAGTCTTAAGACCACGCAAGGCCCCTTTATTCTTATGTAGCTCCTCAATGCGATCATAAGCGTCGATTAAAAGGTCGCCGAGCACGCTATAATCGGTCTTTACGGTTTGGTTCGAGACAGCAAAAAGCTTTTGTTCGGCCTCGCCAACTAGTTCCTCGATTTTGCCATGGTTGTCATAGACAGCAGTGGCAATGTCAGTACCGACTTTAATTAGGCGACGGCGAATCGAAGCCTGGGCGACGAGGTCGGCGTAGGCGTCGGCGTGCGAAGCGGTCGGTACAAAGTTCGTTAGTTCAGTTAGGTAAGGTGAACCGCCGATTGATTTAAGATTGCCCTTCGTTTTGAGCTCGGAAGTTAAGGTCATGAGGTCGATCGGACGATGCTTCTCGTAGAGATCGGTCATGCCTTGGAAAATTGTCACATGACGTGGATCGTAGAAGTCCTCGGCACGTACAGTGCTTAACAGGTCTGGAAAGGATTGGTCGGAGAGCAGAATAGCCCCAAGCAACGATTTCTCGGCTTCAAGGTCTTGGGGTGGCACACGACCTTCACGATTTGTCGGCTGAAGCGATTCCTCCATAATTACCTCCTACGGAGAAGTGCGTTGCCTACCCCAGAACGGCATATCTCCTTTTACTTCACGTACATCTCCCATTATAGCAGAGATTTGCGAAAGTGTTTCGTCTTTGGGGGACTGTTTCTCACCTAGGTTGTGTACTGAAACATTGGTTCCGTTTGTACAATCAAGCAAAATTTTGAGATTATTGGGTTTTTCAAGAATGGTTTTGGTGAATTTCTGCTGTGGATAAAGATGCAGGGTCTGGCCGTCAAATTCATAATCGACTTTTTGGAGCTGGACGTAGATCGCGTCATTTTTGGCATGAACTTGCTCGAGAAAGCCTTCCCAAGCGAAAGGTTGAGCAGGGCCGTTAGATTGCGGTGCTGCTTTTGGTGTGGCTTCTAAGGCTTCTGATGAGCTCGTAGGAGGCGTTTTTGGGACGGTTTTGGTGGGAGCTTGGTGTTGTGGCGGTCCGAGGATAGGATGTTCTCTAGGGGCTTCAGAAGGTCTTGTGGCGGTTCTGAGATCGCTTTTAGGCGTGGCGGTTTGGTTCATGAGGAAGCTAAGTAATAGTTTTACCTCCGGAAATGGTGGTTGGATTTCTGGTAATTTAGCTAATAGTGGCAGTAGCTCTGGGCGTGGGTTGGCGATAATACTAGAAATTAGCTCAGAAGCAATAGTCTCGGGCTTCAAGCCAGTATTTAAGAGATCTTTCAGGGTAGTCTCAATCGTTGCATTGTCGCTAGTAGCATAGGCCTCGAGTAGAGTATCGAGCGCTTGTGCCTGGGGTAGACCGAGAGCGGAATTAATGATTTCGGCAGTGATTTTATCATCGGAAAGGCTCGAGATCTGGTCGAGCAGGCTGAGCGAATCGCGGAAAGACCCACCGCCGCGCCGCACGATTATAGCGAGAGCGTCATCAGTGATTGCTAAATGTTCGGCGTCGGCAATGGTGCGCAGATGTTTTTGCATTATGTCTGGGTCGGCAAGCTTGAAGGTATGTACTTGGGTGCGCGAAGATATCGTGATAGGGACCTTGTAAGCGTCGGTGGTGGCCATGATGAAAATGACGTGCTCAGGCGGTTCCTCGAGGGTCTTGAGCAAGGCGTTTGAGGCGCTCTTGGTAAGCATATGGACTTCGTCGATAATGTAGATTTTGTATTTCCCTTTGGTAGGGGCGATAACGGCTTTTTCGCGGAGCTCACGAATATTATCAACGCCGGTGTTCGAAGCAGCATCGATTTCGATAATGTCAAGATAGCTATCCTCGACCTGATAGTCGAAATTATTAACGGCGTGAGCAAAGATGCGTGCAACAGAAGTTTTACCGGTACCGCGTGGACCGATGAAAAGATAAGCATGCGAGAGTTTGCCGGACGTGAGAGCATTTTGAAGCGGAGTTGTAACTTGTTCCTGACCAACAACGCTATCAAGTGAAGTAGGGCGATACTTGCGATAAAGCGCCCGGTGCGGGGCGACGGCTGGGGTCCCCCCTGAACTAGCTCGTTTTGTCATTGCTAGAGAGCAGCCTCGACGGCAGCCCAAGCGGCTTGTTCGTTGTTGGCTGGAACAATGGCAGAAACTTGACTGCCTTCGCGTAGATGGAAATAGGTCACTGAAGCATAGAGAACTTCATACTCGCGACCATTAACCTCGATGTAATACTTATCATCATGATGTACGAGCGTACCAATCACGGCACGGCGCTCGACTGGGCCGATTTGCTTGTAGAGGAAACGACCCTCTGGAGTAATTGTGAGCTTTAAGATGTCGCCTTCGATGAGTTTGGATTTTGAAGCGTAGTTCGCGGGAACTGGATAATTCTTGCCGTCCGGGCCAATCATAATCTGACCATCAAAGACGCCTTCGATGACTTTGCCTTCAGGGCTAGAAACGACAGTCTCGCGCGGAGCGGTGATTGCTTCACCATCACCTAATACGGAAATCAAAAGTTCCTTTGCGGCGGCTAGGTTCGTCTCGGCCTCTTGAATGAGACCACGCAGTCGCTTGATTTGTTTTTCTGGTAATTCAGACATCACCTCGCATCCTGTCCGTAAATTAACTTTAATACTGACACCATGATAACGCATAGCCAGACGAAAGTCAACCTACTATTCCGATAGTTTTCCACCGAAAAAACGGCGGTCGAGGTGAAAATGTTGTAAAAAATACATGAAGAATCATCTTGCGGAAAAAGATTGAATAGGCTTATGGTTGGAGCCCACGAGACAGTGCTTCGATATTGCTAGAGGCTTAACAGATATAAGTATGAAGCAAGCCCCCACTCTTGCCGAGTGGGGGCGTTTTTTGTATCATAGATTTCGGGTCGAAATCTGGAAGGATAGTTTATATATAGTAACGACAAGCTTCTGGGTTGGGCGGACCCAGGCGCGTCGATATAATGGTAGGCTTGACTGAGTCAAGTGTAGTAGCCTCTGTCGTCTTTTCGTAGCGGCGGAAAGGATACATATAGTCTGACTCAAGCAGATCTTCGTCGTAGACGCTACCGATACGCTCTGCGTCGCCGGTCACGGTTACTTCGAGAGTAGCGGCGGGGTCGGAAAGTCGATAGGCGCGCTGTTCGTTGAGCGGCTGCGTGTTGGCGGGGAGATCGGCGGTGGTGAGTCCGAAATAGAAAACGTGGTGGTCATAGATCCCGCCATAGCCATCTTGGGCTAAACAAAGCGTGCCGTCGGAAATATATTTAATCTCGCCGTAATAGACGAGGAAGGTATGGGGAGCGATTTCTTCAGTAACTTCGATTCGTAGCAATCCGAGATCACCGTCGGGGAGGTAGCTGCTATAAATAGCGGAAACTTTTGCGTTTTTGAGTGGTGCGGCTTCGATTCGGCAGCCGAGATCTAAGGTGCAGTAATATTTCTCAGCGGTGGCGAGCGGCGTGAGGACGTAGAGCCAGTGTTCTGGAATATCCTCAAAGTCGTCGATTAGCTGCTCGGCCGACACGTAGCCATCCGCGGTTTCGCGGTAGATTTCGATCGGGCAAGAGATGTAAACGTAGGTGTCGGGTGCGGCAGAGTAAGGGTCGTTAGATGGAGCAACCGTTGAGTCGGCGGCATAAGCGGTGTGCGGCAGGAAGACGAATGCGGCGAGGATGAGAGTAATAGCGAACAGGACGGTCGGGATACGGAAAATGCGGGTTTTCATGGATTTTCCTCCTTCGATTTTTGAAGATTGTCTATTATATATAAAACTATTCGATTGCAAGGTACGTGAATTGTCCCCCAACCAATTAGCACCGTTTTATTATAACATAAACGTTATAAAAAGATGAACTTTTGATTGGAATTTAAGAAAAACACGACTCTTTAAGATAGCTGGTTAACTGGTATTTACAAGAAAATTAGTGGGAAAGTATTGACAAAAATTGCTCTGTGTGCTATAATGAAAAGATAACCAGTGTGGCGGCATGTCGCAAGCAATTTACATTCTATAAAGGAAGGTGTTACGATGGTAAAGGAACGGCGCACGCGCATCTATAACGTTTTGGCTGACGATGCTTTCTCGTTGACGAGCGATTTGATTGGTGGCATCACTGTTGATGTGGGTGGTGGCAGAACTACGGAAATTCTGGCCGATCGGTACGAGATTAACATGTTGGACATCAAAGACCCTGGCGAAAGGCTAGACCGTGAAGTCCAGAAGCTCTTAACTGGGCAAAAATCCTGTTTCGGGATAAAACAGATCAATTTTAAACCGGACTGGGTGGTTCTGGAGGTGGAAAATCTGGCGCTGAAGCGGCTTTTTAAGGAATTACATGAGCTGCGTTGTGAGTTCGGTCCTGGCTGGAGTGAAGGTTGCGAGTTTATCAAGGAAATAGACGATAGCCAGGACGAAGCGGCATTGGTCTATATCTATGCAGGTAAAAGCATAGAGCCGGTGCGACTGAAGGTAGCGACTATGAACCCGGACGGGACAGCAGACCATTACGAGATTAGGGTGAGCGCGTCGGTTTATCTGACGGAGTATGCGGCTACGACGGCCGCGCAGAGAGCCGACCCGAGCTTCGACCCGTATTCTTACGTTCGGCAAATCTCGGAAGGATATTTCGCGTGGATGAACGAGCTGAACGGAGCTTCTGCCGACAAACAGCGCTATATGCGGTTTGAGGTGAACTTTGAGCGTCATGCCCCTCTCCTTTGAATGCCTTATGCCCCCTTACTGGATTGGTGAGGGGGTGTATTTTTATATTTTAAATAAAAAAACTAGACCCCATCACTGAGGTCTAGTTCCCTAATGCAACTTGCTAGCGGATAAGCTAAATACTAAATGTCGGTTGGTAATTATGCCAATTCGACAGTAGCGCCAGCTTCTTCCAAGGTTTTCTTCATGGTTTCGGCGTCAGCCTTAGCAACCTTCTCTTTGACGGTTGCTGGAGCACCATCGACGATAGCCTTAGCTTCGCCAAGACCAAGACCGGTGATTTCTTTTACAGCCTTGATGACTGCAATTTTCTGAGCGCCGGCATCTTTCAAGACGACGTCGAATTCAGATTTGCCCTCATCGGCAGCAGCGCCACCTTCAGCAGGAGCAGCAGCAACGGCGACTGCGGCAGCAGCCGGCTCGATGCCGTATTCATCTTTAAGAACGTTTTTGAGTTCGTTGACCTCAAGGATGGTCATGTTGACCAACTGTTCGGCCAATGCTTTG
>CARBES010000003.1 GCA_948944455.1 uncultured Candidatus Saccharibacteria bacterium | reverse complement strand
TTATGTATCCTTCCCAAGGATGAGATTGGGGTCCGACTCCCCATACCCGCACCAGGATTGAAATTTAGCCTCTTCGGAGGTATTTTTTTGCCTGTTCTAGCAAAGTCCGAACTTTTGCGTTTTATACACGGCAAAAGGTTATCTGTTGATCGGATTGCTAGGTTTGAATAGTAATAATTAGTTAACCTTCATCCTTCCTTGATTACTCTATATGGCTAGACAACGGAGGGAGAGACCAACGAAGCGCGCTCCATTTGCTCGGATTGGATCTACAATTGTAGCATTGAACCACAGGTAATAGTTTCTATAATAGCCACTAGACGTATCTATCTTACCGCCAGTTCCAATAGTAAGGTGTTCATCTTGGGCTACGCCGTAGGTATACCCAAAACCGTGACGCAAATACCCGCTGCGGACGACATACTTTTCTTCGTCCGCAGCGGACATCCGAGTCAATCGGAAAGTTGGTACGGGAATTCTCTATGGTTTGGTGGAGGCGGTGGATTCAGTTGGACTAAAAGTGCACCAAGTTTAGTATATGAAGGCATGTACCTAACTGTCGCCGATGGGATCGCTCCTACATTTTTAGGGCCACGTTTCTGGGGCAAACCCCTCCGTTGTCTAGCTATAGAGTAATCAAGGGAGGATGAAGAAGGGTGTGGCGAAAAATGTTAGAAACAATAGGTCCAACTAACTGTTCAGAGAATCTATTATTCTTAACACTTACGGCCGAGTTCGTATGAAATAATCACTTCATTAAACGGGAATCCCAACCTCACGGTGTACCCAGTCACGGTAACATCCTGCTCCGCATCATAATAAACCCTATCCCCACGCGAACAAACCATTTCCTCATAATCATCCTCGAGGATCTTCTCTACCTCTCGTTCAAGTGACCATACGCCTCGTATCGACTTAAACGTCGCTGCGTATGCGCAACATTCTCCCGCCGGCACCACTAGGTTTGGTACTGTGAAATTCTTACCCGTGTCCATACTTTGGAACACCGTACTTGCTCCTAATGGCAAAAATTTCAAACCAACAAAAGCCACCAGCGCTAATACCAATAAGACCTTTACTAGCCGCCTAACCATTACTCTTCCTCGGCCCGCTCCGCCTCATCACTAATCGTGATAAATATTTCGACATCACCGTTCGCATACAGCTCCGCTATCCGCCGATCGAACTCCGTAAAGCTAATCTTTAGCGAATTATAGTTTACTTCCGAATCCGTTTTATCAATCAGCTTCACAAAATAGTATCCATCGCCATTGCTCGACAAGAACCGACTTGACACTTGCCCCGGCTCCAGCTTCATCGCTGCTGTCGAACGGCCGCCATCAACATTCATATTATCAACTAATCGCCCCGTCTCTTGGTATTCTACGTCTGGACCGCTCAGCTCCTCTGCAGCCTTTCGTAAATCATTATCACTCTCCGCCAAAATCCGTTCTACTTTCTGTGCTTGCTCCGCTGCCGGTTTATCAATCTCCTGCGATACCTTCGCCTTCATCAAAAGTAAATACAGCATCCGCCGATATTCTCGCTTGTTCATTCCGAAATTATCGTTCAAAATCTTCAAGAAACCCTCTTCGCTCCGTTCCACCCCTCCAACTTTCCGATGCTCATCAAAGGCCTGATCAATCTCCTGCTCCGTCACGGTCAGATTCAACTCTCGTCCTAACTTCAACGCATAGGTATACTCCACCGCCGAATACAATGCTGCTTGCTTATAAGCTTCACGCACCGCCTCCGCATCTTCGCCACTTCCTAGTTGACCGCCTTGCTGCTCCGAAGTTATCAAGTTACTCCGATAAATCATGAGATAATCACTATATCGCACTCGTGCCCCCTCCACTTCTGCCACCGGCACCGGAATCACCTGTGTCACTCGATAGATCATATCGCCCGTATCTTGAAACTTGTAAAGCATCGCCCAACCTGCCACTACCATCAAAACTATCGCAATTACTGCCACGATTATAGTATTAACCATCAAACGATGCTTAGCATACTGCATCGGGTACTTGAATTTCTTCCCCCGTGCCAAAACCTCTTCGCGCCGTTCTTCGACTTTTTCTCGCTCGGTTTTTGGTTTTTGCTTAAAAATACTCATTACTTCGTCGCCTTACTTGCTAAATCTTGCAATATATTATAAATCTTTTCCGGTTTTTGCACCATACTAATTGTCATATTCCCCACTTGTGTTCGAATCAAAAGCGTCCCATATCCAAGCATCCCAGCCCAAATCCCCGGTACATCATATTTAATGCTCTGGATTTTATCTAAACCCAAATCTACTACAGTTTTCCGAAAAATTCCCTTTTGACGTACCTGACGAATTCGTTCATTTGTCACTAAATAGTAGGAGAAGTACCACTTCATATACACGTTTAACGCAAACAATAGCCCCACCGCTAGACATCCTAACCAGACAAAGAACCAGACTTGCTCACCCGGTCGCACTAGCATCGGAATATACCCCCATCCCGCAAACAAAATCAACACTACTAATCCTCGCCATGTCGTCAAAAAATGCCGCCGAAATATTAGTTCTACTTCTTCCCCCTCGCGCTGCCCATCAAATGCCATTTCTGCCATATATCTATTATACCACGCGAAATGTGCTATAATATATATCAAAATAATGGAGTTTTATTATGGGAAAAGAACGCGATTTAGTTGAACGCAGCTTAGTCGTCTGTAAACCTGACGCCGTTCAACGCGGTATCGTCGGCGAAATTTTACAACGCTTCGAGCGTGTTGGTCTAAAAATCGTAGGCATGAAAATGGTCATGCCGGATGAAGACCAATACCGTGCGCACTATGAAGACATCGGCCAGATGATCACTCGCCGTGGCGAACAAGCTTTTCGCTACAATCTAGCTTACATGATGACCGGCCCAGTTATCGCAATCTGCCTCGAAGGCGTCGAGTGTGTACCTCTCGTCCGTAAAATTGTTGGTCCAACCGAGCCGAAATCCGCCGAAATGGGTACTATCCGCGGCGACTATGCACACATGAGCTTCGGTTATTCCGATGCTAAAGGCATGGGCGTGCCAAATCTCATCCACGCTAGCGGCAGCAAAGAAGAAGCGAAGAAAGAGATCGCTCTCTGGTTCAAGCCGGAAGAACTCTACGACTACTCTGATCTTAACGAGAAGTATACTCGTTAACCTAATTCTAAACCTTGAACACCGCCCCGACCGGCGGTGTTTTTCTAGTTTTTATAACTTTCACTCAATTAGTGATCTGATGCTGCTCCGCATACCGCGACACCGCTAAGAAATTCTCATCATAACCATTCGCTTGTCGATTGTATTCCAGCCAAATCTCCGCCGCACTCTGCTTGCCCTTCGCAATTTCCTGCACCTCCGCATTCATCAACATGGTATTCCCCTCCTGCTCTACCATATCTACTCGCCCCTCCTCGTCATAAATCTTCATTTGCAAATCCGCCTCTAATTTATCGCACCATTTTGCAAACTTAGCCTCCGGCGTCCGCTGTTCGTAATGCTCTACGAACAACTCCTGCACTTTCTTTCCATCCTGCAGCCCACTCAACATCTCTACTACTGCCGCCTGTCCACGCGCCTTCTTCTCATCCAACGACATCTCAAACGGGATAATATCTCCTATCGCCACTTCCTCCAACTCGTGCACTGCTAGCATCATTATGGCTTTCATCAAATCTATGTCATAACCATATTCAGACCACATTGCAATTGCCAACATCTGCGTACCGTAAACATGCTCCGCCACGCTTTCCAATCGCTCTTTTTGCACATGCCAAACCTTCCAACCTGATCGGATAATTTCTTTCAGCCTATTACATAAGACGTAAAACTGCACTACTTTTTCTGGCTTATTATCCATTCTATTCCCTATGACCTATAGGTCTTAGCTCAAAATTGGTGACCCGGGCGGGAGTTGAACCCACAACCTTCTCCTTAGGACGGAGCTGCTCTATCCAATTGAGCTACCAGGCCATACCTATTCATTATAACGCAAGCGTGTTATAATCGAAATAGACGACAGCCTCTTGCACATTTTAAAATCATGTGATAAGATAGGGACGTTTTATTGGTAGTTAGCGTCGCTTTTTAGCGATGCTAACTTTTACTTTGACGTAGAGCCAGCCCAGGCCGAAGTCTAAGCAAACTCTTCCAAAATGGATGTTAAAACCCGTATAGACACCTCCTTTCTCCTGCATAGTAACAATTCTAGTAAGAGCGGTTGTCGCCTGTACCAATCTTATCATACCTGCTCCTAAATCACCACCCCTTAGCAGATTATGCTATAATATTCTTATGTATATTACTGAGCTAATTGGTGATTTTGTCGAACATCTCGAAGTTGAACGCGGCCGTTCCCAAAAAACCGCTGAGAATTACGAGCGCTATCTTTTTCGCTTCCGCGATCTATGTCTGACTATCCTCGAGGAGAACCCTAGTCTTCGCGCTACAACTACGAGTACTACGCAAAAAACCGACGGCGGCCAAACCGACGATGAAGACCTCTCCGACTTCAAACCTTCCGACATTTCCCAAGAACTTGTTCGTAAGTTCCGCCTCGCTCTGAACCGCGAAACCGACCGCTATGGCGAGAACCTCGAAGCCATCACCCAAGCTTACCATCTCATTGCTCTGCGCGGCTTTCTTAAGTACCTAGCTAAGCGCAGCATTTCTAGTCTCGATCCCAGCCTTGTCGAGCTACCCCATGTCGTTCGCAAGCAAGTTACCTTTCTTCATTACGACGAAGTCGAAAACCTCCTCGATACTATCGACCTCTCCACCGAAACCGGCCTCCGTGACCGTGCAATTATCGAGCTTTTATTTTCTGGCGGGCTACGCGTTTCTGAGCTTGTCAAGCTAAACCGCGATTCCATCAATCTCGACCGTCGTGAATTCATCGTCCGCGGTAAAGGCCGCAAAGACCGCCCGATTTTTATCTCCAAGGCCGCCGCCGAACGTGTCCAAGATTACCTCGATGCTCGCACTGATTCCCTTGCTCCGCTCTTTCTGAATAATAGTAAAAATCTTGCCACTCCCGACACTTCAGGCGATTATCGTCGCCTCACCGCCCGCTCGATCGAGCGCATTGTTCAAAAATACGCCCGCGAAGCCGGCATCACGAAGCATGTTTCCCCTCACACTCTCCGCCACAGCTTCGCTACTGATCTTCTCATGAACGGCGCCGACCTCCGCTCCGTCCAAACCATGCTTGGCCACGCCGATATTTCTACCACCCAAATTTACACCCATATCACCGACCAACACCTCAAAGAGGTTCACGAAAAATTTCATTCCGAAACCGAATAACCCGAAAATATTTAAAACCTTAACTTTATGATAAAGGATCATTTATGGCAAGAATAGTAAAAAATAAAGAGTTAGTAAATACCAAACTAGCTACCAACTACGGCGGCTGGATGTATTGTGATGGGTGTGGTGAAAATATCGGTTATTTGTGTTATTCTACTTATGATAAGATAGAACTAAAATATACCTGTAATTGTGGCAACAAAGGTAGTTTATTAATAGATTTTGAGGATAGCGAATCAGGCCAAAGCTGTAATAACGAATTAATCATTATAAAGAATAGGTTTTGTTGCCCGAACGATCACGAACCCCTGATTACTATTCTAGAGAAAAAAGTCAACTTCTACAAAATGAAGATTACCTGTAAAGCTTGTAGTAAGACATACGAAAAAAGTTTAAATAAATTATCCTAACTATAGAAATAGCACAGCCATTCGACTATGCTACTTCTATGGCTGGGTCGGCAGGATTCGAACCTGCGAATGTCGGGACCAAAACCCGGTGCCTTACCACTTGGCGACGGCCCAATAATTACTCATATATTGTAGCACGGAACTAGCTTTTTGACCAGTATGAACTCTAGCTTAACCTTCTTCATCCTCCCTATGATTACTCTATATGGCTAGACAACGGAGGGAGAGACCAAAACTACGATTGGTATCATCCCAGGAAGCATCAACCGTATTTGGACCAAGCCCGCCAATATCTAGAAAGCTTTTCCAATACGAACTATACATTAAAGAAAGGTCAGTTTCCGACAATAAGCCTCGCCTCAAGCGTAGTAATCCGCTGCGGACGAAGAAAAGTACAATTTTACGCTCCTAATTTTAAACAAGTGGGAGCAGGTTTCGTCCGCAACCTCTATATTAAACCTTGTTTGGAACTAGCTATCTTTGCCTTATTCCTAAAACCCTTGTAGTAGCAATGGTAAACAATTCCCTAGCACCAGCACCAGTACAAATCCACTTACCAAAAACGGTCCAAAATGCACTACATGATTCTTGCTCTTCAGTGCACCCGGCAACGCAATCATATCTCCTAGCAAATTCGCTAGGAAAATCGTCCAGAGCGACAACCACCAGTTCGCCAATGCCAACGACAACGCCAACGCCAGCAACCAATCTCCCGCCCCCATCAGCCGCTCTCCCGAAGCTTTATAAATCAGAAAACACGTCCCCGCCAATATCACTACCCCGACCACCGCGCTAATTAGCCCATTCACTAAGTCACCATCCTCTGCTATGCTTAGATCATACATTTTAAGCACGAAAATCATCGCCCCAAACAAAATCGCAATCACTAGTAACACTACCGGTAATTCTCCCCACTTCGCATCATAAACCGCCAGCACCATTAAAACTACCAGCATTACTAACGTCAAAATAAAAATCGCCATCTGCACTACGAGAAACACCGGCTTTTGTTGCAGCACAAACCAATTTTCGATCATTGGTAAAAGATATGCCCAGCTCAGCATCAAAAAAGCCACTGCCATCGAAATCTCCGACAAAAAGTCCGCAGTCCCAATTTTGTCATGACAATACCGGCATCTTCCCCTCAACACCAACCAAGACACAATCGGAATATTATCATACCACTTAATCCGCTTTCCACAATGCAGACAAACCGACCACTGCCCTAGATCTTTCTTGTTATGTGTCTTATAATACCATCGCCAAGCTTGGCAACATGCGAAGGACCCAAACACTGCCCCCAAAAAGAACATCAGGATCAGGATTAAAACTTCAAACGCTACATCAACCATAACCTTATTCTATCATATCCTTTTATAACTTTATAATTTCCATCGCACTTTTCAGTCTCGCCAATCCATATTCTCAGCAAAAGAGCCCGCCCACCGCGAGCTCTAACGCCACATTTACTTACTGCTAACTATTCTGACTACAAATTGAGCTGTTACCTTCTAGCTTATAGTACAAAGCGTAATTTCGAGAGTTATTCGACGGCATCACAGTTTCACCATCGCAAGCTGCACCAGTAAACATATAAATCATATGATCCTCATAATTAACCGTCGGCATATTTCCATCCCACTTCTGAATCGTCAAACCATAAGTCCAACCATCCGGATCAACGAACGTATTCTGCGCCGTGTCATCAACATTCGAATTCATGTATCGTGCAATGAAACAACTCGCCGCATTTGATCCAGTGACATCGGCGTTATTAGTACACATCTCCGCAAGCGTGCTAGCGTCATCCTCTTCCTGCGAAGTATAAGTTGATTTATTACCGCCCAATTTATACCCTGGCAATCGTCCATTATTATTCGCTTGATATTGCTGGATTTGTGCCGCCATCTCGCCCAACGCATTTCTGCGCTGCGTGTCGCGCTGTGCTCGCTGTAAATTTGGCAATGCGATGAAGACCATCATGAAGATAAGACCCGCAATCGCCAAGACCAACACGACCTCGATAATCGTAAAGCCGCCCAGCGAACCATCCATCATTTTGCTCATGCTTTTCGAGCTAGCTTTTGCTCGTGCTTTCGCCATCTTTAGTTTCCTTTCTTTGTGTTATATAACATAAAACTTGTGTTTATTATATCACAACTTTTTCAAAAACCGCAAACATTATCCACTTAACTCCGAAACTAGCGAGTAGATTGGCATCAAAATCGCAATTACGATACCGCCCGCTGCTATCGCCAGGACAATCATCAAGATCGGCTCAATCATCGTCGAAATCGCCGCAATCCGCTCGTCTAGCTCATCTTCATAAACCTGTGCCGCCTTGCCTAACATCTCATCAACTTTACCTGATTGTTCGCCGGTCGCCGCCATCTGCGGGATTAACGGTAAAATATATTCCCTACCTTTAAGTGCTACACTTAGTGGCTTACCACTTCGCACCATCACAATCGCCGCCGCAATTTGTTCCTCAATCAGGATATTATTCACCGCTTCCGCCGAAATCTTCATTGCCTCGAGCATTGGTACCCCTGCCGAAAGCAACATCTCCATCGTCCGCGCAAACCGTGCATTATAAAGCCTTAAGAACAACCCCTTAAAAATCGGCACATTTAATTTAAACTTTGACAACCAGCGTTTACCAACATCGGTCTTTCGGAACTGCATGAAGAATCCTACCAAGAATCCAATCACGATTAAAATCGTCCACCACCAGTTCATGATAAAGTTCGAGAAATTCACCATCACCTGGGTCAGAGTTGGCAATTCCTTATGTACGCTCCGATACAAATCATCCACCTGCGGCACTACCTGAATCATCAAGAACGCTACTACCACAATAATCACCAGCAACACGATCGCCGGATACGTCATGGCTCCGCGAATCTTCGACATCATGTTCGCGTCTTTCTCCTGCTGGTTTGCTAGTCGCCGCAAAGCAATATCGAGCGTACCAGAAGCCTCGCCTGCCTCGATCAAAGATAGATACAACTTATTAAACACATCCGGGTGCTTCGCAAACGCATCATGCAAAGTTTTACCCCCTTCCACCTGTGCGGAAATATCTTCTACTAAGGTCTTCGTTGGCTTATCTTCTGTTTGCTCCGCAATCATATGCAAACTATTTGATAATGGCAACCCCGCGCCAATCAACGTCGCAAACTGTCGCGTAAAAACGATTCGCTGTTTTCCCGATACCTTGTTATTAAACTTCGCAAACAATCCTTCACCCTCAGCCTGCACTTTCTGCGGGATATAACCCTGATCGATCAAAATTTTCCCCGCCGATTGTTCAGTTTCCGCCTGTACGCTTCCACTGACAATTCGCCCAGTCTTTCGGTCTTTCGCTCGGTAGTTATATCGTCGCATTAGCCTCTCGCCAACCTTTCAAATTCCGCCGAATCCACCGCATACTCATGCGCCGCGTCAAAGCTAATTGTTCCCGCTTTCACTAGTCGTGCCAGCTCGCGATCCATCGTCTGCATCCCTTGATCAACGCCAGTCTGAATCGCCATGTCGAGTTGGTGTGTCTTTCCTTCGCGGATAATCGCCCGTACTGCTGAGTTCGCTACCAAAATTTCCGTCACCGCCACACGACCACCATCAATCTTTGGCACGAGACGCTGCGAACAAATCCCCGCTAGCGTGTTTGCCAGCTGCGAGCGAATTTGTGGCTGCTGATGCGCCGGGAAAACGTCAATAATACGATCGATCGACTGCGCCGCCGAGTTCGTATGTAGCGTCGCGAACACCAAGTGTCCCGTCTCCGCCACCGTAATCGCCGCCTGGATTGTCTCTAGGTCGCGCATCTCACCGATCAATACTACGTCCGGGTCTTCACGCAAAATCGAGCGTAGCGCCGCCGCGAAACTAAAGGTATCATAATGCACCTCACGTTGCGCCACCACCGACCGCTTCGAATGATGTGTAAACTCGATCGGATCCTCGATCGTAATAATATGCACTGCTTTTTCGGAATTTATCTTGTCAATCAGCGCCGCCAAAGTCGTCGATTTACCTGAACCGGTCGGACCAGTTACTAGTACTAACCCGTGCGGATGCTCCGCAAAGCTCGCAACCACTCCCGGCAAACCTAAGTCATCCAAGCTCGGAATCTTATTCGGAATCAAGCGGAATGCTGCCGCCATATTTCCCTTTTCGTGGAATGCATTCACACGGAAGCGCCCCAAATCACCAAACGCAAATGAATAATCAAATTCTTTATCTTTAATTAAAATCTTTTGCTGATCTTCATCCAATGTCGCAAAAACTAATTTCTGTACTAGTTCATCCGATAGAACTGGGTAGGTCGTAAGTGGCCTGAGAACCCCATCAATCCTCAAAATCGGCGGAAGCCCCACCTGAAAATGCAAATCCGAAGCCTCGTGCTTCACACATTCTTCCAGCAAAGCTTCAATCGTCACATCAGTCGACAATGGTGCCATTTCTGGTCGCGATGCTTCCGCCACCAAAGCTGCCACCTCATCCGCTACTGCCTTATTTACTTTTGCTGCATCCTCCGGTTTTACTGCTTCTTCCGATTTTGCAGCTGAAGCCACGGGTGCTTCTACCGGTTTTTCTGCGGTCTTATCCAAATCAAGACTTGGTTCAGGAATATCTGCCATCGTCACGCCCGACGCTTCTTCCGAAGCCGAAGTACCTGCCGCCACCGGCGGCTCAGTCGTCGTCATCACTGGGTCAGTCACTTCCGGTGCCGGTGCAAACGGAGAAACGGGCGTGTTCTGTCCGTCTGCGCTTGCTTGATTGTCTGCTTGATTTGTCCCACTACTTTCCATATCCCTATTTTACCATAAAAACTATAATTTTACCGATAAAAAGCCCTTGACTCACATTCCCCTCTGACCCAAAACCTTCCTCATTCAACCATAATGTCCTTTTCTTCTTCATCCTCCCCTTGATATTACTCTATGGCTAGACAACGGAGGGAGAAGGCAAAGCTGCGTACGTTGCTGTCAGTTGGCCGCATTAGAACGGCTCGAACTACAGAAAAGTAATGCGCTGTAGAATTTTTTTGGTCGGATTGGTTAGAATATACAAAAATATCACTTCCGGACCATTGTATCCACTGTTCGGTATTTCCACTCATGTGTCCGCTGCGGACGAAGAAAAGACTAGAAATGTAAAAAACGACCTGCGTGTCGTTTTTTATCTTGCTTCACCCCTGATAAGCTTCGGTAAAAAGCGGCCTAGTGGTCGTATTTTGGTTTTTGGTTTCTTCGTTCGCAGCGGAGATTGGTATCCAGATATAGAAGAAGCTAAAGTTATGGGACATATGGGAATAATGTGGGCACTACGTGCTAGCAGTTCAAGTATTGCTTATGATATGAGCTTTGGTATAGAAACATCTTCCACGGGCTGGTACTATCGCCATGATGCTCGTCCCCTCCGTTGTCTAGTCATAGAGTAATCAAGGGAGGATGAAGAAACTAACCAATGACATTACGCCAAATCGCTAGCTACCCTATTCACCTCTTCCATTGTTGTGATCCCAGACAGCGCCTTCAGCATTCCGTCCTGCTGCATCGTCACCGTTCCCTTTTCTCGTGCAGCCCGCATCACTTCGCTTGCCGTAGCGTGTGAAATAATTAGCTTTTGGATATCTTCATCAACATCAATCGCCTCATAGAGACCTGCCCGACCCGAATATCCGCCCGGCGTATCTTGATCATCAATACCCTTTACCAGCGTATATGCGTTCCCTTTTACTGGTAACCCCGGATAACCCAAATCTTCGCTCACTCGCGCTACATCATCCTGTGTTTGCGGCAACAAATCACCAACAACACTATTAATTTCCTGCGCCTGCATTTCGCTACTCTGGAAACTCGTCCGTTTTTCCGATACCCGCCGCACTAGACGCTGACCAATCACTGTATTGAGCGTCGACGCTAGCAAGAAGGGTTCAATTCCCATATCAAGCAAACGTGGCAAAATACCTGCCGCCGAATTTGTGTGCAATGTCGAGAATACTAGATGCCCTGTCAACGATGCCTGCACCGCCAAATTTGCCGTCTCGCCATCACGAATCTCACCAACCATCACCACGTCCGGGTCCTGCCTTAGAATACTCCTTAGCCCCGACGCAAAAGTTAAGCCAGCATCCACGTTCACCTGAATCTGATTCACTCCCGCCATCTTGTATTCTACTGGATCCTCAAGCGTCACAATGTTAATCTTCTCGGATTTAATCTGCTTAATTAACGCATACAAAGTTGTCGATTTACCCGAACCAGTTGGGCCCGACGTCAGGATCATCCCATTCGGCTTGCTAATCCCGCTTAACACCGTCTTTAGCGCTCGTCCCGTCATCCCCATACTCGCAATATCCATGCTTGTACCGCTCTTGTCCAATAGACGAATCACTACTTGTTCGCCCCATACTACCGGAGAAATTGCAATACGAAGATCTACTTCTTTATCGCCTACCATCACCGCGAATTGACCATCCTGCGGTATCCGGTGCTCATCAATTTTCAAATTCGCCAAAATCTTAATACGCGAGACTAGTGCTGGCTCAATCGCCTTTGGCAACTCCATCACCCGCCTCAGTACACCATCGATTCGACACCGAATAATTAGGCTATCTTCCAATGGTTCAATATGCACATCACTTGCCTTACTTTTTACGGCAAATTCCAATATACTCGTCAAAGCCTTCGAAATCGGTGAATCTTGCGTAATTGTCTTGACATTACTATTCGCCTTCGCCTGCGCGACCTCCTGATTCGTTACCTTGACCGCCTGCGCTACTCCCGTGAAATCACCTCGGTACTGTTTCAGAACCGACTGGATCCCCTCGCTGGAGGCCATCACTGCCCTCACCATCTTCCCCGTAAAAGTCGACAGATAATCTACTGCTTGGATATTTCCTACGTCCAGCATTGCCACTACTAGCTGTCCATTTGATTCACCAAGAGGCGCTACCATGCTCCGTTCTGCTACTTCTAATGGCAATAACGTGAGCACATCCTGGTCCATTTCTACATTTTTCAAATTAACATATGGCACCCCCATCACCACTGCTGTTGCGTGTGCCAGCATCTCGTTGCTGAGAATCTTCTGCGCCATCAACGTCTCGAGCAGCGGCCGTTTCGACTGTGCTACTTCTTGTCGCACTCGATCCACATCCGCCTTGTCTACCAAGCCTTCATTGATGAGGAGCTCAATCACTCTCTCCAAACTATCTTTCGTCAGCAACGCCACCTCTTGCGTCTCCTATTCTACTTCTGTGTCCAGTTTAATCAAACAAGTTGCCCGTTCATTGTCGTCCAATACACCGTCCAGATTTACATCGCATTCCTCATAAGTCGGCGATGACAAATCTACTTCACAAGCCAACAACTCTTCATTATTTAATAAGCCATCTCCGTCCGTATAAAAGCAAGTCTTCTCCTCACGCTGCACCTTGCCACAAGCGTCCAACTCAAAGTCATCCAGAATTCCGTTCTGATTAATATCCTCACAGTCCCCTACATAGACTTCTACCGTCGGGTTAATCGCTGTACTATTAAACACCTCCGGATCCGGCGCCGATAAACCCTTAGAAATCGGCTTCGCTAGCTGTGTAAACTTAACCGAAGCTTCATCAGGATCACCCATAATCGATTGGCAGACAAAGAACGCCACCAACGTCCCAATACTTGCGATCATAATCAAGCTAAAAATGTCTGATTGTTTCACTTCACACTCTCCATCGCTTCGTTTTTCATATCTGTCACACTCTTCTTTGTGCTGTTATTCTTGAGCGTTTCGGTCGCCCTGAACACTCTGTCTATCTCTAGCGGCGCCATTTCGTCCAAATAATAAGCATTCGCCTGCGCCTGTAAACTAATCCCCGCCGAGTTCCACTCGATCGTCGCCGTCCGCACGTTAAACTCTCGTATTGATCGCTCAATATTGTCTAACACTTTCAACACCGTCGTTCCATCACCTTCCACCCGCAACGTCACCGGAATCGCCTCCACCCCAGCAATATCTACATCAATTTTATCGTCTCGCGGAGCTAAACTCTCTGGTTCCCAACCCGACACAATGAAAATCTGATTCAAGCTCGCCATCAAAGCTTCCGTATTCTTCAGAGCCGGCAAAGCGTCCGGGATCACCCTTAGTGCCGAACATACCTTCATCGCCTGAAGCGCCATTTTTCGCTCAGTATCATCTTTTGCACTATTATATGCTGCATTGAAATCAATTCTCTGTCCTGCCTCGTCATAGCAACTATCGTTTCGTTTCCTCGCCACCGATTCAAGATCACCGTTTTGCGCCATCGCCTCAAACACATTGTAACGCAAGCTCCCGACAACATCTTGAAAATTCACCGCATTTGGATCACAGTTGTTTAGTTCTTCATCCGTCAACCGCCCATTGCTATCTTTGTCTACACAGACTCCGATATCTCGAATTGCTTGATCATAATCATTAAGTGCTTCGCCCTTCACTGTCAAAATCCGCGCGTTAAACCCAATATATTTCATCAAGAAAGTCGCTAGCACGATACACGTCCCGAGAATCAGCGACGCAATCAACACCTCGACCATCGTTAGTTGTTGTGCCTTAGAAATTCTTTCTCGTTTCGTATCGCCCGGTTTATTTGGCTGCATTTTAATATCCTCCCTCATTCACCCGGTTCGTATTGCATTCCGTATCGTCTGCTGCGCAATCCTTCGCCTCTTGTGCGAACATATTACCAATCTGAACGTAAGAATCCGTCACATTCTGTCCGAGCGGCCCAATCGCAATCATATGCTTATTCTGGAAGCTAAAGAACTCGCTATTAAACGTAGTCCTCGCCGAAAACTTCAGAACTAAATTATCGCTATCATTTCGTCCGTTCGACGAACTTAAGACTTCTAAGCCATCCTCCGCCAACATACAATCTTCATCATGCACCGAAGTCCAACGCACCGTTCCGCGCGTATCAGTGCCACGATACGAAATACAGGCACTATTAAAATGTTCGATTCCCGTAACCTTACCGTCTAGAGACATCTTGCCTGATCCATACCACGAGTTAAATTGCGGTGTTCGCCAAATCTTCACCTTAAGGACAACTTCTTTTAATTCTACCGGCACTTCCACGCAGTTCTCGCCATTGCTATCGCAGACAATCTCCGGAGCTGGTACATCGACGCAGTTCTCCCCATTTTCGTCACATCGCGTCTCCATCGCGCCATTATATTCTTCTGTACCCTTCTCGACCTCGGCTTCGCGCGTATAGTAATACTCTGCCCCCGTGTCTTCCAAAGTTCCTAGCTGCACTGCTTCGCATCCAGGAATCGTAATGTCCCACCACGCGTAGAAATTATCTCCCGTCTTATAGGCATGCCCCTCAGCGTCTGCTTCGCTGACACACTGCGTTGGGATCTCGTTCCCAGTCGCATCCACATAGCGTCCGTAATCATACTTTGTTAGCGCCATCCCTTTCTTGAATGACTCTAAAACACGGTAGTCGATTAACGGATCTTTCCGTGCATCAGCCTGCCCCTCCATCGTTAGGACATTCGTCTTCATATCTACTCTTAGTTCCGACAATTTCACATCATCATCCCCTTCCGGCATCATCACCGACAACGCTCCGAACACCCTAGACAACACTGTTTTCTTTTGCAGAATAGCATCAATCCCCGTCAGCTGACTCTGGATCGTTATAATATCGTCCAGCTCTGCATATTCGTTCAATTTCTTCGACATCAATTCTAACCGATTATCTTGATTCCCGATCGCAATGTCCTGTCCACTCTTAATCCCGAAGAGAATCACTACGACACCCGCCGCCACGCTCGACACCACGATACAAATAAACAGTACTAGGTTCCTCACCTTCTGCGCCTTAATCATCTCAGCTTTCACCGCTGGCACCAGGTTAATCTCGTACGTCGAGCTTACCGTCGAAGTGACTACACTGCCACTATCCACGACTTGTTTCACTGGCTTGCCGGTTACTTTCGATACTACTTGCGCAAAGAACCGTCGCACCTGCAACCACAAGTCGCTAAACTGTTTCTTCATATTTTCTAGAAAATCGTTCATCGGTCATTCCCTCTCTCAGCCAATCCAATTGCCACCGCAAATTCGCTCGCCACTGGCTGCAACACCCGTTGCTGCTCTGGTGTTACTCGCACTAGCTGCCATGGATTCCCCTGCGTTGTTGGCGTATTCGTCTTTGCTTCAATATACTCCGCAATGAACGGGATCATTCCAGCAAAACCTGACAATACGATCCCGCCTACTGGCGCATTCATATATTCTGACTTAAAAAACCGCATCGACTTGGTCAACTCTAACGCAAAACTCTCCAATGTCGAATCCAACGCCTTAAACACCTGGCCTTCGACCTTATCCTGCGCCAAGCCAAACTTCAAGATGAACTGCCGCGCTTGCTCTTCTTTCACATTTAACGATGACGACACCGTCTTAATCAATAATGAAAAACCACCCGGAATTGACCGCACTAATCGTGGCACTCCTCGATACATCATTACAAGATCCGTCGAACGCTCACCCAAGTCAATAATCATCCGCGCGTCCTGCGCTCCTACCGGTGTCAACGCCCGCGCCATCGCTAACGACTCCGGCTCTTGTGCAATCACATTTAATCCATAAGATTCTATCAACTCCATCCTTGCCTCCGCAAACGCCACCGCTGACGAAGAAATCAATATCTCTGCCTTCGTAGCATCATGTGGACACACCCCTAGCGACACATAATCTGCCGTCGCCTCGTCTAACGGCATCGGAATGTACTTATCTAGCTGATACTTAACCGAATTCATCAACTCCGCTTCTGGCAAATTATCTACCCGCACGATCGACGTAAATGTCTTCGATGCTGGCATCCCCACGGCAATATTTTTCGTCGTAATACCAGCTTGTTTCATTGCCCCAAGAATCGTCTCCCCAAGCCGTCGTTGCCCCGCCGTCGAACCGTCTTCCAAAACCTTTCGCTCCACCGGTACATAAGCAAACTTCTGTAAAACCCAACCATGCTGCGCATTTCCAGCCAGCTGTACTAACCGAATCGCCGTCGTCCCAATGTCTAGCGCGAAGAAGTCGCCCACACCATGTATTAAGCTCATGCTATTATTATACGCGCCTTGCCGTCAAAACACAAGTTCCCACTCCCCCTTCTTCTACATAATTCTTATACGTGAAAAAGCCCCTGGACACCGTCCTGGGGCTATATCAGTCTGTTGAGCTTACACTCATATACTAAAGTGAAATTACTTTCACATTCAGTCTTAATATGCAAAGCGATCTCTCGCGTTCAGTCAGTAATGTGCTAGATATAAATTTTATATTTAAATTGCTCAACTCGACGGGACTTACATTTAATGCTTACCCGCATATTCTTTACCGATATCTCGGCAAACGAACGTTCTAGGTTTACACAGAAAAGCACAAGGCAACTCAGCCTAACTAGCGTAAGCAAAATTGCCTCACGCTTCGCTTTTGTATAAAACTTATTAAACTACGAGTCGATCAATATCTCCATTATATTACTTCCACTCAACCCGTCAATAATAATTGTAAAAATTACAAACAAAAATACTTGCCGAAATCGCTAATAGCGAATAGTGAAAACTTAGCTTTTGCTATATTGCTTTTCGAGCACGTGGCCCCGCCCACTAGGGCTGGCGTGAGTCCGATTCAGCGAGCGCAAGCGAGTCGATGAGGAGAGCGTCACCCTGCGAGAAAAGGAATGTAACAAAAAGCTAAGTTTCTGTCATGCGTTAATGAGATTTCAACAAATAAAACCGTTCTCGATTCCCCCCAACCTTCCCCACCGTCTCATTATCTCGTTTCTTTACGATCATAAACCCATTCCGCCCCAACCACTGCTCGAACCGCTTGATAATCTCCCGTCGCATCCGCTCATTCTTTACTACTCCACGTACAAGTTGGTCTGGATATGCCTCGAACTGCGGTTTTAGCATCACGAGATAGTCCACTCCCCGTGGCAAAATCTTCCTCGCTTGCGCCAAAATTTTCGTCAAACTTATAAAACTCACATCCGCCACTACAGTTTGAACTTGTACACGCTGTACAAGTTCAACTTCATTTCGCCCCTGTTCTACGACCAAATTTCCGGCTTTATTCGCTCCCTTTACCGCCAAAAAGTCCGTTTTTTCGTATAGATCCACTCTTTCGTCGTATCGTAGCGGAGCTTTCATCTGATTCGTCCCCTTCTCGACCGCGATTACCCGCTTCGCCCCCTTTCGCAAAGCAAGTTCCGTGAACCCGCCCGTCGACGAACCAATATCGAGCACCGTCTTCCCTCCAAAATCATACGAAAAAGCCTTCACCGCCTCTGCCAACTTCAACTCCGCCCGCCCCACAATCTTCGGTTGCGCCTCTACTTTCCAAATCGGACGTTCTGCACTTTTCTGACCCCCCAGGCCTCGCCTTCCCGCTTGCTTTCTCTTCTCCATTACTTCCTATTATACCATAAACCGCACACACCCTTCTTCATCCTCCCTATGATTACTCTATATGGCTAGACAACGGAGGGAGGATGTTCCGGAAGTGCTATACGTATGAGTTGCTGGCCATGTTTCGTAAGAATAAACTGTTAAGTTAGAGGCAAGTTGTGCTGTGCCGACAAAAGAACTCCACCAGTATCCATTTGTTGCTGCCGCTATGCTTGATGAGTCAACAATGCTTGCCCACCCGCTGCGGACGAAGAAAAGTATGTCGTCCGCAGCGGGTATTATGATATTAAAGTAACTCGTTTTACTAGCGGATATTGGGGCGTAATAAGATCCAGCACGGTGCGTATAGCCGAATATTCTGCTTATGAATTAGATCTCAATGATGTTGGTCTTAACCCTTCAGGTGGTGGACAAAGTTATGCTGGTTATTCCCTCCGTTGTCTAGCCATACGATAATCGAGAAAAGAATAAAGAAGTACAAACCTTTTAACAATAGCTGACGCGGTATCATCTAACTCTATTAGTTAGTGAGAGACTAAAAGAACCGCTCTCTCAGAGAAAACGGTTCTTTATGTACTTGAAATTATACTAGCTACGGGTGTCGCGAACTAATAGTAGTAGCTGAGTTAGCTTAAAAACTACTTTTGCCTCTCCCGATACGCATAAGTCTCCGTATCCACCGACACTACGTCGCCTGTCTTGATAAACGCTGGCACCTTAATCACAACACCGGTCTCGAGCGTCGCATCTTTCTGTACCGAACTCGTCGTATCGCCCTTTACTGCCGTCTCAGCGTAAGTCACCTTCAGCCAGATGTTCTTTGGCAACACTAAGTTGATTGCCGTACCATTATAGAACTGGATTTCCATTTCGTCGCCATCGCGCATAAAATCCTTCATATCGCCAACCATATCTGCCGAAAGCTCGTACTGTTCGAAGCTCTCTGGATCCATGAAATAAAACTTATCATCGTCCTTATATAGATATTGGACTTTCTTCGTCGTCACTTCGGCCGGTTCAATTTTCTCCTGCCCCTTAAAAGTCTTCGGTAGAAGCGCTCCAGTAATCAAATTTTTCACCTTCACATTCACGATCGAGCCACCCCGCCCCATCACCTTCTGCGAATACTCGACCACCTTATACGGCTGCCCATCGAGCGTAATTAGTACATTCTTCTTTAAATCTGTTGGACCATACATTTTCTTGTCTCCCTTTTATTCTTACTTATGCATTGCATTTTTGCCCACACATCGGTTAATTCTAGTCTTCAATACGAAGCAAAAACGCAATGTCTAGATAACAAAGTTGTCTCGGAGCTAGTGCTAGGAGAAGTTTAAGCGCGCAAGGGAGTTGGGCTCATCGCCCTACTCCCGCGCACTGGAGGCTTCGACAACGCAATAGCCCGAGAGAACAAGTTATCTCTCTGCTACGAATGGTAACAAAGCCAGATGTCGCGCCCTCTTCACCGCCACTGCTAGTTGGCGCTGCTGTTTTGCAGTCAAGCCAGTCTTTGCCATCGGCTCAATCCGACCATAAATGTCGATGTAGCGCTGCAAAGTCTTTACGTCACGATAATCAAAATACAAATTTGGATTTGTCTTCACTTTTCTCATAATTTTCTCTCCTCTCCCCCTGCTTAAAATGGAATGTCGTCCAAGTTAATCGCATCATCTTCCGGCATGTCGTCTGGCGTAAAATCATCTTCCGCCGGTGCACTCGCCTTTGTTGCGCTTGGACGTGAACTGCCTCCGCTGCTACGGCCGCTTCCGCTACCGTCGCCACCGCCTACAAACGAGAAGTCATCGACAACGATTTCCACACGTGAACGGCGCTGACCCGAAGTCTTATCTTCCCAGCTCCGCTGTTCGATCCGACCCGACACAATCAAAGCCGAACCCTTTTTTACGTACTGCGCAATCGTCTCGCCCGATTTACCCCAAGCCACGCAGTCAATAAACGAAGTTTGTTCCTGCTGGCCACCATCACTCCCCCGGAAAACCCGGTTCACCGCGATAGTAAAATTGCAAGCCTGTGCGCCGCTCGGAGTCGCCCGCATCTCTGGGTCACGCGTAACGTTACCCGCAATGATTGCTTTCGAAAATCCCCTCATTACTCCTCACTCTCATTGTTATCTTCGGTATGTGGTTTGCGTGCAGCCTGCTTTGCTTCATATTTCAGCTTGCGCTCGTCCACTGTAACCAAGAGATAACGCAGAACTTCGTCTGTGATGTTGAGAACGTTCTCAATTTTCTTTGGTGCCTCTGGCGGCAAAGCCACTTCGTAGTAATAATATACTGCGAAATTCTGACCTTTGATCGCATAAGCTAGGCGCTTCTTGCCATCATTCTCTTCTTTAGTAATCTGACCACCATTTTTCTCGATCAAATCTTTGACCTTGTCGGTAGCCGCTTCTATGTTCATCTCAAGATCTGGATGAACCAAAAGCGTAAGTTCGTAATTTTTCATTACAACTCCTTTGGTTAAAGCAAGCACGGCTCTCTCACCTGCTCACTGAGCTAATATACCCTGCCAGTATATCACAGTTCTTCACCACCGTCAATCCGTGACGTCCAGTCTACTGTCCAGCCAACTCGTCAAACTCTTCCATCGAGTGGATCAATACATCGCGTGGCTTATGTCCGTTCGCCGGCCCAATCACTCCAATTTCCTCCAGCCAAATCGCTAGCCCCGACACGAAACCGTGACCCTTCCCTAGCCAGGTCTGCAAACTCGCTGTCGAGAACTTCCCCTGCTTCAAAGTAATCTCAATCGCTTTTCGCACCACTGGGTCATTCGGATCATACCGTCGGCCGAGATCGCCAATCCCACCCCCGTCCGCCGGGCCCATCCCCTTAATCTGCACCGGCTGTGCTACGACATCCGCGTTATACTCTGGTCCACGCTGTTTACGCAAAAAATCCGTCAGTTTCGCCACATCCTCATCACTCGCCCAAGCCCCCTGAATCCGTCGTGGTTTACCCATCATTTCTGTTGTTAACATCAACATATCACCTTTACCAAGCAGCTTTTCTGCCCCGCTCTGGTCTAGCATCACTCGCGAATCGATCTGGCTTCCCACTGCGAAGGCAATCCGCCCCGGAATGTTTGCCTTAATCAACCCAGTAATCACCTTTACTTCTGGCCGCTGCGTCGCCAGTACTAGATGGATACCGGCTGCACGCCCTTTCTGTGCGATTCGCACAATCGGCACTTCAAGGTCTTTCCCCGCCATCATCATAAGATCTGCCATCTCGTCTACTAGGATCACGATATACGGCATCTGTTCGCTCTTCTGTTCCGCTTCTGGCTCCGTCTCTGTGCCTTCGCCACTTTCGCTACCCCCTTTTGTTCCCGTCGTCTTCTGCTTTAGAGCTTCTTCAGCCGCCTTCTTCGCCATCTTCGTATTATAATCAACGATATTTTTGACCTTCTCTTCCGCCATCAGGGTATAGCGCTTCTCCATCTCATTCACCGCCCACTTCAGCGCTGACATCGCCTTTTCTACCGATGTAATAATCGGCGTCAAAAGATGTGGAATATCCTCATATTGCGCCATTTCCACTTGCTTCGGGTCCACGATGATTAGCTTCATGTCGCTCGGCGCATTCCGATATAACAATGAAGAAATCAAAGTATTCGTCATCACCGACTTACCTGAACCAGTTGTACCTGCAATTAGAAGATGTGGCATCTTTGCCAAGTTTCCTACCACTGCATGTCCAGATATATCTTTACCTACCGCAAAAGTTAATGGATCAGTCGCCCTCTTCCATTCCGCACTCTCTAGCACCCCGCGCAAGCGCACATCCGCCGACTTCACGTTTGGAAGTTCCACGCCCACCAGCCGCGTCCCTGGAATTGGTGCCTCAATACGGATCTTGTCCACCGCTAAGTTCAGCGCCAGCTCCTTATCTCGCGCCAAAATCTTCGACAAATTTACCCCCGAAGGCGGCCGCATCGTATATTGCGTCACCCTCGGCCCCTTGTTCGCATCACCCATTTCTACATCGATACCAAACTCCGCCAACGTCGATTTAATCATCGCTGCATTCTGCCGCACGTCTCCTGCGTCCGCTGGCGACTGTTTCTTCTCCAACAAGTCAATCGGCGGCATCTGCCAATTCGGATCATTTACCGCTACTAGTGCTCGATCTGGCTCTGGTGCTGCCCTCTCGGCTCGCTCCACCTTCTCTGGCCGCGCCTCAGCTTCTTCCTCTTTCTTCTCCTTTTTCTTGCCGAACTTCGCAAACATCCCCAACTTTGGCTGTGGCTTAAGCGGTTCTTCTTCCGCCTCATCCGAGTGTACCTTCAGCGCCTCAAGATCTTCGTCACCTTCTAGCTTCTTCGCTGGCTTCTTCTCTACTTTTTCAGTCTTCTTCGCTACTCTTGCATTCTTTTTGTCTTCCACCTCAGTCGTCCGGAACAAATTACCAACCGCGTGGAACACCATCGCCGGCGTCAACTGCAAAATAAACATCGCCGTCACCGCAATTAAAATCACATATATTATAATCGCCACACTTGGATTTAGAATCTGCACCATAAATCCATTTAGCCATTCTCCCACGATTCCCCCGTTTGGGTGCGGTTGTCCTACCGTAGACAATCCAAAGGCCCCCGCTCCCCAAAATACCATCAAAATCGACATCGTCCACATTACCGGCGGTAATCTATTATTATCACTCCGAAAAATCTTTACCGCCAACCACGCCAAAAGTGCCGGTATCAAATACCTCGCCCGTCCGATCCACTCCTCGAAAATCTGGTCCGTAGTATTTAAAAGATCCCCACCGTCGCCCAACCAAGTAAATATCAGAATCACCGCCATAAACAGCATCATAATCGCTACGATTTGTCGCCAAAAACCGCCCGGCAACTCATGTTGTGGCACTCTCTTGGCGCTTTTTTTACGCCCCCGTGTCGTTTTTCCCGATTTACTTTTTGTTGACCTCGCTTTTGCCATATCATTATTGTAGCATAAGTTTAGCTCATCTAGCCTATTCTTTTTCATCGTTTAATGTCCAAAACTTGCAAAACCAAAACAATTTTCCGTCATTTTATTGACATAAACACTAATTCTGTGATATAATAGAAGCACGGAGCAAATCCCAAACGCTCCGATCGCAATTTTACCAAGTTAGGAGAGAAAGTTATGACAGAGAATGCAAGATCCAAGAAAATCACCGATCTCTACCCCCACTACAAAGTTAAGGTCTGTCCGGCCGGCTTCCTGTTCATCCCTGCTCATGGCAAGGTCTTCCCGCAGGAGCCTCTGGCTGTCGATAGCACGCTTCTCATGGACACCGACGGCAGCGTCGTCAACGGCATTACGCCGATCGACCTGTCCCTCCGCGAGAACGCTGAGCACCTCCAGCATATCGCCGCAGACCTTACTGCTGCGAATATTGACCCTAAGGGCAAGCTCCGTGGCGTCCTGTTCCTCCGGATCGTTCCTGACGGCGAAGGCGGCAACATTTACTGCGTTTGCCAGCCCAAGCTGGCCACCTGTTTTGCACTGACCGTTAGCTGGGACAAAAGCCGTGAGCACATTGGCAACGGCGCCTCCCGTAACTACGCCCGCAACCACGGCGCCCTGAAAATCTCAAAGCACACCCCGAAGTCCCGGAAAAATGGCCAGGACTTCTGGATTCTGCCCGTTGAAAAGCTTTCGGACAGAACCATTGAGTGCTTCGAGCATGACTGGCTCACCCGTGCCGATCGCGCTCTGGATGAGCAGGCCCGTCGTTACCCCAACGACAAGAGCGTCGAAATTATTCGCAGACGCCTGCATAACCCTGCTCAGTCGCAGAACAAGTAATCTACTCTCCCGCACCTTCCCTGGCCCCGACTTGCATGTCGGGGCCTACTTTTTGCCCACTCCGTCTTACGTCATCCTTCTTCATCCTCCCTTGATTACTCTATGGCTAGACAACGGAGGGAGGCACCAGCGCTGCCGAGACTACCGAAGCGCGATGGGTTGACATGAGTATTATAAGAATACATATGGTACTGCGTGTTGCTCATTCTGTATATTCCAACACCCGGCTCATTAATCATGCCACCGCGATCAGTCGTGCTCGTGCCGATAAACCCGCTGCGGACGAAGAAAAGCTATTCCCTCCGTTGTCTAGCCATACGATAATCGAGAAAAGAATAAAGAAGTACAAACCTTTTAACAATAGCTGACGCGGTATCATCTAACTCTATTAGTTAGTGAGAGACTAAAAGAACCGCTCTCTCAGAGAAAACGGTTCTTTATGTACTTGAAATTATACTAGCTACGGGTGTCTCGAACTAGAAATAGAGTAATCTAAAGCTCAGCATTATTGTTCAATATTCCGCATCGTCAACGACAATCTCCCTCGATCATCAATCGCCGTCAGCTTCACTTTCACCTTTTGCCCGACTTTCAGTACATCGCTTACATTTGCAATCCGCTTATCGGAAATCTGCGACACGTGTAGCATCCCGTCGATCCCTGGCAAAATCGTCACAAACGCTCCGAAATCCTTAATCGTCGCCACTGTACCTTCATAAACTTTTCCTACTTCCGGCTCCTCGACCAAGCCTTTGATCCAGTCCAGCGCCTTTGCAATCGCCTCGTTCTCACCTGCAATCGTCACAAGACCCGAATCGTCAATATCAACCGTCGCACCCGTTTCGCCGGTGATCTTATTGATCATTTCCCCACCTTTACCAATAATCGCACCGATTTTGTCTGGATTTACCATCAATTTCTCAATTCGTGGCGCATATTGAGAAATTTCCTTGCGCGGCTCTGGGATTACGCTTAGCATATGCTCCAAGATGTGCATCCGGCCCTCATGCGACTGCGCAATCGCCTTCTCGAGAATTTCTACCGGTAGACCATGCACCTTCATATCCATCTGCAACGCCGTCACCCCTTCGGTTGTTCCGGTTACCTTAAAGTCCATATCGCCCGCAAAATCTTCCGCATCCATCAAGTCCGTCAAAACATACGCCTTGTCGATATCCTCCGAAGTAATCGTCTCGCCTGCCGGCACGTCTACCATCAGGCCCATCGCCACACCGCTCACCGGTCGCTTTAGCGGTACGCCCGCATCCATCAGAGCCATACAACTCGAACAGGTCGCCGCCATACTCGTGCTACCATTCTGACTCATAATCTCAGTTACGCTCCGAATCGCATATGGGAAATCTTCCTCGCTCGGCAACATCGGCATCAATGCTCGCTCCGCTAGATAACCGTGTCCTACCTCGCGTCGCCCTGGCGCCCCAATCCGTCCTGGCTCACCCACGGTATAACTCGGCGCGTTATAGTGATGCATATAGCGCCGTTTTCCATCAGTCACCTCCATCGTATCGACCACTTGCGCAAAACTAAGTGGCGCCAAAGTTACAATGTTCATCGCCTGCGTCAACCCGCGCGTAAACAAACTTGACCCATGCACTCGTGGCAAAATGCCTACTTGACTCGAAAGTGGCCGCACCTCAGTCAACTTTCGTCCATCTGGTCGCACGCCGTCTTCAATAATTCCTCGCCGCACTTCATGATGCACTGCCAGGTCAAACGCCTGATCATATTCTGGCTGCAACCGCTCAGTATAATCTGCCAATTTCTCCTCTTCGGTCTCACCCTCGCCTAGTTCCGGCGCAAACTCCGCATGCATCTCGTCTTTCAGCTGGTCAATCACGCTTTGACGCTCGAGAACATTCCCCCGTACTTTCTCTCCAGCATGCGCCTTATACCAATTCTCTACCTTCTCTTGAATCCCCTCATCTGGTAGCACTAACTCATATTCCTGGCTCGCTGGCTGCACTTTCTCCGCTAACTCACGTTGCAAGTCCAACACCGGCTGCACGTTCTTTACCGCCCAATGCATCGCCTCAATGATCATCGCTTCCGGCACCTCATTTGCCCCCGCCTCGACCATCATCACTCGGCCATCCTTACAAGCCACCACTAAGTCCATGATGCTCTGTTCGCGTTCTTCCGCACTTAAGAATGCCTTAAAATCGCCATTCAAGCGCCCAATCCTTAATCCCGCCACCGGCCCATCAAACGGTGTCCCCGAAAGCATCAAAGCGCTCGAAGCCGCAATCATTGCCACCATGTCTGGCCGAAAATCCGGATCCATCGACAGTACCGTCGTCACTACTTGCACTTCCTGACGATAACCCTTCGGGAATAATGGGCGAATCGGCCGATCGATCAACCGCCCAACGAGAATCGCCTCATCTGCCGGCTTTCCTTCTCGCTTGATAAACTTCGACCCCGAAATCTTCCCCGCCGCATAAAACTTCTCTTCATAGTCAATCGTGAGCGGGAAGAAATCTTGCACTACTGGCTTCTTCCCGACTACGACCGAGCCCAAAACTACCGTATCGCCATAGCTCACCAACACGCTCGCTGTCGACCGGAAACCAACCCGGTTCACCTCTAGCGTCAGCTTCCGCCCCAGCCAATCCGTCTCTACTCGCAGAGTCTTTTTACCACTCGGATTAATAATGTCCATTCATCTACCTTTCTTGGAAAAACCTCAGATACAATCATTCTCGCCACAGAACCCTTATATCTGCCGTTTTTCCAGGTTTAATTGCTTTTCTATCTCTAATTATAACACGTTTCCGCACCATTTCTGGCGCTTTACCTCATCCGGGGCTTAAAATCCCCGATTACTCTTGCTTTTTCATCGCTTGTGTGCTATAATAAGAGAGTTGGGTCCGTTTCGGATCCATGCTATTTTCATTTCTAGAGAGGAGAGACCAGAATGATCCAAAATTCCCCTGCACCCGCAAGTCATGAGCCGTCCATCGAGATGCCCAATCTCATTGCCCCGAAAATCGAGATTATTGGCGAGGATACCATTATCATCACCGGCAACACTCCTGGGGATCTTGTGCCCCACATCGACAATATCCTTGATATTGTCCACTCCATCCGACACTTTAGCCAAGACGGCGACCGTAGCGGTCACCGCGCTATTGCCGAAAAGAAGGCTGCCGGCATCCCCTTAGAGAACGGCGAATTCCGCCTTCGTATCAGCTATACCAACAGCCGTACTGTTCGCGATGATGGCAGTTTCGAGATCAATTTTCTAATCAGTGCTGCCGGAAAACATGAGTTGTTCCCCGAAAGCGGCTCTTCCGACAAACAACCGCCTACCCGCGCCATGAACGGTGACGAAATTAAAAAATATTTCGCAAAGGTCATCTCCATGTGCTTTTCTGAATTATGCAATTACCTGAAAAGGGCTTTTTCGTCCACAACCAACGACGAATTGTCTCCCGATTCTGCGTTACAATAATTTACTCAACCATTTCCTTGCTAAGCTGGAAGAATCTCGTCTAGAGGCCTAATTGGCTACATCGAGCCAAAAATGACGCATGCGAACGTTCTATAGCTCTTTTAGCACCGCTCGGTTTTGAGGATTTTGTCGGTTTATTTCCTACTCAGGCTATGCTCCGATATTGCTTAAGCTAAAGAAATTTTACCGTCAAAATGCATACCACCTCTATCAGCCAATTCGGTCGGCGGAGTCTAGACTTCGGTCCTTCCGGTCGTAGCACCTCTCTATAACCGCTCCCTGTTCGCAGGGGGCGGTTTTCTTTTGTTTATTTTGCTATCCTGCCCGCCCCTATCGTAGCTCATGACGCCCCTCCAGAGCTTTACTATCCACTAACTCCAACCTATCCATCCCATCAAAAAACACCCCTTCGGGTGTTTTTCGCTACTTACGTAGACCAAGCGTCGCAATGGTTTTCTTGTAAAGCTCGAAGTTTGTGCGCTCAAGATACTTCAGCAACTTCTTGCGCTGCCCGACCATCTGCATCAAGCCTCGCTTCGCCATGAAATCATGCTTGTTTTCCTTGACATGCTCGGTCACTTCCTTGATCCGCTCCGTCAAGATCGCCACCTGCACCTCAGGAGAACCCACATCTTCCTTGCTGCGCGCGGTCTTCGCCATCGCCTTGGCTTTATTCTCTCTAGTAATCATATGTCCCTCATTATATCACATCTCCCACCTCGAGACAATACCGATTTCGCAAAAATCTCAAAATCCCGACTTTCCCCCGTTTCTTCCTCGCTTCTCCGCAGCTTCCTCACAAAATCCACACTATCCGTCCGTCTCGCTGTCGCCTTTCCACTTCTACCTCTGTTAGCTTCCGCCCGTGCCCATTACGAAAAGCATAAATGGTATTGACATTTTTATAATTCTGTGCTACAATGGTAGCAATAGTCGGCATCCCATGCCACTATCGCAATTTTCGAATTCATGACAAGACATCTGTATTAAATTCATCTGAAAGTTGAGGTATCTTTATGAAGAACTTACTCCTCGTCCTGCAGAAGTCCGCCCCCACCGAGCGTCGCCGCTTCATCACCCGTACTATCCTTGCTGGCGTCGCCTTTGGCATTATTCTCACTATCCTTGTTCGTGTCGGTCAGCTCATTTTACCCACGTTCATCGACGTCGTCTGTTCCGTCCTTAGGGTCAACTTTAACAGCTCCGCCAAAGAACTTGTTATCAAAGTCCCTACCACTATCCACATGGGGAACAGCTCCACTACCGTCTATGGTTATAGCTTCATAGAGACCATAACCGCGTGGCTTAGTATTGTTGCTTTCGTCTTCGCTAGTGGTACCCTCATTATAACCAGTGGTTGTGTTGCCCTGTCCGTAGTCCTATGGTATTTTACCGCCTGCGCTGACAGCTTTAAGCTTGACGAGGCCATTCCTACCAATCATGGCAAATCTTTGATCGCCGTAGCTTGTCGAACCCGTCACGCGTCCCTTGAATACACATCTACTTTCCATCCTGATGGTTCTAAGATCGGCGAAAGCACTCTGCTTCTTTCTGCAAAGACGCAGCTGACCCCTTCCGCTTTGGCTACCACCAGAGCTCTCACTAACTGCGTCAGCCTACACAATCACCCCCACACGAACTCCGCTTTCTCCAGCGGCGACTTCAGAGCAGCTATCTATCGCCGCGTCAAATTTTACCATGTCGTCGCCGGGAATATGTTCTATACTCTAGAACTCACCGAACGGTGCTGGTCTTTAGACTTGGACAGCGTTTCCGAGTACTACGCAAAGATCTACGATGATCTCAAATCTCAGCATCAGACCATTGACGACGCCACCCACACCCAGATCGTCTACGACACCTGTCGCGAAACTGCTAACCAGTTCGGCATAACCTTCACCGCCGAGTCCTACTATTCTTGGCTTACCCGTCAACTCTGGCTGCGCGCTAAGGCTACCTACACCAACCTCCACAACTGCCTTGTCATGGTTCTCCCCCTGCAGGCGCGGTCTTGAGACCGCGCCTCTCCTTTTTTGTCCTCTTTTCTTCGTCCGCAGCGGACATCTACACACTAATAGGGGATTTATCTGGAATATTGGTGCGGTTATGGCCTTTTACACTAGTTCCGCCTCTACGCTTGGAGCAGTATTTTACCTTGATCAAGTCAATAATACCATAGACCCATCGTTTAGAAGCATTCCACACTACTGGGGTTTCTCCCTCCGTTGTCTAGCCATAGAGTAATCAAGGGAGGATGACGTCAAACCGCCACCAGAACACCAGCAGGTTTTGATATTATTCTCGACCTTTTGGCTCAATGGTTTTATAGGCAAACCCTTGACTCGCTATTCAGTTAGTGTTAGACTAGAGATACATGTTATTGATCGCTATCTTTTACGGATAGCGATTTTGATTGTGATTCTAACGAACCACAACCGAAAGGTAATCATCATACCTCAAATCTTTTCCTCTTAAATTGCTTTGGCTCTGGCGGCGTAGTATCAGAGTAGCACGCTCTACATAAAAATAACAAGCACAGCCGTTTTTGAATTGTAAAAATTATAACGCCTCGTCCGCAGCGGGAGAAGTTTGGATACTCTGAACGGATTTGCTTTTATAGGAATCTCAGCCTATTACTATACTGCAAGACCATCAACATATCGCGCAATTTTTGTAAGATTTGATTCTGATATTAGTGACCTTCGAAGAGTGGCGGAGCGGTATGAGGTACTCCCCCTCCGTTGTCTAGCCATAGAGTAATCATAGAGAGGATGAAGAAATAAGGAAAAGAACAAATAAAAAATAGTGGCTTGGTAGCCTTACTAATACCTTTTCGAGAGGATCCGGAGGCTCGGCCGAGGAGTAGCGCCAAGGCCCCGTAACGACGAGCGCCTTGGACGCGCCTTGAGAAAAGGTATTAGAAGGCTACCATACTATTATTTTTACTCGCTTTTCCTTATTTCTCAATCTTCCTTGCATCCTCCACCCTATATTCCCCCACCTGTGTCCGCCGGAGCGCCGTCAGATACCCCCCTACACCTAACGCCTTCCCGATATCTTCCCCTAGCGCCCGAATATACGTCCCGCTCGACACCTTGCATCGTATCGTCAATTCCGGCCACTCATATTTCAAAATTTCAATTTCATAAATCTTGACTTTCCGCGTCGGCATTTCCACTTGCTTCCCCTCTCGTGCCAGTTTATATGCCCTTTGTCCATTGATCTTCACTGCCGAATATGCCGGTACTGTCTGCTCAATCTCCCCCACAAACCCCGCCACAACCTCCTCAACCCGAGCCCTTGAAGGAGAAATGTCTGCTTGGCTACACCCAGCTTGGTAATTTTCTTTTCGGGAATCTCCGGAGCTTACGAGCGAGGATGAAGATATTATCCCTTCAACATCCCCCGTTGTCGATACTTCCCCCAGCTTTATTGTCGCAATATACTCCTTGTCCAGCTTCAAGAACTCGTTCGCTCGCTTCGTCCCTTTGCCGGTTAATAAAATCAAAAGTCCCGTCGCAAACGGATCTAGCGTCCCCGTATGCCCTACTTTCACCTTTCTCCGTTTCTGTCGTACAACACCGTCTTTACCCTTCACCTCAACCATTCCGGCCTGCTCTGACAATTCTCTTCGCACTCGCGCCACCACACCAAACGAGCTCACTCCTGCTGGTTTGTCAACTAGTAAGATTTCATTATTCATGTCAAAATTATACCATAGACCCCAGTCTTTACCTCGCAAAACCTACTGCCACTACGCCATATTCGGAGGCATCTGCACTGGCGGTAAGCTCGGCGGCATCATGCCCTGCCCCGCAGTCGGCGCTGGCGGTGGCGGCAATACACCATCAAACGGGTTCATCACTGGCTCTGCCGCAGGTCGCAAACCTTCCCCTTGCGCATTCACTGCCAATTTTTGTGCTGGAGCCGCCATCTGCGCCCCCGTCTGTTCATCCGTAGCTAGCTGGTCCAAGGTTGGATTCGGTGGCATCGTTGCCGTTGTCGAATTCACTACCTTCGCCGTTACTGGCGCCGGCTCCGCTAAAGCCTGTTCCATCAGCGCCGCATAATCTTTCGGCTCTTCCGGCGCTGGTCGTTCCACTGCTGTACCCACCTGCGGTGCTACCGCTTGCGCCGGAGCTGCACTTACCATCTCGCGTGCCGGCCCCGCAATATTATTCATAGGATCAGCCGTCGCTGCTCCGTTCGTCACGCTAGCCCCATTTGCATTATCTAAGATTCCATGTGTAGGCTGACTAACTGTCATTCCATTTGGCAAATTCGCCCCCATTGCTTCCGCACTCTCTGCCGAAACATTCTCTACCGTTCCAGCTCCATTCGCCGCCACCGGCAACACCGGCGCCACTACTGATCCCGATACATCAATCGCCGGTCCAGTCGTCATCTCAGCTGGCACCGGTCCCGTCGGAGTTGTATTCATTCCCTGAACAATCTGCGCTGCCGGATTCATCATCGAATTTGCCGCCGCAGTCCCGCTATTTACACTAGTCGCTCCTCCTGCTACGTCATTCCCTGGCACCGCATTCACATCCAAGCCGTTTCCACTATTATTCACCACGAAGTCCCCCGAAGCGTTCGCTCGGCGCATCGCCTCCGCTTGGGTCTCGTCATGTTCATTCTGGATGATCTGATTATCTACCACATTCGCCGAGATTAACTGTTGATCCGCCCCCATCGTCATTAATTTCGAAGCCAAACCCAAAGTTTCCGATGTTGTTCGGTTATTAGAAAACCTTTGTGTCGCTGCAACAATACCAGTGAGCAACGCCGTCGCGATGTCTGCGTCCAGCTTTACATCCGAACCTTGCACCGCAAAAATCAATTCCGTCACCATCTCCGACACCGAGCTCGCCGCCGGGTTACTCCATTCGATCTCGCCAAACCTTCCCGGTTCGCCCGTCGTGATATCTACCGCCGAAGCATCGTGCATAATTCGCCCGTGCTCGGCCAAAGCATCATCCAGATCTGCCACCGAGCGTACATTTAGTCCAATCACGAAGTCCACATTATAATCACCATAAGAATACGACAAATCCTGCTCGGTAATCTTCGTCTTATATGGCGTAATAAACACCTTCACGAAGTCCCCATCCAGTTTATAACGCAGGTGATCCGCCTTGTCTTTACTCAAAGCAATAATAAAATCCTGCAGGCTATCAGTGTCAGTCTCAAAGGTTTCTTCCGGTCGCAGGAATGCTAGCGCGTCTGGCGTGCGCCCTGAATAGATCGCTGTCGTATGTTTCTGAATCCCATCCAGAAACAACGCCAAACCAATCGCCGCCGCAATCTCGTCCACCGACGGATCTCGCGACAAAGCCACCAAAATATTTTCCGAATTCTTAATCTTGTCCGCAATTTTGCGCACAAAATCCGCTTGCGCCGCTGGCACCGGCGCTACTAGAGGAATCTTATCTGAATTATTTGATTTTTTATTTTGGTCTTGCATAAAACCGCCTTATACTTCCATTGTAGCACACATCTCTTAAAAAGTCAATGCTTATTCCTTACGAAATCCCGCTTTTCCGCAAACCATATTGCACCATTATTTTAGCTTCCGCGCCAGATTCCTCTCCGAAAATTGCCCTAAACTCATCAGCACCGTTACTGGCGCCACCGCAATCATTATCGCCGCCAAAATCAGCTCCCATTTGTTCAGCTCTATCAGGATAATCGCCTGCTCCGGCATCCCTAACCCTAGAGTAAAGGCTTGCGACAGCGCTGCTCCGTTCACTAAGTTCACGATTAGTGTTAATACCGTCGCCAGCACTATCGCAAATACCGCCGCCAGTAGGCTTAACATCACTAGATAAACCACATAAATCCCTACTACTTGCACTTTTGTCGCTCCGTTCGCTCGGTACAGCGCAATCACTTTCGTATCTTGCCCTACCAGCCTCAGGTAAGTCGTTAACATCACAATTACCCCGATGCCCGCTAGTACAATCGCTACCACATCAAACACCGTCCAGACCGTCTTAAACGTCGCCACTACCGCAAACGGATCGTTGAACCCCGGCGTCACCGAGTATTTATATTCCGCCTCGCACACTCCATATGCGTAGTTCGCCTGCTCGCAATAATTCTCTGCATCATAATAATACCCGCTCGCCGTCGCCAGATCCGAAAACACTGCCCAAACTCTCTCCACCTTCGGCACTGCTAGCTCTGGAAATGCCTCTAACCACTCTTCTGGGATCTCCGATTCCTCTTCTGTAATTATCAACTTCTCCAGCTCAATCTCTCCGTCGTCAATAATGTAATTCATACTCGACCCCAGCGGCACCACTCCAAGAATCAAGTTTAGCGGATTCACTTCTTGCCCCACTCCCGAAAGCGACAGGCTACTTCGCCCCGCCGTGCTCGACGACAATCCCGCAATATAAACTTTCTGCCCACTCTCTAGCTCGATCGTCCGCCCCAGCGCCTGCTCTCGCGCTTTTATTACCTTCGCTGCCGCCCGCTCCGCCGAGTCCCGCTGCGGTATGTCGATATTTAGCCACCTCATCACCGTTCCCACCGGCACCACCATCGGCACTGCCTCCGCCGGCCGCTCCTCGAAGTTCACTTCGATAGCTTCTCGCACCAGCTCTTCCGGCAATGTTGTCACCTCCCCCACTCCCGCCATCTGATACGTCTCTGTCTCGATTATTTCCCCGTCGTATTGCCGAATCTTCTCGCGAATCCGCTCTTGCTCAATTTCCTCCGCCTGCGGTTCCTTATAGAATTGCGTATTCACCGTCGTCCCGAGCAGAACCTTCCCGCCCAGCGGCCGGTTCATTTCCGCGAGCACCGTATTCTCGACTCCTTGTATTATCATACTCGCCATCAGCAACACTCCGAACAACACCCCCACGATCGCTACTACTTTCGTCGCCCGTTTCCGATGCGCTGTGATATTCGCCGCGCCTAGCTTCAGAAAATCCCTTATTCGCACTTAGTCCTCCTTCAGTTTTTGCGCAATATTCCGCGCTGAGAAATGTCGGTCCGCTAAAATCAACGTCACTGGCGCAATCACCAAAACCGCTCCTACCACCGTCCAAGTCACCCAATTTAGCGCGAAGAACCACACCTTCGGCGCCTCCGCCAGGCGATAGAACTCCTGCAATTTCTGGCTCAGCTCGCTCGCATTCATTAGCGCCGTCGCTCCCGAAATCACTAACGCAATCACTACGCACATTCCTAGCGCCAATATACAAAGCCCCACCAAATAGCACAGATAAATCAGCAAAATTTGCAGCTTCGTCGCCCCCATCGCCCGGTACAACGCAATCGTCGCCGCGTCTTGATCAATCATATGCCCGAAAGTCAACGTCGCAATCACTACTGCGACAATTAGCAAGATCGCCTCAATCACTACTAGCATATTCTTTAATCCAGCAAAACTTCGCGCTACCGATATCGTGTTGCTAAACAAATCTTGTTGCATTAAGTAGTTTGCATAATCATACGGTTGCAGAACATACGCAATCGCCTTCTGCGGATCATCAAACTGGAATATCGCCGCCCGGTCCGCCTGGATCGCCTGCGACATTATATAATTATACGTGTCTTGATAATCTTCCTCATCCATCCCTGGGTCAGCCGCCACCATCTCCGCAAAATCTTCCTCTCGCTGTTGTCGATGCGCGTCGATTCGCTCTTTCAGATACTTCTGCACCGCTCCCGAACCATCATCAAGCATCATCGGATAATATGGCGCATAGCCTGGCGAAACGCTCGACAGCAAAAAGCTCAACGGATTTCCCTCGCCCAGAGTCAGATGCCGCCTTTCCGTTGACGGCATCACTCCTACGACATAAAAATTATTTTCAAAATCCCGCTGCAGCTCTTCCGCCTGCGTACCATACATCGCTTCATCAAAACTAAAGCCTTTCCACGGTACCAACGCCGGAATCTTCCCCTCCGGCACTTTCGCCAAATCCAACTCAATATATTCCTCAACCGCCCCTAAGGTTACGATCTCAACCGGTGGCCGATCCTCAAACGAAGTTCTTGTTCCAACTAATTTCCCGCCATATCTCTGTGCATCCGCTTCCATCTCCGCCGCTCGCTTCACGAACTCCGGCTTCAGAATCTCCTCCTCCGTCATCGTCGGCGGAACCCCTGAAGCCACCGAATACTGCGCTTCGGCATAAACTTTCCCACCCGTCGGTATTACCGACGCCGCTATTACCGTATCTTCCAGCCCCTGCAAGACAAAATTCACCCCCAGCACCGCCCCGAAGAGAATCGCAATCGTCGCTACGGTTATTAAACTCCGGACTTTATGGCCGCCAACATTACTCCAACTAATCCGAATTGCATCACTTAGCCTTAGCTTCATCCGTCACTCTTCCCTCGCTCACCTTCACGACTTTCGTCGCATACTTCTCCACCATCGGGTCGTGACTTGCTACGATTACCGTTGCTCCCGTATCTTTCCAGATCTGCTTCAGCATCTCAATCACGTTCTGCGCATTCTCTGGGTCGAGGTTATTCGTCGGCTCATCCGCCAGGATGATCTCTGGGTGCATGAACAATGCCCGCGCCGCGCAGGCCCGTTCTGCCTGCCCGCCCGATATCTCCGCTGGCTTGCTTTCCAGCACTTCCTCGATATCGAGTTGCTTCGCTAGCTCCCGCGCTCGTGCTTCCCGCTCACTCCGTTTCATCCCCGCGAACGTCCCCATTAGCCCAATATTCTCCATCACCGAAAGCTGCGGCTGCAGATAAAATCCCTGGAAGATGAACCCCACCTTGTGTCGATAAAAGTCCACCCGCTCTTTCGCTTTTAAGTTATTCACATTCTTTCCTTCAATCGAAACCTCCCCGCTCGTCGCTGGCTCGATCCCGCCGATGATGTTTAGCAGCGTCGACTTTCCCGATCCGCTCCGCCCCCTAAGCATCACGAATTCTCCCTTCGGAATCTCCAGATTCACATCCATTAGTACCGGCTTCTTACCGTAAGTTTTATTTACCTCGCTCAGTTTAATCATGCTTCTATTATAACACCATAGACTTACATAGTATAATATACCTATGAACAACTCCCCCGCCATCGCAAACGATCCTAACGTACCTAATTTTTCCAACGCCAAGCCCGTCGACTCTGAACATCCCCATCCTGGCGCCGGGCACGAAAAATCTTGCGGCGCCGTCATTGTAAAAGATGGTGCAGTCCTCCTCGTCTCGCAACAAAACGGCCTCACCGGCTTTCCTAAGGGCCACGTCGAACCCGGCGAAACCGAGCTCGAAACCGCCCTCCGCGAAGTCCAAGAAGAAACCGGCCTCTCTATCATCCTCGATCCCGCCGCTCGCCACAGCTTCGACTACTACATTCCCCGCCTCAACGTCGAAAAAGAAGTCGTCCTCTTCCTCGCCCAGCTCGACCCTGCCTCTGCCGCTCTTCATAAACAAGAGTCTGAAATCGCCGGCGTCGCCTGGATTCCCTTCGCCGAAGTTGAAACAAAACTCAACTTCCCTGAATGGCGCAAAGCCTGGCGCAACATTTACCAACTCTACCTCCAGAAATAGCCTTCTACCATCCTCCCTTATATATTACTCTATGGCTAGACAACGGAGGGAGAAGCCCCAATAACGATCGTTTATTCTTCCTTGAGGAATCACGCTAATGCCATCTGGGATAAAAACATGATAACTATTATTCGCCCACGCGAAGCCATAATACCCGGCTCTATAAAAAATATCACGATAGCTAACGACTACACTAGGGTGTCCGCTGCGGACGAAGAAGCTAAAAACCAAAATACGACCACTAGGTCGCTTTTTACCGAAGCTTATCAGGGGTGAAGCAAGATAAAAAACGACACGCAGGTCGTTTTTTACATTTCTAACATTTCTAGTCTTTTCTTCGTCCGCAGCGGGTGGACAGATAAGACCGGAAAAGCTATCAACACAGCGTTTTCTGGTTACGGATGGTCATCCATCGCTAGCTCTAATGTTAAAAATGTCTTCTATCTGAGGTTTGATAGCAAAAGCATCAATAACCTAAATACCTATAGCAATGAACGGCGTCATGGCTTCTCCCTCCGTTGTCTAGCCATAGAGTAATCAAGGGAGGATGGAAGAACTATAGCCCTCGCCCCGCTATCGCGAACTCGTCATAATACTTCATCATCTTTTTTGGATCTGTCCCCCAAGAGTTACCTAAGAAATAGTCGCAAAACTCTTCCCTTGCCCGGCAAACTTCTTTCAGCTTCCCTGATCGGCTCGCTTGCTCGTCATCTTTTGCTGCCTCAATCGTAAAGTCAAACAACTCCAAAGCCCGCTCGAAAGATACCAGAAACCGCTTCTCGTTCTTGTTAAACCATTTCAGCGACCGCGATACTTCACTTCCCAGATTCCCCATCTGTAGATAAAACGACATCTCTCCCCATCCGCCGTTCGCTAAATCCTTATGCTGATAACTTATTGTATCCATTTTTTCACAATCTCTATTATCTTCTCTCGTGTTGCTTCGTCCTCTACATCGCGAGTTCGGTTACCTTGCCTTGGTCGTACATTTATCATTGAATCGAACTCTACAAAATCTTCCTCATCATCCTCGTACCACAAGTTAATCCCCCAAAGCATATCCTGATTAGAACCAGTTTCCAGTAGTACCTTCTCTAAATCCGCGTGTAAGCCCGCATCAACCGCAAGTAGCTGTTTTTCTGTGTCCACAACGCCTTTTACCATTGGCCCATCAAAGATATTTTCGCTCTTCGATAAATCTGCTTTTTTTATCCCACTTTCTAGAATCTTCATATTTTCATTATACCACCTTCATCCTCCCTTATATTACTCTATATGGCTAGACAACGGAGGGACTGGGCAAAACTCCGGATCTCATTGAATGGTCCACAAGCAGTATTAAAGCCCCAGTGGTAAGCATGACTAGCGCCTACTATAGTAACTGATGACCAGAATGCTGCACCGTTGCCTGAACCGGCCATAGCCCCACCGTTGTATTGCGATACATCACTGATGTGTCCGCTGCGGACGAAGAAAAGAGGAGGTTCGTCCGCAGCGGGTATACAGATATTTTTGTAGGATTGTTTTCTAATAGCTATCGTGGACATTGGTGGGTATCGACGACTTTGGCTAGGGCAGATTATGCGCTTATTATGTATTATCCAACTGGCCAGAACAATGATGCAGATATGCTAGAAAGTAATTATTTCCGTAGTGGTGGCCGTTCCCTCCGTTGTCTAGCCATAGAGTAATCAAGAGAGGATGAAGAAAAATAAACAGAAGTGGCGGCAAGCTTAAGGCTGTGCCTAGTTATTACGAAAGACTAAACCCGTAGCATTCGAGAGAAACAAAAATGTGAAACATTTTTAGTTCCGAGAATGCGCCCGGATTTATGGTCGAAGACCATAAAAGAAACGCCCACTCGTGAGAATAGACGTTTCTTATGTGCTTGAATATTATCCATGCTGGATGGTCTTGATAAATAACTAAACTGGTAACCGACAAACCATCTCAGCTATCCTTTCAACTTCTGTGCCACCTTTGTCGCCGAAAGCTGGAAAATATTCACCCCTGTACTAGCCAGGGCCACCACTACATTAATCGCCACAATAACCAGTGTTGTACTGTCCCATCCCGCTAGCCACACCGACACCGGCTCGATCCCGAAGCTCACCGCGAAATCCGCGCTCAACGCCCCCTGATATACTAGACTTACTACTAACGCGAGCAGAGTACCGGCCACCAGTGCCACCACCATCGTCAGGAGACTTAGAATCACTAAGTACGTCGCATATATAATATAAACATTCTTCACAGTCGCTCCTAATGCTCGATAAAGCGCAATATTCCGCACTTCTTGATTAATTAGGCGTGTATAGGTAGAAATCGTGATAAACGCCCCGATCGCCGTCAAAACCATCCAGATTATCGTATACACTTTCCAAATCTCCCGGAAGCCCATCTTCATCCCTAGCGGATCACCAATCGCCTCCTGCACTGTATACCGATATTTACTGATACAAGTCTTGTTCATCCCGCTACACATCTGCCGGTCCATCACGAACTCATAAGCCATCTCCACCTCCGGAAACACCGCCCAGAGCTCCCGCTCTTTCGTACTAGGCAGGGCCCCCTCCGGACGCTCTAGGACGAAGGTCTCACTACCACCCGTCGGAATCGACTCTAAGATAAAATTTAGCGGATTCTGTAGATCGCCGATGTTGCCGAGCGACAGCGAAATTCCCGCCAAATTAGCCGGCAACAGCCCCGCCACGAAAAACTGCATCTTCTCGATATCTGGTCGCGTGCCGAATCCATTATTCTCAATCAGCTTCCCCAGCGACTGTGCACGAATCTTCGCCACCAGCTCCAGCCGTCGTTGCATCCCCATGTCTTTACTAATCGTTAAACGCTGCCATCTCCCCGCTTCATCCGTCGAGATCAAAATCGGTACACCGCCAGTCACATCATCGATAATTTTGTCCGCCAAGCTCTCCTTTAATCTCGCCGGAAATAGATACAGGTGCATCATCTCGTCAAACCAATATTCTTCCACCGGCTCTGTATATCCGCCGTATTTTACTACCTGCCGTGCCAATTCGTCCTTCGAATCTTCTGACCCGTCCTCTACCGTCAGCTTTAGCAGGACCTGCCCGTCTGTAAAATCTGTCACCTGCTCCTGCGTTGCCACCTCTAGCCCACGAATCACCTCGAACCCCGCAAAAATCAGCGCAAACATCGCCCCCGTGATAATCACTACCAGAACACATCGTCGGCGATTACAGGCAATATTCGCCAACCCCAAGCGTAGATAGTCCCTCAGCCGCATCCGCTAATCCTTCTTCAGCGCCATCGCGATCCGCCGTCTCGAGAAACGGTCCGCAGATAGGAATAAAGCCATTATCACCGCCGCTAGCATCAGCCCTATCGTCAAGAAGAATCGCCAGTCAATCCCCAGCAGCGTCACCTTCGGCGCCGACGGTAGGTCATAATACATCTGCAAGTTCTCCGTCAGAACCCCTACATTCCCTAGTGACATCACCGCCACCACCCCTAGTCCGATCAAGATACTCACCACCACCGCCAGTAAGAACAACTCCAGAAGATAAATGAAATACACCATAATAATCTCCCTCGTACTCGCCCCTAGTGACCGATATAGCGCCACCGTCCGCGCATCCTGGTCGATCAAATGGATGAAAGTAAATGCCGTCACGATCACCGCCACCACCAGCAAAATTATCTCCGCAATCATCACGATTCTATCCGCCGCGATAAACCCTCGCGCTATATCCGCCGTATTCGAATAGACCGCGCTGATTAGGAGTGAATCCGGGTTCAGCGCTTTCCGCTCCGGCGTATCCGACGTATCGACGAACCTCGTCAAATCTGCAAAATTGCTAAACCGGATCACCTTCGCCGTAATTACCTGATTATTACCATAGCTTTCCGCAGCTTGCTGGCGCTTCGCCTCAACATACTGCTCGATCTTTCCCGAGCCATCATCAACCAAAGCAATACCAGCTATTCCTAACCCAATACCGCTCGGACTATCATTCATCCTCACGAGCGGCAAGTTCAAAATATTATACTCTCCCGGCAAAAGTGGCATACCTACAACTCCACCCGCATACTCTCCCACTTGATAATATTCTGTCTCAAGCTTTTCCAGCTCTTGTTGATGGCTATACTCTTCTTCAAATATCTTCTTGTTTACCAGAACTGGCACACGCCCCTCCGGCACTTGAGTTAGAAGATCAACATCTACCAAATTCTCAACCAAATTCAGATCAACCACGCCAAATTGCTCCTTACCAATAATACAGCTGTGTACTTCCCCTACCACTTCTCCGTGATCCCTTTCGATCCGCTTAGCTAGGCGCGTCTCCGGACTCCCCTCCGACGAGCCTTTATCAAAATACGCCGACACATAACTATAGCCATCGGTGTTGATTACCGACGCCTCGAGCATACTCTCGCGCATTCCCGCAAAACAAAAACTCACCCCCATCACCAGCCCAAAGATAACCGAAACGTCAGGACAATCGCTAGGCCGCGCAATTTATAACCCACAACGTTCCCCGAAGCTAAACGTACTGCATCCGCCAGTCTAAGCCCCATTTCTATCTCCACGCTTTGCCTTTATTGCAGCCTTCATTACACTTATTATATTGCCGAACAGCTCCAACATCAAGGCTCTAGCAAAAAGGTTTTATCCTACAACGCTGCAATTCTAAATAAAATACACCTTTACTACCGCTTCAATACTATGCTATAATTAAGAACGTGCTCGGCAAAAAGCATAAACTCGCACCTTAAGGCTCTATTTCGAAAGGATGTAAAGTAACATGAGAATTCGCAAGACACTTTCCTTGATCCTGGCACTCGTTATGTGCCTGTCCTTGGCCGTGCCGGCCTTCGCAGCGGAAACCAATGAGACGGAGCAGGTCGCCACAGACTGCCAGGTCACTTTTTCGGTAGACACCATTTCCCCTATGAGCGGCAACATTGACGGTCTCAATGTCATTACCGACAAGATTCAGGCCAACACCGGATCCTATACCAAAGCCATGTGGAAGAACACCAACACGGAATACCGCGTGTTCATCAACCAAGGAAGTCTTCCTACAAATCTCGCCATCGATGTCATCATGAACGGCAGAAGTGGCATGCTTTATCAATGCGAAGACTTCCTGAATGGCTTTAACGGCAGCAGAGTTCTGGTTTTAGGTGCAGATGTAACCGACGTCTATGTCCGTTTCCGTGGGAAGAACATCATCGGCAACATGAACCACGACAGCTACTTTTTGAACTTCGCTGTCGAGAAAATATAACCTGTCTTTCCACAACAACTAAAGCTAAGTATTTAAAAAAACTTGCCGAGCACACGGCCCCGACCTCGTCGGGGCCCTCTTTTTATTAAATAGTGCTATAATCATAACCATGAACCTCATCGACATCCTTAAACTCGGTCACCTTCAATTTTCTTCACATAAAATCCGCAACTTCCTTGCCATCATCACTGCCGGCATTCTTTTTAGCGCGCTTTTTGCTGTTCAATTTGTCCTCAGTGGGCTGCGAGACACCCTTCTTTCCGCCAACCGCGAAATTACCGGCGACGAAGTCATCCTCGTCAGCCAAGATTGCCACGACGTCTTTGATGACAATGGTGCCCAAAGCTCTATCTGTCGCGAAGACCGTATCCGCAAACTCGTCGCGGAACATCATGGCGAGATCATCGGCTATGCCAAAAAGGTCGGAACCGCCTTCGTCATCCCTGCCGATATCATAACAAACTTTCCTTGGGGTAACACCCATGATCAACCTAATGATGTTATCCCTATTATGATACCTGCCGGTATAATCTCTATAATCTCGCAATACAAAGTTGACGGCTCAATTCTATTCATCGGCACTTATATTGATACAGCAATTTACGAAAAGAATGACGCCTCTGCCCTACCTTTTTATAACAACCCGTCAGATCTTATTGAGGAATACACTCATAAAATTATTTCTCTCCCAGATGCTGAACTCTATATCGCCAGAGTTTCGCCCAACCACGCCAACAATATCATCCAACTTCCCGGATCTAATTTTCCTAATTTGCTAAATTTGCCCCTTGAGTTAATGAGTAATGTAAGTGGTGATACTATCATCCTCGACGACGGTTCCGCCGCTGTCCGAGACTTCCTCAGCTCCGCACCGCCCAACAATACTGCGAGCTTCATGCCGAGCACCTCTCTCATAGTTCGTTTTTCTAATCCTGAAGACGCCTATGAATACGACCTCGCCTTCGAAGATCTTAACACTATTGCTACTCACACAATGTCTTTCGATCTTTTTGGCAACCAAACAAGCGTCATTCGCGGCTACGATACTCTAAACAACCTCCTCCTTATCCCTCTCCTCAGTCTCATCTTTGTCGCTATCTTTATTATGTCGCTCACTTTCGTTAGTCTCATCCGTCAGAACGCTGCCATTGTCGCTCTCTATCGCTCTGTTGGCGCCACCCGCCGCGATCTCGTTCTTATCCACCTTGTCTACCTCTTCGAGCTCTGCTTCTTTACACTCATCTTTGCACTCGCTCTGGGCCTCTTTTTCGCTTTTCTCATTAGTAATGCCAACTCCGACGCCCTCAGCGCCGCTATCGCCGATAATTACATGATTGAGCGTCCCGGATTCATCTTCCTTGTCGGCTCCAACTGGCAAACTTTCCTCATGATCGGCCTCATTCTCCTCATTCCGTTCGTCGCTACTCTCCTCACCTTCGACCAGCTCTCCGCTAAAAATCTTGCTCGTCGCCTCAAATCTGACGAATAATACCTTCTTCATCCTCCCTTATATATTACTCTATATGGCTAGACAACGGAGGGAACTAGACCAATAGTTATCATGTCCCATATCTGTGGACACATCTTGATTGGTAAAATTCAGATAACGGTTAAATCTTATACTGACTCGCGTTTTTGACCAAATAAGGCCTCTTCCACCAAGATCAATCACCATGCTATAGCGTGGACCTGCATGTCCGCTGCGGACGAAGAAAAGAGACACCTCAACATTTGAACTTGTACAGACTGTACAAGTTCAAATCAAATCTACCTCTGTTATTTCTGCTAACCTCTAGCTTAATTAACCTAAAATCGTCCGCAGCGGGTATATCGATATTATGATCTCGCTAGTTATTAAGACTGGCTATCGGAATAATTATTGGAGTTCGTCTAGAGATCGCAATGTCCCTGGGCAAACACATACTAGTTATTTTGATGACATGCTAGTATATACGTCCGGTAGTGACGTCGATTCTGTCGGTTTCTCCCTCCGTTGTCTAGCCATATAGAGTAATCATAGAGAGGATGAAGAAATAAGGGAAAGAACAAATAAAAAATAGTGGCTTGGTAGCCTTACTAATACCTTTTCGAGAGGATCCGGAGGCTCGGCCGAGGAGTAGCGCCAAGGCCCCGTAACGACGGGCGCCTTGGACGCGCCTTGAGAATTAGTATTGGCAAGCTGCTAGACCGATATTTATATTATTTTGGGTTATTCCCCCAACTTCTGATCAATCACTTCTCTAATCTTTTCCGCATACTTTGCGGGCGCCAAATTATCATTTTCAATCCATTTCCCATCCAGATAGAACCACGGCGTTCCACCAATCTCCGCTTCCTCGCCCAAGCCCTGATCGAACGCAACCTTCTCTAGCACCGCCTCGCTCTTCATATCCTCACGAAACTTCTCTAAATCCCCCTTTCCTCCAGTCGCTTGCATAAAGTACTCCTCTAGTTGTTCCTGGAGCTCCTCTCCCTCCGAATAGAACCAATCGCTCTGATTTGCAAACAATAGGTCCTTATATCCTTTCCAATACCCCTGGATTGCCGCCGCATTCGCCGCTGCCGCTCCTTGTACTCCATTTGGATGATACGACAGAACATAACTTCGCATTACCACCGCTACTTTGCCATCATAATCTTCCACAATCTTATTAATCAACGAATTCGTCGCCGCGCAATAGCTACACTGATAATCCGCATACTCCACAATCACCACCGGCGCGTCCTTGCTCCCATTCACATTCTCCGGCAAATTACCTGATTGTGCGTTCGCCGCAATAATCTTCTTCACATCAAAATCGCTATAATCATTCAACGCCGCCATTTCCTTCACTTTTGACAGCTCATAACCCTCGTAGTCCGAAATTACTGGTTCTTTCTTGCTCTCGCTTGAACTCTGCCATACTGTTATCCCGATCAGTGCCCCCAGCACCAACACGACCGCCCCGACAATCAGCCCAACTTTCAGATTCTTATTCATTTTTACCTCTCAAATCCACAATATATTCTCATTCTACTATACCACACTTTCTTCGTCCGCAGCGGACACACGAGCAATTATGGTAGTAAGGTTGATTGGACTTCAACGCTAGAATATGACAGCAGGGTCTTATTGGCCGGTTGGCATGGCTTTTATTGGGGGTCTTATGCTATTCCTGATAGCATTTGGAAGGCTAGCGTACTTGACTTTTCCGCTACTACATCAGTAGGTAGAAAAACTGATCGGGCTTACTGGGGCTTTCCCCTCCGTTGTCTAGCCATATAGAGTAATATCAAGGGAGGACGAAGAAAGTGAAGAGGGTACTAGAAAATGACATTTCTATAAGACCAATCTACTGTTCTCTACGAGAGAATCCGGACTTACGAGCGCCGATTCAAACATCCGAGAGAAAAGACAATTTATTATCTTTTCCGAGGATGAGCAGAATCGGGAAGCTCCGCAGGAGCTGATGGAGTAGCGCCAAGACCCCGTAACGACGGGCGCCTTGGACGCGCCTCGAGTGGAGAATAGTAGATTTGCCTTGCAGAAATACTATATCTTCCCCATCACCTTCTTCACTCGCTCAATATCCTCTTCCCTCGTCGCATAGCTCAAAGAAAACCGCACTAGCGCCGGATAGTGACAAACCTTATCTAGATAATAATGCGCGCAAAAATACCCCGTTCGCGCCATAATACCTTCTTTTCCTAACGCCGCTCCTATTAAGTGCGAATCCAATCCTTCGACATAAAAACTCATCGTCGGATTTGCTTCATTCCCCACCATTTTCACCTTCTCACGCGACCGCAAAAACTCATCCAGCTCCCGAGTGCAATCTTCCAGTCGTTTCTTGTCTGCTTTCGTCCGGCTCATTAACCAGTCAATCGCCACGTTCAGCCCAACAATCTCTCCCCAAGCTTGCAACCCTGGCTCGAAAATTGTATAGATATGCTCCTTATTTCCCGCCGCGCTCAGTAGATATCGATCCTCGAACACATCGTCTACCATCCCGCCGCCGATGAACCTCTGCTCTAGCTTCGGCACTAAATCCCTCCGCGCCACGATCACTCCTAGCGACGGCGCATACATTTTGTGCGCCGAGAAACAAATTGCATCCGCCTCGGTTTTCTCCAGCATCTCGTGGTAGTGCGCCATCGCCTGCGCTGCATCGATAATGATAATCCCCCCGTCTTTATGCACCTTCTTCACGACCTCTTTCAGGTTCCCTAGTCGTCGTCCGTCGAAATTTGCCGCACAGTTCACGACCACCACCGCCCCCGCAAAATTCTCCCCGTCGATGATTAACTCACCATTCTCCCGTCGTTTTAGGACTACCCGTGGCACTTCTAGTTTCTCTGCCAACGCTAAGGTCGCTAGGAACGGCGAATTATGCTCAATCTCACTCGTCACCACCTTCTTCACTAATTCCGGCTTCAGCTGGTTCAGAATCAAATTTATCCCATATGTCGTATTCAGCGTGAAGCTCGTAAAATACTCTCGTGACGAAAGTTTCAATAGTTTCAGCACCTTCTTCCGCGCATCCTCGACTAGCCTATCCGTTTCCTCGCCCCACGGATATTTCACCCGCTCCCCGCACGAGTTATGCTTAAAATAATATTTCTCTAGCGCCTCCACCACCGGTCGCGGCCGTAAGCTCTGACACGCCGCGTCCAGATAAACCGTCTTCTCCCCCAAGTAATCAAAATCCTTCATATCTCCATTGTATCACACTCTACCACACCTCAATATCGCCGAAGTACCCACCTGCCAACCTTCACCATAAGTCTTTAGCAATATCTTTATTCCTCTTGACAAAATAACACTTCTGTGCTACAATGGTAAGACACACAAGTACTTTTCAGTTCAATCAGTGATTAAGGAGGAATCCCTATGGCCAAAAAACGGAAGAATCACTCCAGAAAACCCTCATCCGCCAAGCCGTCATCCTGGCTCAGCTTTGGTAACAGTGGAAGCGATCTTCGCCGAACCTACACCAATGCCGAAGTCGCGGCCGGCGCTCTGGACGGATACTGTGTTCTAAACAGTATCAGCGACAGCGTCATTGGCGACGAACGCCGTTTTGTCGGTATCGTCCGATCAGACCGCAAGTGCGTCCAACAAATCGACGTCCCCTTCGCACCCGAAGAATATACCATCCGACTCTACGTCCATAACAACAATCGTTTCGGTACCAACTTCTGCGCTGTAAACACCGGTGTCTCTTTCGACCTCTCTGAGGGATTCGCTAAGGAACACACCATCACTGGCCACATCTTCGCTCAGAACACCCTGTACGGTGAATACTGGAGCCAAGTAAAGTTCGTCAGCCAGAAGCCCTTCCGCCTCGAGTATGTCCTGGGCTCTGCCCTCCTCGAGAACAACGGCATCGGCAAGAACGGCGGCCGCCAGCTCTGCGACGAGATCGCTGCTGGCGAACGTACGGCCATCGGCTACTCTGCCATGAACGGGAAAATCCCCGGTGGCTACCAGTACGCCAGTTACGTCACCATCCGCATCCGCGCCATTCCCGAAGACTCTACGTGCCGCCCCCTTGCCGGCTACACCGTAACCCAGAAAGTCCGCCTCTCCGAGGACGGTACCCCCTGGCACAAGGCAATTAGCGCTCAGATCGGCGACAAAATCGATCTCCAGCTCTATTACCAAAACACCAGCCCTACCGACCAGACCAACGTCATGGTTCGTGCCCGGCTACCCCGCGGCCTGCGCTACCTCCCTGGCACTACCAAGCTTTACAACGCCAAATATAACGGCAGTACTCTCAGCGACGGCATCGACGTCGATGGTGTCAACATCGGCAACTACACCCCGAATTCTGATGCCTACGTTCGCTTCACTGCGGAAGTGACTGACGACGGTCTAATCGACGGACCACACCATCTGGACTCCCAAATCCAGGTCGGCATCGGTTTGATCACCATCCACGACGAGTGCACCGTGACCATCAAGAAAACCACTGATTAACCCCAAAGGCCCCGCAAGGGGCCTCATTTTTTAACCTGTAAAGTTTCCTTGCAGATCCAACTCTTCAACCCGAAACCATAAAAACAAGACTTCTTTTCTTCGTCCGCAGCGGGTTCGCAATCGTTGAGAAGAATTACCTGGCCGAGATTGGGCAAGATATCGATTCTGCCATGATAGTTTCTTCTGCTATGCAAAGTGACTGGTGGTCTTCTCAAATCCCCTTTCTCTGGATAGTGACAAACGATATCCATCCGTCCTGGGATGATACACGCAGAATTTTTGGTATCTCCCTCCGTTGTCTAGCCATAGAGAGTAATCAAGGGAGAATAAAGAACTAACCATGTTGCTGGAAGATTAGAATAATCACTAATAGCCTTAACCGAGCTGGTTCTTTTCTTTCTGAAGAGACTAAAAGAACCGCCCTCTCAAAGAGAACGGTTCTTTATGTACTTGCATAACTTTTTACTGCGTTGGTCTCGACTGAAAGATAAGAACCAGTTTGGCTAATGATAATTTCATTCTAATCCTCCAACAACTTGCAAACCACCGCCACAATCAGCCCCTTCTCCCTCGGCTCACTCTCCGCAATCATCAGCGTCAGCGCCACCAGCGCCCGGTCAGAGATCTTCACTTCCCCGTTCGCCTTCAGCCCAAACTCATTCATCGTCAGGAACACGATGAACAGTAGCGACGCAATCCGCTTATTCCCATCGAAAAACGGATGGTCCTTAATAATAAAATACAGCAAATTCGCCGCCTTCTC
>CARBES010000002.1 GCA_948944455.1 uncultured Candidatus Saccharibacteria bacterium | reverse complement strand
TTATTCCCATTATACCATAAGAATCATGAAAAGAAGGAAAAGATAAATAAAAACATCCTTAGGTTAGTTAATGCTAGACTTTCTTCAACCAGGGGTGAGTATTCTTATATTCTCCCTAAGAAGCTTTACTATCATGCTTTTCGGGAAACGCTCACGCTCGCCCATCGTCATGGGGAGCTAGTTCGCTTCATCCGACTCCCGTCGTTGTCGGACATTCCCGACAAAGCAGATAGCTAAAGCTTCTTAGGGAGATTCTATTTATCTACTTTCCTTATTTCTCTTTGTGGTAAGGTTGCTAGCAATACATTCCTTTGCGTAATACCAGTATTTTGTTCGCCAAAACTTCATCCTCCCTATTGATTACTCTATGGCTAGACAACGGAGGGAGAAGCCGAAGTAGCGTAGATAATTATTGCTGGGATCAACACCGTAATCATTGAAGAATAGATTTTTCGAGGCATCGATTGCACTACCATAAGATTCACGATAGTATGCTACAGCGACTGAGTCTCCAATAATTGTGTAATGTGGATGTAGCAGCCCGCTGCGGACGAAGAAGAGTATATTTTGCGCTCCTACTTTTTGGATATTAGGAACAGATTTCGTCCGCAGCGGGCACGCAGCTAACCTAGAAAAACCTGGTTGGGAGACTACCATGAATTTCAAAAGCGTAATTGTGACACCTGGAAATACTGGATTCTACTGGAGCTCCTCTTTTGCAAACGATTTTGACTTCAAAAACCCATTCGTTACTACCGCTTATGTCAACCTAAAATTTTGGGGCTTCTCCCTCCGTTGTCTAGCCATAGAGTAATATCAAGGGAGGATGAAAAGGGTTAAAATGAGGAACGCAATATGATAAAAATGCGGATTTTTTTGACAAAGTTGATTATAAGCATAAAAGATATTGACATTTTTAGAGTTGTGTGATACAATTGAGACGTAAGTAGTGCATTTCTGATCCACATCACATCTAAAAACGGAGGCAGCATTATGAACATTAAGAACATCCAAGAAATTACCAATCTGGAACAGCTTGACGGGATTCTCGAGTCCTGCAAAGCTACGCCGACCAGCGAGATTATGCCCGGCGGGAGCTTTTACAAGCTCAAAAGCCGCGATTTTCGCTACCCCAACGGCAGTATTCAGCGACGCGAGTTTGTCGACAAGCGCCCTGCCACAATCGTAGTGCCGGAGGACCCCGCCGGAAAGCTGATCATGGTGGTCCAGCCGACGGCATTAACTGAGGAGGGTGCCCTAATCGAGTTCCCCGCCGGATACGCCGAGCCCGGCGAAGATGACAAGACGGCCGGCATCCGCGAGTTACTGGAGGAAACAGGGCTCGCAACCGAATCCAAGCACATCACCGATCTGGGCTGTCACTATCAAGACCCCGGTCTGATTCGTCAGCCAGTGCACACCTATCTGGCGGAATACTGCCAGCAAATCCAGAAGCCGAAGCCAGACCACGGCGAATACATCCAGCTATACAAAGTCAGAAAAGGGCTTTTTTTCGAAATGCTGCGCGCCGGCTACGTCAAAGATGCCAATACCTATATCGCCGACATCCAGGCTCTCTTTTACCTCGGTATCTTGGAGTATTAAAACAACAACCCATGGGCCACGGCATTCTTGTCGTGGCCATTTTTTCATTTTAGAAAAACGTCCGCAGCGGGTATACAGGCACAACTACCGCATCCATGGGATATGGTGTCTATAGCTCTACTCTAAGAGCGGCCGCCACAGACAAGTCTGTCCATGTTGACATCTACGGAAAGCGCGTGGCTACAACCGCAACAAACATACAGCGTTATGGCGGTATGCCCCTCCGTTGTCTAGCCATAGAGTAATATAAGGGAGGATGAAGAATGCCGCTAAAAGACATGAATTAAGAGCATGTACTTTCGTCAATCTTGACAAAATGACCAATGTTTAACATAAGAGGTATTGACATTTTTTAGTATCTATGCTACAATGGAAGGATAACCTCGAGAAGGGCAGGTTTTCTATGGCAAAAATTCAATACCGCGAACACGTTCCTAAGAAATGCTGGGTTGGAGATCAGCAGAAAATTTGCTATGCCTCCCAAGAGGAGGCCGAGGCAGCAGCGCTAATCGCACAATACGATTATGGTGCGCCGCCGCTCGGTGTCTATAAATGCGAATATGGAGATCATTGGCATCTCAGTTCGCATCGTGGACAAAAACACAAAACCTAATAGACGATATCTGCTTTCTTAAAGTCTACAGTTTTAAGCCGGTGTTGGGCGTAGTCGGAATGGTTAGACTCACGGTAACATCCGAATCAGAGACTAACCTTAGAACTGGGTCGATTTTAAGCGTGCGCGAGATTCCCTTACGGCCGTCACTAGAATATGGCGTCAAAGTTAGGTCGACCGAACTCGTAAGGTCGCCTAGGGTAAATTCACGCTGGTCAACGACTAGAAAGCCCAGCGCTGCATCATTGACTGCCAGGAGGACTTTGTCGGCATCGGTCCGAAAAGAGACACGAGCAGAAGATTCCGAGAGAAGCGTAGCAGACAGCTCGGAAATCGTCGAGAGTTTAATCCGACCGTCCGAAGTTACGGAAAGTTTGGCTGACATTGTGCTTGATAACTTACCCTCACGCACGCGTACTTGGACGAAGCCCGAGATAGGCTCGTCATAGACATGCCGGACGACCGCACCAGCATCGGAGAGTTCAAAGATACCATCACCATCCAGGTCCCAGTCAAAATTTAGCCCTCCACCGTTAACGCTGTGCGGACTTGAGGCATCAAAGACAAATTCGGAACCGGCTGAACCTGCATATTCGGACAAGGCCATTTTCGCTACCGGGCGCCCGAGAATCGACTCCGTAGAGAGCTCAAGCTCGGTCGTGGCGCTGAAGATTTGTCCGCCAGTCAAAGAGGTGAGCTCGGTATATTTGGAACCGAGTTTAGCTGGTCCAATAAAATAAATATTAACTGGGTCAATTTCTAAGCTACGCAAGACAACCTGATTCAGAGTAGTTCCGTCGCGGTCAGGAGAAAGATAACTGGCATCAGTCAGCAGAACGATTGACTTCGTAGCACCGGATTTCCAGGCCAGCGAGTTCATGGTTGTGAGCAAAGCCGAGAGGGCCGACTCAGGCTCATCGCCGCCAGCGTCGGTCCTAATTGCGTCAATTCGTTCGGAAAATTCTTCTAGGGTGCAAGAAAAATCGCAATGCCGACGAGTCTGGAATGGATCCTTCAAATCACGAAACTCAAACAAAGCAATTCGACCGCCCGACGCCAGAACACGCTCAGCAAGATTCTTAGCTTCAGTTTTATAGTGATTAATTAATGACGACATTGAGGAGGTCGAGTCGATTAAGACCGCCACATCATGCGAAGTGGTTGCTGTGTTCGTAGTAATTACGACATGATTAGGAAAGGCAGTAGAGAGACGATCAACAATCACCCGCGCCGCATCTTCATAGAGATGAGTCGAAACGTAAGCTGTATGATCTGAAATACTGAAGCCAGAGCTACACATAATATCGTGATCGTTACACCATGTACCGAGTTTGCCCTGGTAGCCGGTCGGTTGGTAAGGGCGATAACCGCCAAGCACTCCTTCGTAAGCATAACAATCCGGAACGTGCTCACGATAGGAAGAGAGGTTCTTACCTAAGCAGGCCTCAGGAATCTGGCGATAGCTGCTTGGTTGGCGGTTGCTAGTATGGCTATGTTTTAGCTCACCTTCGGGGAGGTAAAGTTTGGGGTCGCCAAAGGTTGCCACATAAGCAATTTTGGTCGAATCAAGCTGATCGAGCAGGCCAGAAATCAACATCGCACCCTGAGAATAACCACCAAGCACGAATTTTGTCTGCGGACAGCTGGCGGAAATTTGCTCAACAAAAGCTTTGAGTTCACCTTGACCCTGCTGGACGCTGGCGCCAAAGTCAAAAGCCGCGCCGCCACTTACGTAGGCGCCGAGAAGGTTACCAATTCCATCGAGATCACCACTCACAGCAACGGCCGGGTATTGGTAGCCGGATATTTTTTGACTACCGAGCTCGTAAAAATTGAACTTTAGACTTGAGCCGGCTAGTTCCGCCTGAATGGCGTCTTGCCAAGCCGTATTGCTAGGGCCACCGAGTGGTTCGCCCGAACCGCGCGCAAAGACAAATTGCACGTCCGGGCAACCATTATCTAGGGCTAGTACTGGCCGTAACATGGCAAAGTTTAGAGCATAGGCGGTCAGAAAAAGCCCAGCCAGAATCAGACGACTTCGGCAATACGAGCTGCTGCGTAGCTTGCTAAGCCTGCGGCATAGTGCGCTAGAATACTGAGATTGCGTCCAGAGCTTTCGATGTAGCTTATAGGTTAATGATAGGAAAAATTGCCTCATGTTTCCTCCGCGGAAGGTTAATTGGTATTATGTCGCGAAGTATAACAAAATTTTTCTCAAAATAACAAGTATATCCGCATTAAAAATCACATTTTGTCGATTCTTGAAGTTTTAGATTAGACCACAATGAAGATTGTAGGTCTAGAGGCATCGAACTTCGGCGCAGACTATTTCAAAAATGACACACCAGCCAATTACCAAATAATTTCTTCTAGCCCATGCTCATGCAAGAAATCATTTGCCTTCTTAAAATGACCATTGCCAAAGAAACCGCTAAAGGCCGAGAGCGGAGAGGGGTGTGGCGATTCAAGGATTAAATGTTTGCTAGTGTCAATCAAACTCTTTTTATTGCGAGCATCACGTCCCCAAAGCAAAAAGACAAGGTGCTTAGACTTTTCGTTCAAATATTCAACCGTAGCTTGGGTAAAAGTTTCCCAGCCGTGACCGCGATGTGAACCAGCTTTGTGCGCCTCGACGGTTAGCACATTATTAAGTAGCAACACACCCTGCTCTTGCCAAGGTTTAAGGTTGCCAGTCGGGTTCGCATGACTACCATACTCGTCGTCAATCTCCTTGTAAATATTTACCAGCGATGGCGGGATAGGTTGCGAATTTGGTACCGAGAAGGCTAAACCATGCGCCGCACCGGGAGTGTGATAGGGGTCTTGACCCAAGATGACTACTTTCACCTTAGCCAGATCGGTGGTAAAAGCGCGAAAAACTTGGGGTTTAGCTGGAAAGACAGTTTTAGTCTCGTAGGCCTCGTGCAGGAATTTGCTTAGCTCCTGAAAATAAGGTTTTGCAAATTCCGAATCCAAAAACTCTTTCCAGCTCTCGTGCATACTATTTCTGGTCCTTTTTCGGTTTTGAAGATTTGGATTTTTGCGTATTATTCTTAGCTTTAGTACTCTTAGATGCCTTAGCAACTTTAGGCCTCTTCTCAATCGGAGAGTCTACAGGCGCAGCTTCGGCTTCGTTATTTTTCCCTGGCTTAACTGCACGCACAATAATACCTAGACCAAGCAAGATAGCTAGGAATGTAGTAATCACATTAAGCCCCGGAATCATAGAACAACAAACCAAAACAATAATACCGATAATTGTTTCGATAAAGATATGTGCCTGGCTACGCAAAAGTTTGGCGACGATTACATGGCCTAGCCATGCGCCAGCGAGAGCCTGAGCTAGATAAATCATAATGATATACATGAGAATCATCATGATACCGAGCGGAGCAGCAAAATAAGACATCAACAAAAGGATACTAACGATCGGCACCAACAACAGCACCACGAAACCCGCTACAAGATTGGCACCAAAAGCCTGCACGGCTTTTTCGCCAGCGACTTGCTTGCGTAGGCGAGCCGAAAATGCTAATACAACCACGGCGGCCAGCACAAAGCTAATAATGCTCATCAGCTTCGAGAGCCAAAGCTCCGCCGCCGTGAGTGTGTAGTTTGGCGCAACATAGGTCTCTACTTTAGCCGCCTTAACATTATCTAAGCCATGGACCTGAGCGTCATTATTGTAAGAAAGCGTGCCAGCGATTGAAATGTTTCCCTCGAAGAAAATATTAGCGGCATCAAGATTGACATTACCAGCAACCTCGACGTCACGCAAGACAACTTGGTCTGCTCCAGCGGAAAAATCGCCTCGTAAATTACTAGACAAAATCACGCGATAACCCGCTGCATAAACATCGCGACCGATTTTTGCATCAGATTTCACATCAACAATATTACCAGCAATGAAGAGGTCTTTTTCGGTTGTAGCAGAATAGTTAATTAGGTTACCCGCAACAAAAGAATATTCTGACTCAGCACCAAGTTGAAGTTGGTTACCAAAAGCAAAAAGCAGGCCACCGGATTTCGCATTAATATCAAGATTATTCCCTGCGAAAAGTTGATTCTTACCAAAGCGAAGCTTGACATAGTTGGCCTGTTCGTTGACTTCTTCCGAAAAGGTCGGCTCGATGGCTTTTCGCTCAGACTGCGGCGCGACATTCCCTTCGGCGAACACCGGCGCACCAAACATGGTCACGGTCGCTAAGGCTAAGAAAATACTAGATAATATTCGTTTCATTTGATTCCTTTATTTAATATTCCTATCGTATTCGACGTCCGAAATTTCATACTTGCGTTTGCGCGCAACATAGGACAGAATCTTGGTTGCTGCCCAACCGACAAAGGCCAGAATAAAGAAGTAGATAAAGCCAAAGGTGGTAAAACTCGGTTCAGATTCAGTAAATAGGTTGATAATCGCCGCACCAGCCGACATTGCAGTTACGATAGTAAGGCTATTGATCGAGCTAGAAGTAATATCTTGCTTAATACCGTCGAAAAGCTTCAGGGCGGAGTTTACATAACTTTGCGTCATATCCCAAAGATCCTTAATGTATTCTAGAGTATCGCGCAGAGTTTCGTAACGATAGCCGGAAATCGCCAAAAAGTCGACTAGGTCGCCATCCTCCTTCGCAATGCGCTCGCGCGTCGAGATATATGTCGACATCTGATTAATTCGACCCTCAATGAGCGTAACCGTCTTCGAGTATCCCTCCAGTTTTGTTGTAAATTTTACAACATCACTACCTTTGACACGGGCGCGATCCTTAACGGCGTCAATCTTTTCCCAGATAATACGGTGAAGGTTTAGATAACGATGTAGCTGCCCCTTAAACTCACGGATAAAGACTTGTTCCTCAATATAACGCTCGACGTTACCAATATTAGTCTTCTTATTATTTATAAAATAGTACTTATCGCCGCGCAAAACACTGTAATTTTTGTTGTCAAACTCAAAATATTTTTGGCGTTCTGTTCTCGAAAGCAACTCAGCAATTTCTTCGCGCTTCGCGTTATTGCAAACGATAAAGTAAGGGTAGATATTTTCGATCCCGGCAAGCTCTTTCGGGACTGGCGCACCGAGGCTAAAAAGATAGTTAATAGCTGGAGAGAGGCGATTTTCGTAATAAGCCTTCAGCCGTTCAATATCAGCAAACATAGTCTCTTCAGAAACTCGATCACTGCTTACGATGATTAGTCCATCTTCGAAGATCTTCACCCGAATTTGCTCGCTAGTCAAAAAAGCTAACATATTCCTCTCCGGCTACGCCATACTCGATGCTGCCGATTGAAAGTGCATCACGCAATTCAGCGAGCTTACGTTTGTTAAGTTTTAGCTGCGAACCTGCATCACGCAAGAAATCATATATCTCCGACAACTGCAGCATGGTGCGCTGGAACCAGCCACCGATATAGATGCTATTGATCTTCATTTTGCCTCCCTTGATTAGTTCTATTGTAGCATAATAATTCTAACGTTGTAATAATTTCTCTTTTATCAGCCCGATAAACCTCACTTCATTTAAAGAATAGATCTAGTCCGGCCGGAAATTACTTCAAAAAGGAGAATAACACAACATTATGATTATTCTATCTCAACCAGCTTCTTGCGGGAGGTATTTCCGCGCTTAATAGTAATCCGCGTTTTCGCCACATTAAAGTGTTTCGACAAAATCTTAATAAGAGCTGCGTTAGCCTCGCCATCAACCGGTTTTTCGCGCAGAAAAACCGTCAACCTATCACCATCCGCGACAACAAGCGGTCCTTTTTTCGAATTAGGCTTAACAGTGATTTCGTAGATCATCTCATTTCCGTTCCGAGCAGTTCTAGGGCTTCCTGACAATTTTCAGCGGTAGCCTGGAGTTGTTGACCGAAGTCGGCTAGGCCGGCCAACCCCGAGCTAAGACCGCCCAACAGCCCTCGCTCTAAAGTAATCCCAGCAACCTGCGGAGCAAGCCTTAGACCACTCCTTAGTGTCCTACGCATATCATTGGTAGTGCGACGTATGTAGAAGTCTACGACCTGATCAGCTAGTAGATCCTTAGTGTCAGCAACATTACCAGTAATCGTGCCGAGTCCGAAAAGCGCCAAGAAAGCTTTGGCCATTTTGAAAAGAAAAGGCGGTACTGCCATATCATATTGCGTAAATACGCCAATCATCTCAACGAAAAATTGCGCCACCGGCATCTCATGTAGCTGCGAGATCTTCATCCGCATATCATAGGTTAGCTGAGCCCGGTCAACATTTTCAAATTCACTATCAGCAAACAGATAATCCACGATCCGATCAACTTTACTGGTATAAGCATTTAGAAAAAGTTGACGGGTGAGTTCAGACTCTTCGGGGCTAAATTCGAAGATCAGCCCCATATCCAGAAACCCAATGTTCCCCGCTTCGTCAAGATAGATGTTGCCGCCATGCGGATCTCCATGGAAGACGACTGGCATTTTGTGAAATAAGGCATAAAACGAAAGTCGAATATAATCGTTTTCGGCCCGAGCAATGCGTTGTTTGTTCTCAGCACTCAACGGGAGCTGATTAATGGTAGGCGAGGAAATAAACTCCATAACAATCACGCTCGGTGTACAGAGATCCGGGAAAAGCTGCGGAACCTTAATCTGAGCTGTACCAGGAATTTTACCATTTACGCTCTCAGCAAAAGCCTGATAGCTAGCAATGTTCTTACATTCATTAGCAAAATCGGTCTCCTGAACGATCCAATCAAGATAGTTATCGAGCGCCTTATCACTGCCAAGAAAATTCCGAAAACTAACTAGCCGGCCAAAACGATGAACAACGTGACGAATCTGACGAATGTCCCGGTCTATCCAGCGCGAAAGGTCGGCACGTTTAACTTTTACAGCAACAACCTCACCGGTTTTTAACACGGCGCGGTGAACTTGCGAAATCGAAGCCGAGCCGAGCGGTTCCGGATCAATCGACTGAAATTTCTCGTCAATAGGGCAACCGTATTCCCGTTCGAGCTGGCGCTGAATTTTGAAAAAAGGCAAGGGTTGACAATGATCACAAATCTGCGCGAGCTGCTTGCGATCGACTTCGGTAAAAATTTCGCCAACGTTCTGCATGGCTAAAATCTGTGCAACTTTAATATAAACTACGCCCATTCTCTCGGCAAAACGGCAGATTACGCGCCCAGTATTTTGGCGTAAAATAAATTTCCGAAATAACATGATGAACCCGTAAAAGTATAGTTTCATGAACCTCCTTTCCTCTAGTATAATATATTTATGAATTTGCGCGAGAAAATTATCCAGAGATTACAAGAGAAACAAGATTTAAAATATCGAGATTTCCATAGCGGACTCTGTCCTGGCACAGTAAACATTATTGGTGTGCGAATCCCAGAACAGCGCAAGATTGCCCGAGAATTGACACGAGATGGTTGGCGAGAGTTCCTTAATGGAGTACAAAATGAGTTTTATGAGGAAACCATGGTTGAGGGGATTATTATCGCGACTGTAAAGATGAATCTTACCGAACGACTAGACTGGCTAGCAAGGTTCGTACCGAAAATTGATAATTGGGCGGTCTGTGATTCGGTCTGCGCTAGTTTCAAGCTAAAGCCGGCCGAATTACCGGAATTCTGGCGGTTCATCGAGCACTACCGCACGAGCCAACATGAGTTCGAGCAGCGTTTTCGACTAATCATGATGTTGAATTATTTTTTGACCGATAGCTATATCGAAAAAGTTTTACAGAATGTCAATAGTGTAAAATCGGAAGCCTATTACGTCAAAATGGCGCAAGCATGGTTAATCGCAGAGGCTTTTGCTAAATTCCGCGAACCAACTTTGGTTTTCTTGAAACACAATAATTTAGATACTTGGGTGCAAAATAAAGCTATCCAAAAGATTCGCGAGTCTTACCGGATAAGCCTAGAAGATAAAGAGTTGGTTAGAGACCTCAAATCCTAGCGCCGGCGCTAGGATTTTAAGATTTTGGTAGAATGGGTAGAGGCAGCGAAAAATCTGGCGAAAGCCCAAGAACACCATATTTCTGTAAATCGACTTTGAGAACATTATCTGACAACTCACCAGCAAAGAATAATTCCTCTATACGAATGATCGTCTCACTAGCGCTTTCAGCGCGTGCAGCATGGTCGTCATGATGACCGAAACCAACGATAATCGCCGGCAAGATAAGGCATTCTACGACATGAAAGAGTAGATGACCAATCATCAAAGTCATTCCAAGAAACCCGAGTTTTTTCGCACGGAACTTCCGAATCTGGTCATGCAAACCGCAATGACAGTGATGATGCTTCATAGGTTCAGTATAACACGGTTTGAGTTCTATGCCAAACGGCTAATCAATTTCGATGAGTTCATACTCGCGCGAGCCGAGGCCAAGTTCGGCAGCATGTTGCAGAATGTGGGCGCCATTTTCCTTAATGAGCTCTGGTTTCAGGTAGTTCGGATTACCGGGCTCGCCGAGAGAAATTTTAATGCCGACCTTCCCCTCTGCCGGTACACCGAGCTGCTCATAAATCTTCACAAGACTAGCTGGAGTAATTTCTCTGGTCAAATATACCTCTGGTCGTTTCATATTCCCTTACTTTCTAACTACCATTGTACCATGCAAAATAATCTACGGATGGTTTAAAATGTGCTAAGATAGAGGTATGAAAATGCGAGGTTTTGAGGTGGCAAAGGGCTGGGAGGATAAAGACATTGTTTTGCCAAGGCGTTCGACAGCACATGCCGCGGCTTATGACATAGCGTCTGCTGTCGACATGGTGATACCGCCTTTTCAGCTCGGGCAAAAACCGACTCTGATACCAACCGGGCTCAAGGCCTACTGCCAGCCGGACGAGTGCTATTTCGTGCTCAATCGTAGCTCGGGCGCCAGCAAAGGCTTAGTACTTGCGAATGGATTAGGCCTAATTGATGCAGATTATTATCAAAATCCTAGCAATGATGGGCACTTCCAGGTGTTGGTTTTTAATGTTTTAGACCACGACCTAAGCATAAAGAAGGGGGATCGTGTAGCACAAGTGGTGTTCCAAAAGTTTTTAACAATTGACGGAGATAACGCAAACGGCAAACGCACTGGCGGATTCGGATCAACAGGCCAATAATCACATTAAAGGGAGGCGAAATGGAAAATTCAATAGATGGTTCTCGACCAAAAGTGGTTTTCGATGTAGATGATGTACTCTGGCCGCTTGGAGAAGTCGTGGCTAGAAAGCTCGGCATTGACTCGGAACGATACTTCTACCAATTTAGCGTTAAAGATAATCCGATGCTTACCGAGCGAGAACGCGAAGCAGTTATTGCGGCTTTTGCTGATCCACAGTATTTTGCAGAAATCGATTTCTTTGCAGGCATAGAAAACATTATGAAACCGTGCGAATTAGGAGCAATAGTAAAGATAAAAAGTAATTCTTTTAACGAACAAGTTGCCAGGTTAAAAGTTCAGCAGTTACTCGCCGTCGTTCCCAATCTTTGCGAAGACGACATCCAGATGAATATTATTCGCTACGGCCAAGCGCATGGTAAGACAATCGACCGCGATACGACAATTTTTGTCGATGATAGCCCTTACAATATTGCGACTTCTCCAGCTATCACGAACATTATGCCAGACCTAGGCAACTGGAATCGCGGAGCGGAAGCCATGAGAATTATTAATGGTAGGTCCGTAAGATATGCTAAAAGTTTATGCGAAATTAATGAATTAGTTTATACACAGATAGAACACCAGCTCAGGGCTGTTTGACGTAGCCATTATTCTTCTTTTTCTTTGACTTGACCCCATCGGTATTTTTACGCTTGCTCTTGTTAACCCTTGAGCCGCTATTAGCCTTAGCGCTAGCGTCCCTTTTGTTACTTGTCTTCTTCGCAGCCGGTTGTTCCATCGGCTCCAGTTTAACCTCGATACGCTCGATCTCAGGCTCTACTTTCACTTCTAGCTCTGGATCTTCTTCTAGCACAATGGTTTTAATACGCGGAAGCACGATATATTTAGAAATCTTCCCGCTGGCGGCATAGTCGATTAAGAGTAAAACATAACCATAAACTAATACTAGCACCGCGATAAGACAAAACCATTCCATCATCTCTACTAAACCATTGTCGTAGAAATTCAAAAAGCTTATTGGGTATCGAAGCGGATCCTCTACCGAAAAATTCGGCGCAGTTAAAATAATCAATGCCGCATATGATAGCGCTGGCGCCAACCAATAAAACGGATAGCCAATATGCCACCGACCCTTCTTAGTGAATAGAACCCAATCCGACAGTGCAAGAAATGGGAGTACGAAATATATTAATGACGCGTTCCAACCACTAGCGCCCGGAAAAGTCACTTTCCCTAAATGACAGACCACAGTTATTGCACAAAGCAAAGAAAAACAAACGATAAGCATCCCCTCCAACATTGGACAAGGGATCCGACCAGCATCACGTTTTTTACTAAGGGCAATAATTAACGCCGAAAGCAAAAAGTAGACTGCCGCGACTAAGGTCACATAGGTCGAAAAGAGTCTCCAGGATGATAGCCCGAATTCATTAATTAATAACCAAAAACCCACCATGGCTAAGACACCGATAAACATTTTATAGAGTGTAGAAGCGGGCTTGTTTTGGATATACATAAGTATATTATAACGCCTAGATGCCGTCTTCACAAGTTCCACGGTAATTTTGGATAGCAGCAGCTAAAGCCTCATGGCCAAGAACTGAGCAATGAAACTTATGCTTTGGTAAACCGCCAAGAAAGTCCGTAATTTCGTCGGGGCCAATCTTTAAAGCCTCGTCCAGAGTCCTCCCCTTTGCCAGCTCAGAAAGTGCCGACGTTGAGGCGATTGCGCTTGCACAGCCATAGGTTTTCCATTTTATATCAACGATTCTGTCATCTTTAACACAAATAAACATTTTCATTTGATCGCCACAGATCGGATTCCCGACCACACCCTCGGCGTCATGCGCATACTTACTCTCGTCGCCCATGAGAAAGTTGCGTGGATTCAGAAAATGCTCCTTAACAATATCAGTATAGACCCAACCAGCAGGAGATTTTTGTGGACTATTTTTATCGCTCATTTTCTACTCCAATCTTCACAGTACTAATTCCCTGCAATCTTTTGACAACTTTTGGCAATACCGTCATTGCTTTATCAATATCATCATTAGTAGTTTCCAGGCCTAACGAAAAACGAATACTACTATGTGCGATCTCGGCATCGTTCATTGTTGCCATAAGAACGTGACTAGGTTGCAAATCGCCAGCTGCACACGCCGATCCGGTACCAACGATAATTCCCTCAGCGTCAAGGTAGAGCTGGATGCTTTCGCCCTCGGCTGCTCGAAAGCTCATATTAAGGATGTTCGGCAGGCAGTCATGTTCTGGACTATTACAACTACTATGAGGCACTTCCTTCAGGATTCGTGCTTTCAGATCGTCCCTTAACTTTCCAATTTTTTGATATTTTTCCCAACTACGTACTTCCTGACACCACCGCGCCGCGGCGCCAAAACCAGCGATCGCGGCTGTATTCGTAGTGCCAGCACGACGACGATTTTCTTGATGGCCACCCTTGATTAAACTTTCAAAAGGTGAACCCTTCCGCACATAGAGCGCTCCTATACCGATTGGTCCACCGATTTTGTGCGCACTAATCGTTAAGTAGTCAACTCCAAGATCATTCACGTCAACACGAATTTTACCAAGCGCCTGTGTCGCATCGCTATGTAAGAAAATGTTGTAATTTTTACAACATTTAGCCAGCCATGTAATCGGTTCGATCGTTCCAAGTTCGTTATTGGCCAACATTACCGACACTAGCCGGCAGCCTTTAATCTTTTCCTCTAGCCCCGCCAGTTCTAGCCGCCCAGTTTGATCTACGGGCAAAATGATTACTTCCCTAGCACGAGCCTTAGCTGATTCTAGTACTGAGGGATGTTCGATCGCGCTAGTGGCAACTTTCCGCCCCCGAAAAGTTTCCATGACAGTATTATTCGCTTCGCTGCCGCCGGAAGTGAAAATAATCTCCTCTGGTTCAGCGCCAATCAACTGCGCAATTTGCGCACGAGACTCCTCGACAATTTCATGTGCAAGATGCCCCGCTTCATGAAGCGACGAGGCATTACCGAGCTGTAAACCCATCACTTCGAGCATCTTTTCGCGTGCGCAGGGCAAGATCGGTGCTGTTGCAGCATAATCTAGATCAACTTGTTCGCTCATTTCTGTAGCCATTCTTCTAGTCTTGCGATTAGTAACGCCTCATCGAGTTCAGTCACGGCACGTTGTTCTTCATCTTCAGTCATGAGAATCCTTTCTGATGTACTCAACAATTTGATAGCTTACACCACCCTCTTCGTGGTTCGCCAGCACATTTCTGTTAAAACTATTCTTATCAAAATCCGGGAAGTAGGTGTCTGCTGGTTTCGAAGCATCAACTTCGGTCAGATAAATTTTCTCAACATCATCAATAAACATCTTATAGAGCGTCGCTCCACCGATAATGAACTTCGGACCATCCATATCCGCCAATAGTTTCCTCAGCTCGCTCTCGCCGTGCACAACTTCAACATCACCACTTATTTCTCCGCGCGATAAAACAATGTTGTGCCGTTTAGGTAACGGCCGACCAATACTATTAAAAGTCTTTGACCCCATCACGACGTTAGCGCCGCTAGTAGTTTTGCGGAAGAACTTCATATCATCCCGGAAGTGCCAGATAAGACTGTTCTCTTTGCCGAGACCACGATCAGCACTAACACAGGCAATCATTGCAAGATTTTTCATTTATTCTATCTCCAGAATCTTCCCAGTGCCATACTCAAGACGCAACAAGCGCTGGTTTCTTGAACCCCTGAACTTCATCGTTAGATCTCGCTCCGCAAGTATAAATGGCCCATCAATAAGATAGTCAAGGCTTTTTAAGAATTCGACTGCTGCACCGCCCATTTCTAGAATCTGCTCATAAGTGAATCCACTAAAACTCCAGACGTTCCAGTCTAACTCTTTACGACACCAGTCAGCAATCTCTTTGCAGGCTTCCGGCTGAACAAAAGGCTCACCGCCGCAAAACGTAATGCCAGTCTGACCCTGAAACTCGCGAAGACGTTGCTTGACTTCGTCGATGTCCACCAACATGCCGCCGTTAAAATCCCACGTTTCTGGATTCTGGCAGCCTGGACAGTGATTTGGACAACCCTGAGTCCAGAGTACTGCACGTAGGCCGTAGCCATTAACGATGTTGTCGCGCTCAAGGGGGCCCGAGAGGCGAATCATACCATCAGGGCAGGCGACCAGAGAATCGGATTTTTTCGGGCCCGCGTTCACGACGCCTGCCGTTGCAGGGTCGCGCCGCTTAACCTCGGCCGTAGCCTCCGAATGACCCGAAGAAAATCGATTCCCTGTTTCCTGCCCTAACATTATGTATCCTTTTATCCTTAACTTACATCTTTCCGGTCATTTTTTCCTGTTGAGCTTTAGCTGCTTCACGAGCGCATTTTTCTTGACGATTATAGACACCGATAACATTGTGCTTCACACGGTCATGCTCTTCAGCCTTTTTGCCATCATTCCAGCGCTCAAGCGACCCTACTAGATAACCCGTAATTCTGCGCAATCGCTCGAACGGGACATCTCCTTCACTTTCGAGGCGACCACAAGCCGGACAACGATCGCCTTTAATGATACCCGAGAAGCCGCAAACTGGATCACGATCGACCGGATGGTTGACCGAACCGTAACCAATACCGCACTCCTTCATCTTGCGGATCACCGCTTCGAAAGCTTCGATATTCTGGGTCGGATCACCGTCGAGCTCAATATAGGTAATATGGCCAGCGTTACAAAGTGCGTGATATGGCGCTTCAATCTCGATTTTTTCGAAAGCACCGATTGGATAATAAACCGGAACATGGAAGCTGTTAGTATAGTAATCACGATCACAAACTCCCTCAATGCTACCGTATTCCTTACGGTCGATTTTGGTAAAGCGACCCGCAATGCCCTCAGCCGGTGTAGCCAGCAAGCTAAAGTTCAGCTTGTATTTCTTCATATACATATCGCAGCGTTCGCGCATGTGGGTGATAATATCAAGGCCAAGTTCGCGAGACTCTTCATCTTCGCCGTGGTGCTTGCCGGTCATAGCAACGAGAGATTCAGCGAGGCCGATGAAGCCAATACTCAAGGTACCGTGCTTAATTACATCGCGGAGCGTATCATTCGGCCCAAGTTTTTCACTACCGAACCAGTTGCCTTGACCCATAAGGAACGGGAAGTTGCGGACATGCTGGTTAGCCTGGAACTCGTAGCGCTCAAGAAGTTCATCAGCGGCAAGATCCATCTTTTCGTCAAGCTCTTTGTAGAAACCAGACCAGTCAGCTTCTTTACGCTCACCGAGACAGATGCCATGCTTAATACCAAGGCGAACAAGGTTGACTGTAGTAAAACTACAGTTGCCGCGACCGGTGGTAATATGATCGGATTCTGGGAAAATGCTACCATAGACACGAGTACGGCAACCCATTGTTGCAATTTCAGTGCGATAGTCGCCCGGTTTGTAACCCTCAAGGTTGAATGGCGCATCAATAAAGACGAAATTCGGGAAGAGGCGCTTGGCAGAAACTTCCATACTGCGTTTGAAAAGGTCGTAGTTAGGATCTTCTGGATTATAGTTGACCCCCTCTTTAACCTTGAAGATTGAGATTGGGAAAATTGGCGTCTCACCGTGGCCGAGGCCATCTTCGGTCGCGTCGAGCAAAGCCCGAATAACCAAGCGGCCAGCTTCCGAAGTGTCGGTACCAAAGTTAATACTCGTAAACGGCACTTGGGCACCAGCGCGAGAATGCATAGTGTTAAGATTATGGATGAAACCCTCCATAGCCTGGAATGTTTCTTTTTCTACATCCTGATTAGAGATTGCGACGACCTTTTCTGGTACACCCATATCCACCAAGCGACCGTTTTCGCCATACTGAATATCTTCTGGAATTTCAATTTGAACTTCCTGATCAGTAAATTCATTATAGCGACGTAGGTTACGATTAAGTGCCTTACGAAAGCTCTTATTGACGCCTGGAGCCATGGCATAATCGAAGTTCGGGATTGACTGTCCGCCATGTTGCTCATTTTGGTTGGCCTGAAGAATAATAGCAGCGAGAGCTCCATAGCTGCCAATTGAATTCGGAGTGCGCAGATGGCCATGGCCAGTATTAAAGCCGCCGTCTTCAAAAAGTCGGAACGGGTCGGTCTGACAACAGGTTAAAGTACCGGTAGCGTAAAAATCAAGGTCATGAATATGGATCTCGCCATTGTCATGAGCAGCGGCAAATTCCGGGCGCATTAAAATTGTCTTCGCGAAAACCTTTGACCCTTCAGCGCCGAATTGAAGCATCTTACCCATGGCGGAGTTGCCATCGACGTTAGCATTGCCTCGTTTAACATCGGAGTCTTCTGAAGCGTCTGCTACCGCGATTGTCTTATAGATGTTCATCAAATTGCTCTTAGCTTCGCGAGTGCGGTTACGCTCTTGGCGATAGGTGATATATTCTTTTGCGGTACGCTTGAAAGCCGATTCCATCAAAACTTGCTCGACAATGTCTTGAATCTGCTCCACGCTCGGGGTGCGCTGCTTGATAGTTTCTTCAGCACGCTTTAAGACCTTCTCGGTGAGCTGTTTGGCGCGGTCATACTTAAATTCTTCTGTAGCAAGACCAGCTTGAGCGATAGCGTCAGTAATCTTTTCCGGATCAAAGTTACGGATTTTACCATCACGCTTTACAATTTTTTTGAACATAAAAAATATACCTCCTCTTAAGTTTGTGTTGAGTGTTTCTGTTCTATTTAATAATTAGATTTTGCGATGAGCGATAATAAAAATCTGCGATATGAACTGTCCTTTCTATAATTATATGTCTATAATTTACTAAATGATTCTACTATTTAGAATTGTCTTTCAATGTATAACACGCTATATATAGTGTGTTATTACTATTCTAAAGCACTATATATAGTGTGTCAATAATTATTGTGCTTATGTTCGTATGTCTTTAACAGGGGTAGTTTGTGGAAAACTCAAAGGAAATATTTAATAAGATCAAAAGCGGCTAGTTTTTAGGAATATGTCTAATATAAGATATATGTATATCCATTAATAATTTTATACAATACGCTATTTGCGGCGCGCAGAAATAACTTTTTGTATCTCAAAGATTACGAGCGGCACCGCAAAAGCAACGGTTACCGTTATCGCCAATGCAACCGGAGGAACAGCTACCGTGCCAACCACTATACCGAGCGGACTAAAGAGCGCCAGTATTTGCATAATGACAGCTGCTAGCATGGCAAGATGAAAAGCAGTATGTTTTACGCCGAGTCGACGGAAGGCCGATTCATAAGTACCTCGAGCCGAAAATGCACTCGCCCACTGCATAACTACTAGCGCGGTGAAAGCCAAGGTGTTTGCCTGTGCCGAATCATTAAGCGTAGCGCGAGCGATAAAGTAGGTTGCTAAGGTAATACCCGCCATAGTGAAGGCGATTAGCGCCATTCGTGCCGCCATTGCCCCAGAGAGAATTGGCGCATCTTTAGACTCGGGTTTTTGACGCAAGATACGTTGCTCAGGCGGTTCAAGTCCAATCGGAATAACCATGAAAGAGTCTGTCACTAAATTAATCCATAAGATCTGAATCGGCGAAAGTAGCTGGCTACCGGAAAAAATCAACGCGCCAAGCATCGTGAGAGCTTCTCCGGCATTAGTAGCTAATAGGTAACCTAACATCCGACGAATATTCGCCAAAACCGTACGACTTTCTCTAATAGCCTCAGTAATATTTTTAAAGTTGTTATCAAGGAGTACAATATCGCCGGCATCCTGAACGATTGAGGGACTATCACCCATAGCAATACCGACATGCGCGCCGACTAACGCTGGGACATCGTTTACGCCATCACCAGTCATAGCGGCAATTTCAGTTTTCTTGATCGCTTCAAGAACTCGGTATTTGTCTTCTGGTGTCACCCGGGCAAAAATCGTGATATTGCGCACCGCTTCTGCCAAGTCATCGTCACTGATATTCCCTAGCTTCGAACAATCCATTACTTCCGAGAAGTCTTTGGCCAGACCAAGTTCACATCCAATTGCGTAGGCTGTACCAGCATGATCGCCAGTGACCATCTTAGTTTTTACGCCCATACGCGCTGACTGACGAATCGCAGCTGGGGCCTCTCGCCGCAGAGCGTCCGCCACAGCTATAAAGCCCTCAAACTTAAAAATGCTATTTTTTTCAAGTCGGCTGAGTTCATTAATTTCATGATTGACAGTCGCAGTCGCGATCGCGATAACCTTGTATCCTTTGTTGGCAAGCTCAAGTAACTTCGCTTCGGCCGCGTCGCGTTCTTTCGCATCCATTTTGCTGCGTGCAAGAATCGTCTCCGGGGCGCCTTTTACTTTGAGAATAAGTTGACGGTCACCAGAGTACAGATTACCTGATAGCTTAATGCTTTGGTCAAAAGCATACAACTTTAGTGACTCAAGTTTGGCAATTTTGAAATTCTGAGCTTTTAAATAATCGAGGATACAGGCATCGAGCGGGTCCATCACGCCGACACCGCCATCCGTATCCATAAAAACTGATTCTAGTAGCGCTGTACGAGCTAATGTATCCAGAAACTCACGCTTCGGCTCAGTAGTCCAGATTTCCTTTAACTCAAGGCGGTTTTCGGTCAGCGTACCAGTTTTGTCGCTTGCGATCGTCGTAACAATACCAATTGACTCAATCGCTTGAAGCTCCTTAATCAGGGCGTTTTTCTTCGCCATACGCTTCGCGCAGAGGGCGAGAATAATCGAAATCGCAATTGGTAGGCCCTCAGGCACCGCTGAAACGATCATAGCCAAAGTGAACTCCAGCGCCTCAAGCAGGTTAATTCCATCGATTAGCTGGATAATTAAGACTAGGATCGCCAAAATCACCACTACAACAGCAATTTGCGCCACTAGCTTGTTCATCTTGGCCTGGATCGGGCTTTCTTCGCCAAGCGATGATGCAAGTGAAGCAATCCGGCCATACTCGGTATCGTTCCCAGTCGCGGTCACCACGAAGCGCCCCGAACCAGTGATTACGAACGAGCCCGAGAAGACCATGTTGCGCTGCTCGTAAACCTTCTTTATGCCAGAGATCGCTTTAGCATCCTTGGCAATAGACTCAGACTCGCCAGTCAGCATAGATTCGTTCGAAAGAAGACCAGACTCGTTAATAATCCGCCCATCCGCCGGCACACGATCACCCTCGCGCAAAATCACAATATCACCCGGCACCAGCTCAGTTGTCTCAATGTCGGTTTCTTCGCCAGCGCGCAAGACGGTCACGGTATGAATCGTGCTATTTTTGAGCGAACGCAGGATCTTCTCGGTCGAAAAACGTTGGATGTAATAAATTATAGCGTCTACTGCGATAATCACTGCAATCGCGATCGCCTCAACCCAATTCCTCTGGACCAGTGAAAGCACCAATGCAATCACCAAAATGATCATAAAAATATCAATGAATGGCTCAAGTAATTTGCGCCAAAGTGGAGTTTCGGCTACTTTTAGTAAATTTTTACCATAAGTTTGTTGTCGCTTTGCTACCTCTTTTGTGGACAAGCCAGTATCGGGGTTAACACCAAACTGCGCGAGTACCTCCTTGGTAGTCTGGTTATAGAAATTTGCCATAAGATTAGTATATCATGAAGGTAGGAATAAGGAAAAGAATAATAATCCTTTCCAAAGCAGGCCCACTGTTCTCTACTCGGGGCGCGTTCGCGACGCCTGTCGTTACAGGGTCGCGCCGCTCTTCCTCGGCCGAGCCTCCGGATCCTCTCGTAGAGAACAGTAGACTTGCTTTAGAAACAATCAGAAACATATTTTCATTATTCCCTTTTGTTTGATTTCTTCATCCTCTCCTTGATTACTCTATATGGCTAGACAACGGAGGGGAAAGCCAGCGTAACGTCCTTGAGCGAATAATAAAACTTCAATTGGACCCACTTCAAGGCTATTAGCCAACGCAAGGGTATTTGCTAAAGCCGTCCATGGAACGCCATAGGCTCCAGTATGGTTTATATCTGACACTTCAACATGTGGGACTCCGCTGCGGACGAAGAAAAGAGACACCTCGTCCGCAGCGGAAATCCGGATGTTGACATTTCTTGGCGTGGAGGTCTCTTGGACGGTGCTGGCTTTGGGACATGGCTTTATCCCAGTAGAACTCTAGCGTACGACGACAAGAATAATGCGTTTTACTTTTATGTCAGCAATGCTTTTGTTGACCCAAGCCGTAATAACGGTCGACGTAACGCCGGCCATACCCTCCGTTGTCTAGCCATAGAATAATCATAGGGAGGATGAAAGAAAAGTAAGCTAAAAGTCCAAATCGTTCAGCTGAACGATTTTTATCATTAAAACCATTTTATGCTGTCGATGAGTTTCGGCGTGCTTCGGAGCGCAAACGGCTCTGCCCTGCGCGCCATTCGGCGATTTTGCCATGATGACCAGAGAGCAACACTTCTGGCACAGCCATTCCCCGAAACTCGGCCGGCTTCGTGTACTGCGGGAACTCGAGGTTGTCACCATCAGAAAAGCTTTCAATCTGCGCCGAGGTCTCTCCACCTAAGACTCCCGGCAATAAGCGCGTCACACTGTCAATGATAATCAGAGCTGGCAATTCCCCGCCCGTCAAGACATAATCCCCTAGAGAAATCGGGTAGTCAACGATTGACATAATGCGCTCGTCATAACCTTCGTAGTGCGGACAAAGAATAATAAAATGCTTTTCCGTCGGGCTTTCACTAGCAAAATCTCGGGCGAGGGATTGGTTCCAGACCACACCAACCGGCGTTGGCAGAACTACCTTCGCATCTGGGTCGGTTTTTTTTACACTTTCAATAGCAGAAAAAACCGGTTCACAGCGTAGGAGCATACCGTCGCCACCACCATATGGCGTATCGTCAACTGACTTATGAGGGCCGAGGCCAAAGTCGCGCAAATTTACGTAATCAACTGTAAGAATGTCACGATCCTGAGCTTTATATAGCATAGAGCTGTCAAGATACGGCTTTACAGCTTCTGGAAAAAGCGTGATAATAGTAAACTTGATTTTCTGCATAATTCTATTTTATTATAGCATATTTTTGATATTTTCGTAGACAAAGAAAGGGGGCGCTCCATGTAGGAACGCCCTTTAGAGCTGATAGTTTAGCTTTCTTCGTGATCAACATCCTTGTCTGGATCAGACTGTTCTCCCGGTGCAAGGTCATCTGTAGTAACCTTGTTCGTCAGCGTACGCCAAGCCGCCACAATGCGGTCCAGCAGAGGGTACTCGACCCCCAAATGTCGACACAGGCGCCACATCAGATACACGGCACCAATGTTCAACGCGCTCAACGTAACCATTACCACAATCGCAACGACCAACAATACGCTATGGGATGCAGTTTGCGCAACAGCGCGACCATCACCGGCAAGGTTGTCCTTTTCGGCGCTATTGGCGTTATCGACATTATTCGTATTATTGATGATATCGGAGCCCTGACCACCAGATTCGGTGGATGGAGTTGCGGCTTTGTCGGAAACGCTTTGGTCTTTAGCATCGTTCTTGGCAGAGTCAGAGTTCTCGGTGTTACTGTCGCCGGTAGCAATCTCGCCAGTAGTAATCTTAAAAGCGAGATTACAGATGTTCTTACGGCCAGCCGGAAGCTCGCCGTCCATCTCGGTATATCCAACCATTGTACCGATATCATAGTTAAGCAACTCAACATCAGGCAGGGCAACACCATCCGGCTGTTCAGCGGTCGAAAAGACTGCACTTCCAGAGACATACATGGTACCCTCTACATCGGCCGGTCTTTTAAGAAAAATACACTTCTCGCTATAGTTTTTCCAGGACACGTCTAGATTATCAGCGTATATACGCACGCTATAGGATACATCTCCTTTGCTAGCTTCGCTAGCACGCAAGGATACCGAGGCACCATGCAAAACGACTGTGCTAGGATTGTAAAAACTTACGCTTACTTCATAGGTATGACCAGGCTCAAGTTTGCCTTCGGCCACGATCTCTCCATTTTCGTCCGTAACAAGAACACTAATCGTAATACCTTCACGGGAGCTGGCGGATTTGGCAGGAGTAGTTACAGACGACCCCGAATTGAAGTTGTTTCCATCCAGCGTAACGGAGTCGTCAGGATCACCATCGTCGGGGTCGTCTTCATTTGAGGACTCTCCCGTCAGAGGAGGATCTATGTCGGTATCGCCCAGAGCACTATCGGTTTGCTGCGCCGCATCGGCTTCGGTGCTCGCAGTATCATTGGTGGCATAAGCCACCGTGGGCAACAAGAAAGAGCCCAGCATTAGGACGCAAAGCGCCAGGGAAAGAATGTGTTTTTTCATGTTCGTTCTCCTCTTCGTCGTTTTTCCTAAGTTGGGGTCCAAAAATACCTAAACTATCAAAAATGAAACGTGCTGAGGTCGCCAGATAGAATAGGCTAGGCCCTTATCTCTCCATTGTAGCACGGATTTGATATTTTGTCAAGCATATACTCATAGACATCTCTCTTGAATACACGAAGCTATCGACATTATGTCCGCAGCGGATGTCAACATATTAATTATGATGGCATAAATTGGCCGGGACGCCTGGTTAGATACTGGTCTTCGAGAGCAGATTCTTCTAGTGGAGTAGCTTTAGTATTCCAGCAAGACGGCAATCGTTATAATCCGAGCGGAATTGATTCGAATAATCAAGGCTTCTCCCTCCGTTGTCTAGCCATATAGAGTAATCAAGGGAGGATGAAGAATAAAAATGCCCTTAGCCAAAATGACTAAGGGCGCTTGTGGTAAATTGGATTGAGGGTGAATAGCTTAGTTTTGCCTACGGTTGCGCTCGGCACGGTCTGCCCGCAGTTTGCGTAATTCATTAGCATACAGCTGACGGGCGTCGGCTGTCTCGTCGCGACGTCGATCGCGCCCCTTTTTGAGACCATTTTTAACCGCAAAACATATAGTCTGCCAGATACTAAGACCTTTGAACGATGTTTTCATTATGTTTCACCTCCCTCCCCCCGAGACGGCGTCGCTTTCCACAGCAAGATAGAGTACATAGGCAATACCGGCAACCAATATCACGCCAATGGTCGAAAAATTGATCAGCCAAAACGGCAACAGTCCGGCACGAATCGCCGAAATTGAGAACAGTGCGAGCAAATTCGGACCCATCGTTAGCAGCGAAAGTGGCCGCTCAAACTGAAGTCCAACCTTGAGGGTCTGGCGCAGCTTGGTCGAGAGCCTCTCGATAGTTCTTAGTAGATACTTTTTCATGGAAATCCCCCAATTCACAAAATTTACCTAAGAGGTACGTTGAAGACGTCTTGACAGATGCTTCAACTCACATATTATATCACAATGGGTCAAAAATAGCAATAACGAAAACTAGCCCCTTTCGGAGCTAGTTTGCTGATGCGCGCCCACCCTAGGGCACAAAGCTTTTTGTTTTAATCCGCTGTTTGTTTTTTGTTTCGTCTCCACACTCCACTAAAATGATCAGTGGAACCCTCGTGAAGCGTATCAGCTTATGACTATAATAAGCCCTAGCGCTTCCAAAGTCAAGAATTTTAAGAAAAATGTTGTATTTTTTACAACAATATAGAGGCAAGTCGATTGCTAGTAGCTAAAAATCCTATGTAGATTTTGCAATGTTTAGTTGCATATGTCCTATCAAAATTATTAAACATCCACCCGCAAGCATAGCTAGTTTAAGAAGTTATTAAGTTCAGGGATTTATATGCTACAATAGAGGTATGCATAAGAAAACGATCGAGGTAGATACCAAAACTTTCGTCCGCTTCTGGCTAGTAATTTTAGCCTTGGGTTTGGTTGGACTTTTTATTTGGAAGGCGCTCAATGGATTAATCATTGTCGGAATTGCGATTTTCTTAGCAATTGCGATTCAGCCCCTAGCGGCACGGATTAAACGTCTTACCAAAAAAGAAAGCTCGTCGTTTTCTTCTGTTCTTGCCTATGGAGTAGTAATCCTGATCATCGGCGTCATCATGGCAGTGGTAGCGCCAGTCGTAATCGACCAGACGGTGCAGTTCGTGCGCCAGCTGCCGGACACTTTCGAGCATACGATTGGTGGCTGGGATGGTATCAACAACTTCGGTCAGACGGTCGGCATCGATAATCTCCAAGAAGAAATCTTGAATGGAGTAAAGAATTTTTCAAACACTTTTGTACGAGACTTTGGCAATATCTTAGTGACCAGTGTCGGAACGATTGCTCAAGCTGCGACGAATGTGATTTTGGTACTAATTTTGACGCTCCTGTTCGCGCTAGAAGGCCCAGGTATCATGCGGCAATTCTGGAATATCGTCGAAGGCAGGCATAAGAAAAATGGCGCAGTACGGGCTTGGCAGCGTCTCGTTCAGAGGTTAGCCGGAGTCATTAGCACCTATGTTTCGAAACAGGTAATCGTAGCAATTCTGGATGGCTGCGTGGTAGCAATTGCAGTACTGTTATTGTCGCTAACTTGCGGTTTTTCGAGTGGCTTAGCACTACCAATGGGGCTGCTTGCGTTGGTTTTCTATCTTATCCCGATGTTCGGGCCGATTATTAGCTGCGTGTTAATTACAATGTTGCTGTTCTTTAGTTCCCCGATCGCTGGCGTGATTTATCTAATATTCTACATTTTGTACGCACAAGTCGAAAACAATATTATTGCACCAAAGATTCAAGGAGATGCCTTAAATTTACCGACTGCATTAATTCTTACGGCGATTGTTATCGGTATGTATATGTTCGGGTTAATTGGCGCAATTATTGCAATCCCGATTGCTGGTTGCGTCAAGGTGATCCTTGAGGAGCTGCCAGAGCTGCGCGAAGCCGAAGCGATTAGTGGATAGGCTACCAGTCTTCGACTAGAGTAAATTCTTTACCAGCGATCGAGATAATAGAGTCTGGTTCAGCGCCTTGCGAAGTAAGCTCGGCGCGGATCCCTAGTTTCTTCATAATGTCGCGAAGGCGATTAACCGAAGCGTAATTATTCAAGTCGGTGCGTCGGGCAAATTTTTCAATCTTCGGGCCAGTCACGACGAATTTATTGTCGATTTTTTCGACTTTCCAAGCGTCGTTGAGCTGTGCAGGCGAAAGAGTAATGATTGGAATAGTACCCGCTGGCACGGACTGGCTCAAAGAGTCGGTTCTGAGCCCGGTGGACCTCTCCTCGTCTAAAGAATCGGACCCGGTCCAGCCGGAAAGCGACTCAAAACCGTCCTTCAAGCCAGTCCGTGCTGGCCCACCATCGTTCTCGCCATCACCCTTCATCTGTGCCTGGCTCTGTTTCTTGAGCTTGATGAGCTCACGAAGAACCTCAATGATTCCCTGTCCAGCAGTGGCGGAGATCGCATAGACATGCGCTCTCGGGTTCACAGCCAGGATTGCTGACTTTTGCATTTCGATAATCTCTGCATCGACTCCTTCGCACTTAGTCAGGGCAACAATCTCGGGGCGTGTGGCTAAATTTGAATAGCGCTCGAGTTCTCCTCGAATTGTCTTATAAGCTTCGCCAGCGTCATTATTATAGACATCGACTAGATGAAGCAAGGCCGCAGTGCGTTCGACATGACGTAGAAAGGCGTGGCCTAGACCTTTACCGTCGGCCGCACCCTCAATCAGGCCAGGGATGTCCGCAATCAACAAATCCCGCCCATCGACTGTCGCTACGCCAAGTTGTGGCGTAAGAGTCGTGAAAGGATAATTCGCAATTTCGGGACGAGCATTGCTGACCACGGATAGAAAAGTCGATTTACCCGCGTTTGGCAAGCCTACTAAACCAACATCAGCTAAGAGTTTAAGCTCAAGCGTAGCCTCAAAGGCTTCGCCCGGCTCCCCTACCTCAGCGATCAAAGGGGCCTGGCGTGTTGACGATTTAAAGTGTGCATTGCCGAAGCCACCATCGCCGCCTTTCGCGATAACAGCTTCTTCCTGATCACGCGTCAAATCGGCTAAAACCTCCTCATCTCGCTTCACAATCGTGCCAATAGGCACTTCTACAATAAGATCTTTGCCCGAGCGGCCAGCACTACGCTGACCTGAGCCGTTTTTACCATCTTCGGCAGTCAATTCTGGGTTAAAACGAAAATCTAGCAGCGTATTAGTGTCCTTATCGGCCCGAAAGATTATGGAACCACCCTTACCGCCGTCTCCACCGTCAGGGCCACCCTTTGGGATATAAATTTCGCGCCGAAATGAGACCGCGCCATTGCCGCCCTTACCAGCCTGAAGTTTAACTTTCGCAGTATCAACAAACATACTTCTATAATACCATAAAATTATCTAATTGCATAACATCTCACACCGCTCATTCGTGCCGGCACTGCTCAAGCTAATGAATGTAGTTTAGACGGGCAGCCGAAGCGGCCGGGATAGTCGACTCAGTAATAACATTTGAACGGTAACCATAATTCATTTCACGAACCAGAATTGAGCCGTCATCGTTAACCTGTAAGACCACGCCGACGTGACCGAAGATTCCGGATGGCGTCTGGAAGACGGCGCCGGCTTCTGGGGTATTATCAACGCGCATACCGAGGGCACTAGCGTTATAAGCCCAATACTTTGCGTCGCCGGTCAGGCTCGCTGGTAGCGGCCCAAGCGAATATGGGCTCGTCTCACGCCACCACCACGAATAGTAGGTACATTGGCCCCAAGTCATCTTGTTGGTGTTACTACGAACCACGTTTTCATAGACCACTCGCATTCCCTGGCGCTCAGAAGTATCACCATAGTAGTTATAGCTATAAACTGGGACATATTCTGGGCGCTCGGTAAGCGGCAAGGCTCCGTTCGGCAAAACAATCTGCATGCCATCGGTAAGACCAGTGCTTTCGAGGTCATTATAGGCAATAATGCGATCTCGGTCCGAACCATAACGTGAGGCTAAAGTGCCGGCGGTATCGCCGTTCTTAACTGTATACACGATACCTGCGGTCTTTGGGATCTTTAGAGAAGTCCCGACAGTAACGTCGGTAGTCTTAAGGCCATTCGACCAGCGAATCTGGTCGGTAGTCACCCCATAACGGCTAGCAATACTAGCCATCGAGTCGCCTTCAGAGACAATATAGGTCTCGACGCCACGCGAAACAGCCATCGAAACGAATCCTGGCTTCTCGATTTTGTCGGTATTAGTCTGAGCGACTTCTTTCAGAACGGAAGCCGCCACATAGTTACCAGACACCGTGTCGACACTAGCCAAGTCTAGCGAGCTAGAGATACTCGCCACGACGTAAAGCTCGGAGAGCTGATCGGCCGAGATGCTGTAATTATTCGCAGCCATTGTGTTCATATTAATACTAGTGGCGCTAGTTGAGTTCTTACTATCAGTACCGATTTTCGCAACCGCAAAAATCAGGACCGCACTCAAGAAATACGGCAAAAACCGGCCAATCGCGTGCAAAAACTTATGTTCTTTAGGTCTTGCTTTCATGTGATTACGTTTATTTAACTAATGAATATGGGTATTCTAGTGCCTATTTTTGCAATAAACCTTAAAATAAGCTTAAAATCTAGAGTTTACCTAGGTCTTCGCGCCCCTTTATAGCGCTAAACCACAGAGTTGCTGGCAATGCTCCTGAATATTCTGTAAATGCCCTTCCTCTGTACTACTATAATACATCAAACCATCGTCTCCTGTCAAGAAAAACATAAACTCAGTCGCCGACTCATCAGGGGTAGCCGCGGCGTTTAGAGCTTCAATACCAGGGTTAGAAATTGGCCCAAAAGGTAAGCCGATCATACCTGGCTTGCGCGTATTATAGGGTGAATCGAAATTAATTTTCTCTTCTTCGCTCATGCCAGAGAGACGATCAGGGTCAACCAAATCGATAGCGTAAATCGTCGTCACGTCACTACCGAGTGTCCACCCTTGTTCAAGCCGATTATAGAAGATTTGAGCGACTTTTGCCATGTCGGTAGCGTTATTGGCTTCCTTCTGAACAATGGAAGCTAGAGTAATCCCCTGATACAGGTTTAGGCCGTGAGCTTCGAACTTAGCTTTTAAGTCATTCGCCTCTAAAGCCTTTGCCATCTCGCGGAAGGTAGTCTCAAGAATCGTCTCAACGGTATCATCGCGATAAAACTCGTAAGTTTCGCCGTAGATGTATCCTTCGTAAGAAGTCGCTTCCTCTGGACGGCCTTCAAAAATCCAAGTATAGCTTGCATCGTCATATTTTGCACTGAAGCCAGTCTCAACCTCTTCCTCAGTATAGCCTAAATCCATCAGCCGCTTTTTAATATCGAAGATATTCTCGCCTGGGAAAATGGTTAAACTAAAGACATTTTCGCTACCACCTTTCAAAAGCAGATCGGTGATTTCGTTAAGAGACATAGCTTGATTTAGCTGGTATTCGCCAGCTTTGAGGGACTTACCGTTCGAATTAAGGCGAAAATGAATCTGAAATACTAATGAATCTCGGATAAGTCCAGCTTCTTTTAGCCCATCGGCAATTTCACTCACGCCCATACCGCTTTCAACCGAGAAGAGCATGTCGTCACAAGCATCAGCATCAACTGTTTCACAGTCAACATCGGCCACCGGACGCAGATTGTAGCGATAATAGCCATAGCCTGCAGCTGCGCCAATCCCCAAGATAGCCAACACGACGAATATCGCCGCCATCGAGCGACGTGGCTTGGTGGCTTTGACAGACTTGTGTCGAGCTGAGGTGGCTCGCGAAGTGGTTTTACCAGTCTTTTCTTCTAAAAAGTCTTGCAGGATAATCGTAGCCGCCTCAGAGTCGATATCGCCTTTTTTGTAGCCCTTTTTACGACTTTTGAGTCGTTTTTCAGCCTCAACTGAGGTCAGACTTTCGTCCTGAAAACAGATTTTTGCGCTAGGAATCGCCCGCTTGAGATCCTTCGCGAACTCGCGGACATAGCGACTCTGTTCGGTCTCTTCGCCTTGAGAATTACGAGGCAACCCTAAGACAAAGCTATTGATATCCCAAGCCCTAGCAAGCGAGGCAATTTTCTCAAACTCGGTACCATCAACCTCAACCGCACTATATGGAATTGCAATGCGAACTTTTGAATCAGCCTTAGCGACACCAATTCGTTTTGTGCCAACATCTAATGCGATTAGCTTCATTAACGATCCTCCACCTTAAGATCGATAGTAACTTTATTAGGATCGGTCGGCACAGACCATACCCAGAAATACGAGGTTCGAACTTCAACTGAGCTGACACCGTTAATTGACTGGAGCAATGAACGAACTTCACCAGTTTTACGACCTTGAACTCGCTCACGAATACTTTCCTCAGTCACGGTTGGACCAGTTTCGATGGTAGTTTTAAGTCGAGCGGCGTCCTCTATGCTCGTAAAGCGCTCAAAATATGGGTCTCCGAAGGAGTAGATTTTTTGATCATTAGCCAAATTAGTTTTTAACTTGATGTATTCTTCAATTTTCGAGCGGTCAATTGTATAGACCGAATAAATTGCCGTCATCTTGAGGTTTGGCGTAGTGTTCTCACCGACTTCGTCGCCGATGGCCGGAGTAGCAGTTACGTCGCCCGCCTCAGCCTCAAAGCTATCTTTGATTGGAATTAGATTATTTTTTAAATCTTCAAGCAGCGACTTGCGGCCTTCTTCCCGATTTTTTTCAAGTTGTTCTGCCTTAACTTTGTCAACATCATCTTGGCTAACTACTTTAACCATATCGGTTGTACCGCCAGTGATATCCGTACTATTAGTCACGGTCGCCGTCTCAAAAGGTACCCAGGTAGTTGTTCCGGTAATATTATATTCTTCGCCCGATTCAACAGCCTCGATTTGAATGGTGGCCGCCATATTACAGAAACCATTAACTTTATTAATTAGACCGTTCGTGCAAGAAACAGGCAGTTCACCATTCCAACTCATCTTAGCAGCATTGGTTGAGCGATAGCGTGCGCCATTAGCAGTCTGAAAAATCGTTCCAACCGGCATATCGATCTCAAATCCATCAGCATAGGTTGCGTTGCTAACGCTAAAACTCAACGACACGGCCAGGGTGCCGCTTGCTTTATTACCATGATCTTCTTCGCCAGTAGCCGTAAAGTCAGTCGTGTAATGTTCTTCCAGACTTTGTTTTTCGGCAAAAAGTATACCTTCTTCCAAATTTTCAGCCGCTGGATCGGTCGTGAACTTTATGCTTTCAGAAAAATTACTAGCAGTACTGCTAATCGCAACTGTAATTGTAACTGCTGGAGCAAAAACAAAAGCCCAAACCAGCACAACTATCGCCGCTACGGCCGTCACAACTCCGATAACGATCCATTTGCGATACTTGTCAAGCGAAGGAACCTTCGGCGATTTTTTATTATTATCTTTTTTGTTTTTCTCGGAAGTCTTTTTGCCGTTTTTTGACCCCTCAGAGTCATTCTCAAGGCTCTCCTCGGTTAAGTCGAGCGTGTTGGCGTTTTTCGCGGAAGCCGCCTCAGAATCAATATTGGCGCCCTTGGAAGCGTTTTTGGAAGGATTTTTAAGCTTTTTCGAATCAGAGTCTTTTTCATCCAAGAAATCTCCGTTTTCGTCGATTACTTCGGCGTCTATTTCGGAAGCTTTGACTGATTCTGGCGTAGGAACAACCGGACGAGACTGTAGGGTCTTCGCGACTGGGATTTTGGCCGCCATTGCCATTTTAATAATGGCTGGATCAGCCGTAACGATTACGGCAACTTTTTCACACTCTTTAGCTACTCGCGCAACCAGTTTCATGTTGACGGCACTGCGTAGCATAGTGGCTTTTTTAGGCGGCACAAGGGCCACAAGTTTTTGTTCGGCCTGCTGGAGCTTAGTTAGAATATCAGTGATATCATCCTCTGGCTCCAAATAAATCACTTCCTTATTCATATACATTAAATATAGCATACTTTTTTCGCTTGTGCTATTTTTCATACTACCGCGCGAAGATCACTCTTCAGGTAAAAATTACAACATTACGAATTTGTAGTTTTTCTTGCTTGTGCTAAAATAGAGTAAATGGGTTTATTTGGAAAGAAACGAGCCAAAAAAGGCTCAATAGATGCTGGGAGTTCGGCCGCTTTAGCGCAACGCTCACTGGATTTTATTGCAGAAGGTGTGCTGTTGGTAGATGAGCGCGGGATGATTCGGTTTGTGAATCCAGCTGCGGCAGCCATGACTGGTTATGGAGCTCCTGAAAATATCACTGGGCTAGACTACCAGTTGGTGATCCGCCTTGAGACTGCCGAGGAGGTTCCCGTTGAGATTACCCAAAGTCAGCTTTATACCGCTCTCTCGACAAATCAGGCCATGACTACGCGTCAATATCTTTTGGTTTCGGCGCAAAGTGAACACCAAATTTCGGTTTCGCTGAGTTGTATTCCAACCGGCGATATTCATAGTGACCGGATTATTACTTTTCGCGACATTACTCGCGAGCTTGCCGAGGAGAAAGAGCAAGCAGAATTTATCTCGACGGCTAGCCACGAAATGCGCACGCCAGTTGCTTCGATTGAAGGTTATCTCGGACTCGCATTAAATCCGCAGACCGCAACGATTGACGCTCGTGCTCGACAATATCTCGAATCCGCCCATGCTGCCAGCCAGCACTTAGGACATTTGTTTAAGGATCTGCTTGATGTGACCCGACTTGACGATAGTCGTGAGCGAATTAACTTAGTTCCGGTCGATGCAGTAGCGGCCGTACAGTACATCGCAAATGAGCGCATGAAGGGGATGGAGGAGAAACACCTAAAATGTAGTTTTGGTGGTGCAGCGCCGGCGCTAGACAAAAAACGCATTAGCCAAAAAGTTTTCATGGCGGTAGATTACGATTTTTTGCACGAAATTGTTGATAATTTAGTTGAAAATGCAATAAAATACACTCCTGACGGCGGCGAAGTACGCGTAAATGTGCAGGGTGACGGCGATAAGGTGCTTATTAGCGTAAAAGACACCGGTATTGGCATCGCGCCAGAAGACTTGGGCCACGTTTTTCAAAAGTTCTATCGAGTCGATAATTCACAAACACGACAAATTGGCGGCACTGGGCTTGGACTTTATTTAGTGAAGCAGCGTGTTGAAGCGCTGGGCGGACGAGTTTGGGTCGAAAGTCAGTTCGGCAAAGGCTCAACTTTTTATGTTTCTTTACCGAGGATCTCGGAATCCGAATACGAAAAAATGCGAATTGCACAGGCTAATGCCCAGATGGTGCACACTTTCTCTGCTCCAGAGAGTTCTCAAAATACAGTACAAAACGTTGGAACCCCAGCAGCTACCACCGGAGTGAATACAACGACGCCGCAGGCGCCAGTACCATCGGCGGCGCCAGTCGCGAGCGCAACGGCGGCCGATGAAGCTGCAGCTCTGGCCACAATTCGTGCTGCCTCTGCCCCAAAAGTCAACATTGCAACCGGATCAACCAGCGTACAGGTACGCACGAATAACCAGACAAATTTAACCAATCAATAAAGGAGACGATATGAGTAAAGTAATGCTAGTCGAAGACGATGATAGCTTACGCGAAATTTACAGCATTCGATTGACAGCGGAAGGCTACACTATTGTCTCCGCTAAAGACGGCGAGGAGGCGCTCGCCGTGGCTGTACGGGAGCGGCCAGACTTGATCGTTTCCGATGTTATGATGCCGAAGATCTCAGGTTTTGACATGCTCGACATTCTTCGGTCGACACCAGAGACAAAAGACATAAAAGTCATCATGATGACCGCACTTTCATCAGATGATCAACGCGTGCGAGGGGAACGCCTCGGAGCTGACCGCTATCTCGTAAAATCTCAAGTCGGAATCGAGGATGTTGTTAATGCGGTACATGACGTACTGGGCGACCGTGCAGCAGATGGTGTCATTTCGACTAGCACTCCCCAAAACGATCCAGCCGTGCCAGCGTTTAATGTTGCCGCCTTTAACATACCGGCCCCAGCCACAACTCCTCAACCGCCGATGCAGAATGCTGGAATGTCCGCGCCAGTGGCTCAGACCGTTGTAACACAACCCCAATCAGCTCCGATGGCAGCGCCAATGCAAGCTTCGGCTCCGGTGCAAAATACGGTTCCGGCGACATCGGTGGTCCCAGCTCAGCCGACAGCTGCTCAACCAGTTATGCCGGTTCAACCAATACAACCGACACAACCAGCTCCCCAGCCAGCGCAGACTACACAGCCGGCACAGACTACGCAGACGACACAGAACCCCGTGCAGGCTGACCCTAGCGCTTACCATATTCCGCCTCAGCAGGCACCAGCCCAACCTACTCCGGTAGCCCCTACCAGTAGCCAGTCTTTTGCAATCCCGGGAGTACCGCAGGCGCAATAAGCTATGGATGGACCAGTTCGCTTAAACAAGTTCTTGGCCGAGCGCCTCGGTCTTTCGCGGCGGCAAGCCGACGATGCGATTGCTGCTGGCAAAGTATTGGTAAACGAAAAAACAGCGGTTTTGGGTGCACGTATTGACAGAAACGATAAAGTGTGCTACAATGGTAAGATAGTGCCTATATCGGTAGGCTATGTTTATCTTGGGCTCAACAAGCCGGTCGGCTATGTCTGTTCGCGCCGGCGACAAGGAGAGTTTCCGACGATTTACGAAATATTGCCTAGAAAATACCAAGATCTCAAAACAGTGGGACGGTTAGACAAAGACTCTTCGGGGCTAATCCTGTTAACGAACGACGGTGATTTCGCTTTTCGAATGACACACCCAGGGTTCGCAAAGACCAAAGTTTATGAGGTGAAGTTGGACCACGCGCTTGAGCCACTACACCAGCAGATGATTGCTGATTTTGGGGTGAACCTGCCTGACGGCGTGTCAAAACTCGGCCTTGAACGGCTAAATGATGATCGCGAACATTGGCGCGTCGTTATGAGCGAAGGGCGCAACCGCCAGATTCGTCGCACTTTCGGGGCGCTAGGTTATACCGTAGTAAAGTTACACCGGACAGATTTTGGGCCATATCAGCTCAATGATCTCCCAGCAGGCGAATTTATTGAAGTAGAGAAAGTCTAGCTTAACCTTCTTACATCCTCCCTTGATTACTTATATGGCTAGACAACGGAGGGGGAGTGGCCAGAAGCGATTTTTATCAGTTTGCGATGCTATTATGTTAAACGCCTCAAAGTCGAATCTATATACATATCCCGTCGCATCAATACCTCTAGTGTATAAGAAGTTCATATATCCAGGCACATTCAGCGTTCCACCATCGTTCATCTCTCGTATCTGAACACCAACGTGTCCGCTGCGGACGAAGAAAGGCATATTTTCACAAACTATGCTCCCATTTTTTGAAAAATGGGAGCTAGAATTTAGTTTATTATCTCCGTTACAGTGTCTTGATGGCGTTCTCATTTTTTGAAAATTGAGAGCAATTCTTCGTCCGCAGCGGAAATTTAACTAATTATGGCGGTATTAGTAATGCGGCTTATGTAAATTATAGCTGGTCTATCAGTACGAATACAAATAAGTCCTATGCTAATTATATAGACATTTATTCCGTCATTACGTTCCCGTCCGATTACAATCCATACGGGCAACGTGCTTGGGCTCGCTCCCTCCGTTGTCTAGCCATATAGAGTAATATAAGGGAGGATGTAGCAAGGTTAATTCTATTCTGTAGATTTATTAATACAATCTCTTCCTTTTAACCTTGCTACATCCAAAGTGGGGCGCCAAGCGCCGTGTCACCAACTTGAGTATTACAATAAGCAGTAAAGGTACTTAGCTATGAAGCTAAACTTTACCCTAGTGACAACACGGCGTTTGGCGCCCCAGAATTAAAGTGCTAAGTTATAATGGCTAAAACTATTCTGCGGTATTTAGGAGGCACCGGACAGAGGCACCGTTACGTCTTCCTTCCTTATTGTAGGCCGGGTTAATTTGCGCTTTATCCAAGAATTGCAACTCAAGTGCACAATTAGCAACGTCAGACGCGGTTGACGACCAGTATAACCCTAGCCGTCCAGAGTGGCTAATCAGTTTATCACTCTGATAGACTACACCACTTTTTACAAAATGGAGTGGGGCGTTAACAATTTTGCCCACCTCATTAGTAATGCTATATGCAGCTAATAGGTTTTCGAAACTTCCTGACGCATTATTCCCACTTGTCGGCAACTGCCAGCCTTTTGGACAGATACTGCCAGCAGCCTCTCCTTCCGTAATTGTTCCACCAGTCCCAGCTGTCGCCGCATTCCACTAATAACGATAACCGCCCCCTATTTTATAAAGATTAAAATTGCCAAAACCTGAATGTTATACCTATTGTATCATACATAACCGCTACTGCGCAAGAGTTTTCCTAACAAAAAATTGCTCGATTTGCCATGATACGCCGTTCGTGCTATAATAAGCACTATGGATGAAAAAGAAATAAGGGCAGTTGTCGCAAACTTCGTAAATCGTTTGCGCAAAAAAGGTTTCAAGCAAGCAGGATGTTTTATAGTGCTTGAAGAACGAGCTGGTTCGTATAATCTCCACCTCTCCGATAACAAGGGCGGTCTATTCTCGATCGCCTACCCAGACGACCTCTCCGAAAAATCAGCGACCGCCACCTGCGAGCTATCCGGCATATTATATTATGCCCTTAAAAATCGTCAGCGCAACCTAAAGGCAGCGCAGGCAACTTCAAAAGAAATCAGAGCCCAGAACGGACGCAACGCCGTTCAGAAGCGCTGGAACTCCGTTAAAAAATCGGACTAGACAGAAGCGTTTTCGCTTGCTACAATATAAACATCGAACTAGAACAAAGCCCCTAAAAGGCGACTGGAGGTAGTAACTACTTCTTATCGACCTTGACGGGGCTTTTCTCGTTGAATAAATACAAACAGCGAAACTCCTCGCGCGACGCTTGGCGCGTGAAGTCTAGCACGATTAGAACGCTCATAACCTTTGAAGCGGAGGGTTTTTGATGCGCATAATTTGGAGGTAATAGATGGCAAGCCCACTCAATGTCAATGGCATTGGGACTTCTGAAAAGAAGTCATCATTGTCAATGATAGATAAAGATACCATTTTGGCAGAACTACGCGAAAGAACCCGCAAGCCTGTTGTTCGGACAGAACAATACATCGACGCGAAAGCTGATAAATTAGTAGCGAAGTTTGACGCCCCTGAAAGTCGCGCATTTTACTGCGACTGCGCCCGATACCTATCGGAGGACTTTATCGAGTGTGCTATCGAAAACGCATTTCGCCCACGACCGAGAAACCCAATTCGAAACAAGGCCGCCTACTTTGGGAAGATATGCGTGAATGAATTGGTGAAATTAGGTATATATCGCCGATAATCTAATCTGTTATCTCCACATAAATACTAATTTCAGACGGAGATAAATTATGAACAATTTTAAGCGCAAACAAGACGACGCTATCGCTGTAATGACACAATTTGCCTCATGGGGCTTGCCACAGACAGTAGTAGTCGCCGAAGATCCAAAAATCGATATGGAAGAAGCCTTTAAGCGACGCATTGATAATGATGTCATAGCAGCAGGCGCCTCGCCAAAGACAGTGCGCCACTGCGAATATATTTCAAGGCTCGCTACCAATTATTTCGGCAAAGACAAAGAAATGACTACGCTCGATATTGACGATATTCTGAACTACCACGAACATCTATCAACATGGCTTCGCCCTGACACAGTGCGCAAGGCTCTAACCGACCTGAAGTGCGTTCTGCGCTGGTGTGCTATGCGAGGCTATCGGGTGCTACATCCAGACTTCATTAAACTACCAAAACACGAAAAACGCTCAATGAAGTTCCTGACCGAAGAAGAAGTTTTTGAGTTTATAAATGTCGTGCGCCAGCCGAGGCTAAATCTGACCGAACAAGGGCGCCTACGTAATGTCGCAATCTGCGAGGTACTTTACTCTAGTGGTGTGCGCGTCGGTGAGCTAGTAGCGTTAAATCGCAAAGACATCAAAAAGCGTCAATTCGCCGTTGTTGGCAAGAGCAAGCTGGCTCGCCCATGCTTCGTATCACCTCGCGCCGAAAACGCTCTGAATGAGTATCTAGCTACTCGTAAAGACAAGAACCCTGCCCTATTCCTATCGACCGAAGAGGAAAAACGATTGAGCGACCAGAGCGTGCGCAACATCTTTAAGCGAGCGTGTATGATGTCCGACTTTGAGGGCGTTCATCCGCACACTTTTCGCCACTCGTTCGCGACAACTCTAATCAACAAAGGTGTCGATATTAGCTTCGTCGGTAAGTTCCTCGGACACGAAAGCCTTGATGTTACGAAACTCTACTTACACTTCACAAATCAGGGTTTAAAGAAGATACACGAAGCCGTCATGGGTTGCTAGAAACGGCATAAAATGGAGGTAAAAGACGAAGATGGCGTTGATCCAGACGCCATCTTTTGTGTGTAGCACTCCTCCGCGCCCTCACTCGCCACACGTTCCGCGGGGCTTCGTCGGTCGCGTCGTCGCTGGAAAACTATGCCTATTCCTGAAACTTCTTCTTTTTGAGTGGTTTGAGCATATATTTGTATATCATTTTGTCATTGCCAAGAATATGTCGCTCCGACCGCGAGAGGCCGTGTCGGTTCATCTTGAGTTCGGTAAGTGCTGCGGTGCAGACAAAATCCGCGGCTTGAAGCATTTTGTAATCTTCCTGTTTGGCGACTTTGATATCTGGGTTATTAAATAATGCTGTAAATACCGCCATAATAATCTTCGCCACGCCGTCCTGCCCGTTGTCGTAATAGACCTTCACCTTATCAAATTGTACGAAATACTGATAATGCTGTCGTATGAAATTAGTAATCTGTTGTGCCAGTTTAGTAGTAAGCTCCATGCTGGTTTCAATATGCTTCTTCTCTACAATGAAGTTCTGGTAGCTAAACTTCGCTTTCTCAATAAACGCTTTTGTGCGGCGATAGATTTGTAATCTTTCCGCTACAGAGAGTTTACTATACTCATATTCGCGACGAATCAGCGGGCCCATATGAACAAAATTGCGTCGTAGGGCGGTTTCGTCAAGAGCTCGGTCAAAACTCTGAAATAGAGCAGACATATCATCCATCTGGTTATGAAATACTAGGCTAATAATATAATAAGGGCATTTTGGATCATACGCACCAAAATCACCGCTCTCATCAATGAAGATACTTAATGCTTTAGGTGATTGTGTCATATTCTGCCAAGTCCTCTATAGATTAGTTATGTAAGCACCAAAGCGGCGGGGGCTAGCCCCGCCAATCGGTTGGACCAAGAGCTTTCGCCCAGCCCAGTAATTGCATTATAGCACACTCACTTGATGATGTAAAGAGTTTTGTAAAGCTAGACTTATATGAAATCATTTTTACATACTTTCAAACGACATTTTTGCTATTTTTTTACTATTTACGGCGATGCATATTATCGCCATTGCTAAAATAAACGCAATAATAATAAAAGTGTTAAAATTAATAGTATACCAAATCTCCTCAGATATAGCTGGTAAGTTAAAGCCTAGTGCTGCTTGTATCCCCAAAAACTCTTGATTCAAAAAGCTAAACGCCAAAACAACCGCACTCGCCAAACCAAACGCCAACACTGCCGCTCCAATCATCAGCTCTAAGAAGTAACATAAGTAAATCATTCGCGCCTGCCCTGTCGTCGCACCTAGACTATAATATAGTGCGATATTTTGTTTATCTTGGTCAATTAGCCGAATACTTGTAAATATCACAACGACCGCCGCAATTATTCCTAAGACTATGGAAATGGTATTAATTACCATTCGTATCATATTTATAATATACTGGGTTTCCGGCGATACTCCTAATACGGTGTTAACTGAATAAGTTCGGTTCGGAAAATCTACATTCATAAACTTTCCCTTACCTTGCCGAAAATACTCATAAGCTTCTACACTACTATCAAAAAATGCTACAACCGTATCACTATCATCTATTGGCATAGCAACATCACTAACTATCTCTTCGCCTCTCAACCACTGTTTAGATTTGCCATTATCTACTATGATGGGCTGTCCATTTGGTGTGGTGATAAGTTCTAGTATTGGGTTCAGTAGATTATTATTGGTACGCTCTAGCTGTTTAAAAGATAAGTTGCCAACATGAAAGTTTCCTGAACTTAATCCGACTACATAGTACTTTGCACCTCGTATATCGCTAAAAGTCTTACCAATTAGACTGTCACGAAACTCCTCGTAATCTTTCTGCTTTTTAATAGCACTAGTAGATTCTGTCGGGAAGCTTTTGCCTAATAACTGTTCGCCCAGAAAAGTTGACACTAGTATTGGTGCCGCGTCGGTCGGAACTTTTGCTAAATCGACTTCAATCGCATTTTTCACAATATCTTCGGGTAGTACAATACCACCAAACGCACCAAACTTTTCTGCTTCGCCTAATACTTTTCCGCCGTATGCTTCAATATCAGCAATCATTTCTTGCCGTGTAGCCTGAGGTTGTTCTTCATCTATCACCATTCCCGCTGTACTATTGGTCGCCTCAATAATCACCTTGCCACCTGTCGTCCTATTCGCGAGTTCCATATAGCAATTTACCATCCCTTGAAACCACAAGTTAATCGTAAGTACTAGCCCGAAGATTATCCCCATTACTGCCATAATTAGCAAATTGCGTTTAAGGTATATCCGAATATTTTTAGTACTAATATGTAAAACATCTTTTAGTTTCATGCTAATCTCCTTTAAGTTTTTGTGCGATCTTTTTGTTTGAGAATTGATCTAAACAAAGCAAAAACGATACTGGTGCCGCGAGAAACATACAAACTATCGTTTCTAAACACCGCCAATTCACTCCAAGCAGTATCGGCAAAAATTGCGGTGCCTGAGGGTACAGTGTCGTCAGTTGTTCTAATAAATAATTCCAAGCCACCGCCGTGCCCACCCCTGCTAGCACTAGCGCCAAAATCACTGCAAACACCGCTGCCTTCACACATAATTCCAATAAATACATAAAATAAATCGACAATATCTGCCCCCTCGAAGCGCCAATCGAACGATATAACACAAAAGTCTTTGTACTGCTCGCGATTAAATGTGCCATCGTAAAAGCCAAAATGAAAGCTGACACTGCCATCAGCACAACACTCGCCGGCCGAATAAAATCCTTATTCTTATCCCGAAAATATCGGTACACATTAACTTGGTTGCTAAAAAGTTCGACAATCTGATAATCATCAGCATTATAATGTAGTTCTTTTGCATCCGCTTTACTATAATATTCATACGCATTTTTGAGATTAGTAAACTTCGCAATTACTACAGATTCCGGTATCTCTTCGCCAATCTCCGCCTTCTGCTCATCCGTCAAATCAACAACTTCCCCTCCAAACTCTCGCAGCCGTTCCATCATCAAATCATCTCGATTCCCCTCATAACTACTTACCAGATATACTTCACCATTCGTCGCGTCGCTCGCATATCTTAGAACTACATTCTCCAGCCCTTGCACTACAAAAAGTATCGCCAACAACGCCCCAAACAGCACACCGATCGTAATAACTGTTGCTCGGCTACGTGTCCGATAAGACGTGTATTCGCGGTGTGATAGCCTAAACAGCTCTTTGAATGTCATTTTCTACTCTCTGACTATCTTGCGTTGCTATTGTATTTGTTAACTCACTCGTCACCGTGCCACCTCGCACTGTTACGACCTGTGCTGCAAACTCTAGTACATCGCGGCTATGGCTCGCAATGATAATCGTAATACCCATCTGCTGACGAATATAATTCAGTATCTCAAGAACCGTCTTGGCATTTTCTTCGTCTAGATTGCTGGTCGGCTCATCCGCCAAAATAATTTTCGGATTCAACAGCAAGGCTCTTGCGATACAAGCCCGCTCCGCTTGCCCGCCCGAAACTTCCTTTGGCAAAAACTTCAAGTTCTCCGTAATACCTAACATCCCAGCTAGTTGTTCTGCCTTTGTCTTGCGTTCCGCTTCTGGCATACCGGCAAACACTCCTGGCAAAGTAATATTCTCAAATAACGAGAATTGTGGCTGAAGATATGACCCCTGAAAGATAATCCCAATCTCATGACGATAAAAGTTCGTCCGCTCCTTTCCCGTCAAACTACCAACATTCTTCCCATCTACCACAATCTCCCCGCTCGTCGACGTTTCTAGTCCACCAATCAAATTGAGCAGAGTCGATTTGCCTGCGCCACTCTCGCCACGCAACACCACAAAAAAACCGGCAGAGATATTCAGGTTTACATCCTGAAAAATCACTTTCTCGCCGTATTGTTTCTTGATATTTCTAAGTTGTATTATATCCATGCATATGCCTTGTTTATTTTTGGGGTTAGGGCGCTCACTAAGGAGCACCCTATTTTTTGGAGAGTTGACTGGTGTGTGCTAGGTTAAAACCGCTCAAGTATTGCTCAGTCTATATTCAGTTGTTACGAATCAATGACTACTGCATCAGTAAGCCCATGCCTCCACTCTTGTGTAACCAGTTGCCTGCGGCGCCGACGCATTTTCGAGTATGATACGGTATTCACCCGACTGGTTCGTTGACCATGTCAAGAGGCTCGGCTGACCATTGACATACCCGCCATTTCTCGGATCATACTTGCGCTCGGAAGTTTGGTTGCAGGTATAACGATTCCCAACGTTTTGCCATATGCCCATGAAACCTTTACGCTGAAGCACAACCTCATACGTTCCATTCGACGGCGATGTCGCCACGCAATAGAACTTAATGCCGCTCGTGTTGATGTTGGAGCCAGGGCTCATCTGACCCAAATCAATCACTTTCCTGCCAGTACTAGGCGCACGACACCAATCGTTCTCTCCTAAAGATCGTGCATTACTGCACATTTTTCATTATATTCTATATCATTTACTTAAGTCAAGACCTAATTACATCGACACTCCTAACGTCTTCCACCCTCATCGCCGCCCAAATCTGCCCTCTCGCACCAAGCACTACTCTATCGCAACCCTCTGGCACATCTTGGACGATATAGTATTGATCGTCATATTGTCGCAGTTTTCTTCCGTCGTAATCTACCTTACGCAGTGGCACGACCATCTCGCCCTTGCGATAGATGAGCCTCGGTTCATTGCTAACGGCTGGCGTGCTGGCTGGTTTAGGCGCTACGACCGCCGCATTCGCCGTCTGTGGGGTCTTTTGCTCCGTAGTGGTATTTGATACTAACATCGACTTCGGACACGCATATCGCGCCCTTACGGCGTCGAGATTGAGATAGTGCGTGCCGACTTTGAGTGGTGTCCAGTTTGCGTCATTGACGATATTGTTCTTGGCGTCCTTAACTACGCCAGTATGCCCGTAAGCTCCTGTGTTGTAAGAGAAAATTGCGCCGTCCATCTTGGCACATTCCACCCAGCCGAGCTTTTGGATCAGATAATCTACCATCGCATTACCATTGACTGGTCCGTAATCAGGATGAGGCGCATAGTTCATCGTGATACCAGTCGCGAGATACCAGCTATACTTTGAGCACTGCCAGCCCTTACCATTGTCATTATGTCCGTCGGGTAGAATACGATTTAGCGGGCTTGTATCTGCGCCCTGCCCCGATACATCGTCAAACGCTATTGCCAGCGTTTCCAACTCCAGCTCGTCCGGCTCCGCTTCATCTTCCGTCTGCTGTTCAGTCTGGAGATGGTTCGGAGTGATAGCGTCAGCTATCGTTTTGAAACCCCTAATCGTATCGTTCAGAATACCCGCGTAATCAATATCATCCAGCTCCACGACAATATCTTCGCTATGCCGAGTGTCTATGAAGTTATTATAGTTATTATAAGCTTTACTGGCGTAGCCCATGCCACCTTTAAGCAGAAGTGCGATTAGTCCAGCCGTCGATACATCATCTGCCAAACCGCTCACATCGCCACCCATTCGCCAAATCAGCCAAGCGATTAGATTAACGCCTATGACGAACGCCACCATGCTACCACCAAAGGTAAGAAGTTTAATAATATCTTCCCAGAAGATTTTCCAGCTCCATTGTCTAGTTTTGCTATACGCAACATTCAATATGCCACTGCCGAGCCAAGCAAGATAGAGAACGCCGAGCGTCGCCCAACACCAGCCAAGAGTTATTAGTTGTCCGAGTAATTGTTCCATTATATTCTCCTTTATTTAGTTATTGCTAATTCTGGGTTCTTAATGTAAAGTTTGAGGTCGTTGTGGGTAGTATAGAGTTCGCTAACATCAACATCATGCTCTATCGCCCATCTTGCGAACGGCTTACTAGCATAGGAGTTGCCGTTTAGCTCCAAGAAATAACGCTTTGCGATTATCATGATTTCTCTGGTATTATCTGGATCTATCCGAATAGCCATCAATAAATCGTTCCGCTCGCTAATCACACTATCTTCGTGATGTATCTTCTCCAGCCGTTCTAGGCGTGCCAGTATTTCTTTATTACCCTCGGCGCCGCGGGCGTTAGTTCTTGCCGTCAATAACGCGAATACGCCTGCTATCAGCGCGCATAATACTACCTCACTCATTCTTCCTTACCTCCTTTACGACTGGTTTGCCGTCTGTAATCGTATCTACAGCAAGACGCGCCTTACACTTCGTGTTCGGACAAATCATTTTCTCAATCTTGACTTCGCTGGCATCCATGAGGAAACGCTTACACTTTGGACAAATAATCTTCTGTGGCGTTGGGCTACCGCCCTCCGCATTCGCTTCGCTGGCACTCCTCCGCGCCCGCTCACTTCGTTTCGCCTTGGGCGTCGCCTCGGAATTGTCCGCGCAAGCGCGTCCACTTCTCTCGCCTCCTACAAGGTTCACTCGCCGCGCGTCCCGCGGGGCATTCGTGGCTTCGCCACTCTCTGCCTGCGTCGCTCGGTAAGGTTGTTCGCTGGCACTCCTCGCCACCCTGACGCCGTCGGTCGTTCCGACCTTTGGGCGCAAGTGGCTCGTCGCTGGCGCCCACCTTCCGCTCGCTTTCCTCGACATTTCGTCGGTCGCGTCGTCGCTGGCGACCGCCTTACCTTTTCTCTCTACTGAATATGTCAAATAGCAGTAGCAGTTCGGATGAAGCGGCGGATACATTACGCCGTTACTAAACTTCTCTGTAATGCGGGCTTGCTCGCCATTCGTCTTAATACATTCTTCGCAGGGAGCAGGAGATAATGGCGAAATATGCCAAGTTTTATAGCCTTTGAAGTTATATTCTTTCTGCGCCCATTCCCACATTGCTTGCGCGACAAACCCGATGACGAGTTGTTGCTCGGTAAAGCCAAAGCGGACAGCGCGCCAATGCTGACGCTCGGCTAATCGTTCCAGTTCTTCATAAATACCATCAGTATCGTCAGGTTCTTGGTTATAGATAATGAGAGCAGTAGCGTTCAGGAGATTATGCGTCATTGCCTTATAGCTATCTTGGAGGTCGCCTGCTACTATTTCTGCTACTCGTGTTTTAATCTCGGTGCTAGTGTAGCTAACATCTACCCCTAGCTGTTCAGTCAAGACAACTTCTTGCGCAGTTTGATGAGTTTGGCGAAGTCCGTCTAGTTCCGTCTGGATCGACTGAATATCTTTTTGTATTTTCGTATCATTCTCAAAAGCTCGCAGAAGCGAGGCCTCTAGCGCGTCGAGTTGCTTTTCCAGATTATCCTCGGCGTTCGCCTCTATCAGAGCTGACACTTCATCTGCTATGTGTGTGATAATACTACGCGTGATATGGTCATACGCTACGAGCAGGTTCGGCGATACTAAATCTTCTTTCTGCCTCGTGAATGTCGGCGGTTCTTCTGGCTCCTCTATATCGAGGCTTTTCGTTATCGTCATCAGCTCTGACTTATCTGCCGTATCGGTTTTGCTAGCTTTCTGCTCTTTTTGTAGCCCCTTATAGCTCTCTGGTAGTCGTAGTGCTTCCACGCTACTCTCCACAGTGAAGCCTGCGTCTATCATGGTTTTAAGGGCTTCGGCCTGAAGCTTACGAGTATCGGTCAACATCGGCACTTCGTAATGAAAACTCAACGCATACCCCATGCCACCAGTTACGCGGTTCAGTTCGTGGGTGAGCTTACTGTAAATCTTCACGAGCATAGGGTAAATAACGCGCCGAGAAAAGATATAATCAGCGACTTCTGCGCTGGCGTAGTTGCTATTTTGGAGATGTCCGCGGACTTCTTCAGGCACGCCGAACACGCTCTCTAGCTTACGATTAGCTTGGTTATAAACTGGCTCCAGCGTGAGGTCTTTGTTAGTTTGAGCGAACGGCGTTCATTCTATCTTGGCAGGCGCAGGCTTACCCTCTAGCGTCTGGCTTGGCCGCATATTATAGATCGTATTGCCAGCATTACTAGCGCCCCGAAACTTCACCTCAATAGTATCAACTGCTTCGTTAAACTCCTCGGCACTATCAGCGACGATAGTCAGCATACCAGCAGGACGAGCGTTGTTACGGAATTGAGCGTTATGATATTCGGCAATATAATCATCGGTCGTCGCCCATTTCTTACTAGCGACACTTGGAGAATAGCCGTCAGCGAGATGATATGGATTGACCGCCAGTGACAAGCTAATAACTTCATCCTCGGTAAATACCTTGCCATTAATGCCGTATTCGCTCTTGCCGCCAACAATACGCTCGCTCACGCCCTCCATAAAGGTCAGTCCTGCGATGTTCTGCTCGGTAATGTTTCCGCCTGCTTCCAGCTCGCCGTTCGCGCCCTTGCGCCAAACTAGGAGATGGACTTTCGGATGGACGAGGAGCATGACGGCCAGTGCTTCCATGAAGTCAGTGCTACACATTTCTTTATTTGGATGATTCAAGACTTCGAGGAGATGGGCGTGCTTGACTTCCTTGCCACTGGCGTCGATCGCGATCGGCTCGACTTCGGCAATGGCGTCCGCAATACGGCTAATACTCGGGTAGGTATTATCATAAGAGCCGTTTTTCAGTCCGAAGCCCGACAAGCCCAGCATGGGTAGATGAGGCGTGATACCAGTAATCGCCCCGACATCGGGCATTTCTGGCTGTTCTGGCGCTGGCGTCTTGCCGAGCAAAGATTTAAGTTTATCAAACATGAGATATAATTCCTTTGGTTATCTGGTATTGTGTTGATGATTAGGAACGAGTGTTAAGCTCTCCTCACTCATACGCACCCTGACGCTGTTGCTAGCTGTCTGAAGTTTCGGCGGCTTCCAGCGTAATGCCTTTAGTATAGGCGCGAGGCACACCATATTTCTCTGTCAGGTGGAATGGGAATAGTCGATGTATAGGGCGCGCCGCGACATAATCTTTCGGGGCTTTCGCGATGAACTCGCCACTCGTATTTAACACTGCGATGTTCACGGTAGCGCCTACGGTCGTTCGCGTCGCTACACCCGCCGACGTGTTTTTGTAATAAGAACTTACACTTTCGGGGTAAACAGCCTTGCGAGCTGCTTTGAGCGCACTTTCCCCGCCATTCGCGAATACTTTCTGATAATAACCGCCATAGGAAGTTAGCTCTTGATAATTCCAGCCACGCGTAATACTTGTCGTGCCGACCTTCTCGTCAGAATAAAGGTTTTTGTAGTATCCGACAGGCGCACCAATAGTCGCATACGACAGGCGCGCAATCGTGGTAGAAAGATAACCCCCAGAGTTGCTCCGCAACTGGTCGCGTTCCACAAACGTAACACTATGCTTACGCAAGTCATCATCTATACACGACAAGTAGCCACGGTAGAAGTTTGAGTTGGTGTTCGTATCGCCAGTATGCTGGAGTTCGCGCCATAGCTTATCGTTATTCTCACGGCCGTCTTTAAGGGAGTTAAGCCAAGCCCACATATTAGATTTAATGTAAAAGGGGTTGCCATTGGTATAATCGGTTTCTGCGGTGTCGAACTGTATAGCAGGCAGAGCTAGGGTGCGTTCCAACACGACATTATAAACGCGCGATTTGTACCCTGTGCCAGTAGTTTTGAGGTCGTTCCACGTCGCTCCGATAGTATGGTTGCCCATATTGCCGGTATAAGTTTTGATCGGCACATCAGCCGCGTGGACGGCAATAAAGCGAAGCGGATTGGTGATATACTTGAGCTGACCAGAATACGAGCTAGAATAATAGCCATAGGGGTCTAACATAGCGGAGCTGTCGGCAAACTCTGCTCCGTAGCCGCCGCATTTGGTGGCAATATAGTTGACGATATTGTCCTCGCATTCGCTTTCAGCGTCAAGTAATGCCAAATACTCATCACACTCGCCATTTTCTTCACACTCCGCGCAGCTTTGAAGATGTGCTTGCTGTTGCTCTTGTATATTTTCAAGCACTTTGCGCAGTTCGTATTCGGCATATGACACCGCCTGTCGCGCCCTGATGATGTCGAAACTATTATTTGGGTCATCTAATCGAAGCGGGCGAGTTTTAACATAAGCAAGCACTTGTCGAAAGGTCATTGCGTTAAGTTCGGTAGAAGCCTTGCCAGAAAAATCTATCGGGAAGTTCGCCCAAAGCATATGTCCAGCGGTGGAGAGGTTACCACAACTACGAATAACGTGTGAGATATTATTGTATTGCGACAGAGCTTGCTTGAGCTTGGCGTTGGTAATCTCCGTATTGTCGTAGCGGAGGATTTTGAGGACGCAGTTGGTCCCGCCAATAGGCAGATATGGACGCTTACTGCCGTTAATGCCATAGCTCATTAAGCCATATGTCCCAGCTAAAACCCGAAGCAACTCCCAAAAATGGGCAAAACACGGAGCGCGCGTAGTGCCATCAAAATTATCTGGCGCATTATTACCTAATCCCTCAATAATATCCTCCGCGAAGTCGCTAAAGCCGTAGCACCAGTTATAGCTTCGAGTGAAAGGGTCGTCGGTGTCATTTCCAGTCTTACCTTCGTCAAGGAACGCTCCATAAAATCCCTTGTAGATATTCGTCACGGTCTGAAAGTATGTCGGTAGGTAGCCGATGATGTCGTTAAATAATGCGCCGAGGTTTTGGTTATGATATATAGCCATAAGCAATACTCCTTTCCGTGCTTAATAATTACTGCCAACGATCTGTAGTTGCGCCTTGAGTTCGGTCATAAATGTGCCGAGGTCACTTTGTAGATCAGTGTTGAACTTATTGTAGGTATTTATGGCGGTCATAATCGCCGCTTGGTTAGCGAATAACTTATTGAACAGCTGGGCGATAGTTAAGTCAGGGTCGTTCTCTCCGCGTGTGGTCAAGGTCATTTCCACTACAGTTTGCCCATCCTCGGACAAGGTTGTAACGATAGTGTTATACTGGACGTCTGTCACACTAACTAAGGCTTTAGCTTCGTTCGCCGTCGCCTGCGCACTGGTCGCCGCAGTTGTTGCGCTCTCGGCGGTAGCCTTGGCGGCGCTTGCCGTGGTACTAGCCGTATCAGCAATAGTTTGAGCAGTAGCGGCCACCGCCTTTGCTTCAGTGATCGCCGTCGCCACCGTTACGACGTTACCCTCACTATCGGTGATATTGAGGCTATTTTGTAGGCTAGACACCGTTCCGTTTAAGGTTTCTAGCGTATTATCAATGGTAGTGTGAGCGCTTTCAAGTTCACTAATTTTACTAGCCTGCGTAGTCTTGGCGGTTTCTAGGGCTTCCAGCCGGTTCTCGTGAGCGGTGTCCTTAGTTTCTAGTGCGGTCAAGCGATTATTGACTGGGGTAAGATCGACCGTTCCGCCACCAGTGTTATCGCCACCACCGCCACCAAGTTCACCGTTGGCAATTTTGGTTTCGATGGCGCCGACCCGACTTGCCACGCTTTGGACGGCGGTGTTGACGCTCGCAACGGCGGCAGTGCGGGCAGTAGTTTCAGTATCAAGGTCAGTGCGGAGTTGTTGAACAGTGGAAGTATTAGTGGTGATTTTATTATTGAGTTCGGTATAATTACTTGCGACAGCAGTCTGAGCGTTTTCAGCAGTAGTTTTCGCGGTCGTGGCTAGGCTTTGAGCGGTGTTGGCAGTCGCAACGGCACTAGTCGCAGTATTACTCGCGCTCTGAGCTTCAGCGTGCGCCGCACCAGCCGACGCTAACGCGCTACTTGCGGTGGCTTTTGCGCCCTCGGCAGTAGTCTTTACGTCATCTACACGCTCGTTAATCTCGCCCTCTAGCTCACTTAGCCTCACCTCTACCGCTTCATTAGTCGGTACCTTGAGTTTATTTTCCTCATCAACATTTATCTTGTCCGAATGCGTCTGTTTGGCAAGCTGCTTCTTTAATCGCCCCCATGACAACAGGCGATTTTCTTGATTCGCAATGATCGGCAGACCATCATTTTCTCCGAGATCTTGTTTATCGCCACTTGGTAATTCCGAGAACTTGATCGCTTCCATGTTTTACTCCTTAATAATGTTTAATATCTCCGCTGGCACTCCTCGCCGCCCTGACGCCGTCGCGCGTCCCGCGCTTTGGGCGCAAGCGGCTCGTCGCGAACCCGAACCTTCCATCTGTTCCGCCTGAATACTTACAGCCTGCCTCGTCTGAATATCGTCAAACATATCGCTCCTTATACTCCTGCCAGCGCAGACATCTCATTAGTCGTTTCTTCCGGTATCTCGGTACCAGCTAGCTCACTAAACTGTTCCACCATGAAAATCCGACCAGTTTCAGTAGTGAGGATGGTAGCGCGCGAGTTCTCTAGGCAAAACTTCGGTCGGTCGTCGGTGTAAATAGCTAGTGAGCAGTTGAAAGTAATATGTTCCACCTCACCAGTGGCGTAGTTTTTGCCGAGGATAGCGCCGTCGAGCGAATAATTACGCCCACACCAGCGAATGGCTGAGCCAATAACATCCTGAATATTTGCCACATCATCAAAATCTTCAGGAAAACAATGAACGGTCAAGTCACTCGCAGTGCGTCGCAGTTGTGAGGCTCGCTTCAAGCCCATCTTGGCTTTGACGATCGCTTTAATCTTGCGTTGTCCGTTGACCGTAGTGCCAACGACTGGGAGAAAATCTATCTCCTCCAAGCCATTCTTAAAATGTCGAAATACGCTATGATGTATGCCCTTATCTGGACTATATACAGAGGTTTTTACCATCGTAGGCATTACTCCCCGCCCGAAAAATAGGCTTTGGCATAAATAATTTCAATAAATCAGCGTTATGCTCTACGAACTGGCGCATAGGAGTTGAGGAGGTTTCGTCATATTCTACCTTAAAATCTTCCACGGCTTTTGCGACCACGCCCCGATTTTGGGCAGCCTCCTGTTCATCAGAAATTACACCGACAAGGCGCGCTAGTAATAGCTGAATGATAGGAATGTTCTTTTCTTCCGTCTGCTTAACTATATCTACGCCGAGCAAGGCGTTGAGGCGTGCCGTAGCGACAGCCAGAAACAGCGCAAAATTATTCTCCTCATTCGGCGTCAGTTCGCGTCCGAGAAATACTGCGCACTCTCCAGCCGTCAAACCGATATTAGTATTGATCGTATCGTCCATATTGATTACTTATTTTTGGTATATGGGGCAGAGTATTCACTCTACCCCATAGAAACTTGTCAGACTAGGATTCGCCTCCACTAGTATTACCGGCCGAGACGTAGCCGGCGATAGATTTCCAGCCCTGCGCAGTGCCTGCTACCGACTTTTCGTGAAGCAGAACATCGCGGTTATATTCGTGGTCAAACGCCGCACGAAGCATATCAGCGCCATTAGCATAAAGAATGTTACCACAATTTACGCCAATGACATCATAACCACAGTTGTTCATGCTTTCCAGCTCCACAACCGTTGCCTTGAGTAAACTTTCGGTATTGGAGCCAACTGGAAACAGGTAGCGTCCATCGTTATCTTTCAAGAGCATAAGGTCGGTCATAGTACCGTCAGGCACGAAAATCGCTTTTTCTCCTGCGCCCTTAATACCGCGAATGACTTTGACAATTTTATCGTAAAGATTGTCAGCCTTATCATTAGCGATGACACTAGCGACAGCTTTAGCGTAGAGAATATCGTCATCAGTACCACTCTTAACAGAGCGGTCGAGATCGGCTTTGAATGAGAATACACCACGCGTGCCATCAAACATTCGTGTATCAGCTCCGCTCGGCTTAGTAGCGACCGCTTCAGTCGCAAATGCCTCCAAAATACGCGTATAAAGTCGCTCCGCTAGCATTTCCGCGCGCATCTGGGTGAGTTCGCCGGTCTGGTCGTCAAGCAGGTCTTGAAGGTCGAGTTCCATCTTGGCGTAGGCGATTTTATGCTTCCAGTCGCGCCGAATTGATTTTGGCGTGATGTAGCCTTTCTTATCACCTTTAGTATGCGCGCCTGCTTTGTCGCTAGTAGAGAACGCATAGGCAGCGCCAGCCAGCACCTTCGTTGAGCGGAACTTCGCCAATACCCCGTCTTTACGTTCAAAGCAATTGAAGAACGCCTGTGCGAGAGTCGTTGGCAAAATCTCCGAACCAGTCAAACCTTTAGTCGCTAGATGGTCTTTCCAACTTGCGACTACCGCTTCGTTGCCCTTACCATAGTTAGCATGAATGTGTTTAGTTAGGTCAGCCATCGCCTCGGGGGTATCGAGGTAGTTTTTCTGTTCTACCGTGATTGCACTCTTTTGGCTCGGCACTTCGAGCACCTGCTTTTTGGCAATTTCTTCTTGGTTAGTTTCTTTACCATCCATGGTTTTCTCCGTTTCTGCTTCGGTAGGCTTCTCTACTTCAGCGTTATTATTCTTGACTTCTTCCGGTGAGTGTTCTAGCTCGGCGTTATCATCCTCGTCCGGAGTATTAGTTTCTAGTTTCGTTATGTCGTTAGCGTCCGTTGACTTGGGGTCAGGAGCGTCTTTAGTCTGAGTTGCTTCCGCACCTTTAGTGCCAAGTACTCGGGCATCGTAATTACAGCCTCGCGTTACGAGCGACACCTCTAGCATTTCGCCATCGGTATAGGTCTTGGTATCGGGGTTATAAGCGCCGCCACGCCAGCCAATGCTAAAGGCGTTGTCGAGATGTCCTTCCGTGACCAGCTTAAACATCTCTTGCGCCTTTTCTCGTGCCGAAATGCCAACCGTAAAAGTGAGTTCTTTGCTCTCGCCGTCATAGGTAGCGTTTCGCACCGAGCCAAGCACACTATCAATGTCCCAACCGTCGTGATTGGCGAGAAACGGAATATCGAGTTTGATATTTGGAGTTGAGGCAAGTTCCGCCACTCGCACTAACCCACCGCCTTTGAGCGGGAGTTTAAAAGTGCCAATTTCCACGACTTCTTTAGCGCGGTCGGGGTTAGCACTAGACGCCACGAAAGTGATTTGGTGTTCCTTTTCCGTACCACCGCTCATTTTATTCGCGAGGGTAGATTTAGCGGACACCGACAAAAACTTCTTTTCTTGTTCGTCCATAATTTGTCCTAAAGTTAATGTTCATGAAAAGCCACGCACAAAAACAAAGGGTAGTAAACCCTCTGGGGTAAACCCAGCGCATTGTGGTCCGTCACCAAACATTAAGAGTAAAGTATTCCTGAACAAGAACTACGAGTGTAGCCTTTTACTTTACTGCTCCTCAATGTATTGGCGGAGTGTAGGCATTGATACTGCTTACGCTCTAGCCTCTATTCTCACGACCATCAGGAACGCGTGTCAATACTGAAAATGTTATAATTAGATAAAGACAAATTGTAATTTGTCGAGGAGAAAACAATATGAAAGAGTTAGTGGATTTTGCAGTTTTAATAATAATATATTTTTGGATATTTTATAGAAAATGGAAAGAAGAAGGTAGAGATGTACTACTTGTAAATACTTTAATGTATATATACTTATCTTTTGTATTATTCTTTACCTTAATGCCGATAATAACATCTTTACCATTCATATTTAATCACCCATATGATTCAATGAATTTAGTTCCATTTATTGATGTTCTAAATAGTAGAGGTGATTTTATGAGACAAGTAGGATTGAATATAATAATGACAATTCCTTTTGGATTTTTAGTACCTTTTATAAAAAAAGAAAATGTGAAACTATTAAAAATTGCTTTTTATACTTTTCTATTAAGTTTAGGTATAGAATTATTACAACCTTTAATAAATGGGGTTAGGTCAGCAGATATAACTGATTTGTTAACTAATGTAATGGGTGGCATCATTGGATATGTAATGTATTTAATATTTAAACCATTAACAACTAAAATATTAAATTATTTAAAAAATAGATAACTAAAAATTACAATTTACCGAGTAGCAATCTGACTATGAACTATGATGAGTTAAGAATTGAAACAACTTTTGAAAATGGTAGTCTAATTCCTGCGAAATATACTGGGTATGGCGAGAACATATCGCCAGAGTTCAAACTGGAAAATCTTTCACCTAATACGAAAAGTCTAGTAATAATTTTGGAAGATTTAAGCCACCCAATCAAAAACTTCACACATTGGGTTGCTTGGAATATAGGCGCGAATTCTATAATTCCGGAAGATGTCGGTAGCAGAGAAGATATTATTCAGGGCATTGCTTATGGGTTTCATAAGTACGCTGGCCCAAAGCCACCAGTAGCCAAGAAACATAATTACCAATTTACGATTTACGCGCTAGACACTATTTTAGACTTATCGCCAAATCATACGAAAAAGCGGCTACTACGAGCAATGTCAGGGCATATTTTACAGAAAGGCACGATTGCTGGCTACTTTCAAAAAGCAAGAAGGTTGTAATTTTCTTTTGCTTGCTAGCACTCCTCCGCGCCCTCACTCGCCGCGCGTTCCGCGGGGCTTCGTCGGTCGCGTCGTCGCTATTCGCGCTGAGGGGCTAACGCCCCTCAGCGCACCACACCAGCCTATAAACCAGCGTCCTTTTTGGTATTATCAAGCATTTTCTTGAGGTCTAACCACACCTCATACCAGTCGTCAGGCTTCATATCGTCAGCGATAGCAATGGCTTCTTCTTTGGAATGTCCTTCCTCGTGAATAAGCATTAAACACTTGTAGTCATAAAGCAGAAATGGGTCGGCTGGCAGATACTCTTTAATCTCCGCAGTATTCTCCTCGCCGTAGCGGGGCGCAATGTGCTTCCACTTATCTACGACTTCCGCCTCATAAGACAAGCGCTTAATCAAAAGTTTTATAGTAGGTTTTCTCATTTGCAACCATTATACCATAATCACTTATCGGGCGCTACGGCTACGCCGTCGGGCTATTCGCTCCAAGCCAAGGACGCTCGCTTGGTATCGTGGCTTCGCCACTCTCTGCCTGCGTCGCTCTGAAACTTGCCCGCAAGCGGTCAGTTTCGCTCGCTTTCCTCGGCATTTCGCTGCTATCCCTAGCGCAAGGCGCAGTTGCCCTTATCATAAGCCGTGAGCCTCGTTCGGCTTGTCTTTGGCTTCGGACTTCGGGTTTAGCCCCGCCCTGCCCGCTATCGCGGACGCTTCGCCGATCGTCGCTTTGCGCCGTCGGCTTGCTTCAGGAGCGGGGACGGGGCGCTCGCCTAGCCTACTCGCGCCCCTCTTTGCCCTCGTCTTCGCCACAGCCTACGCCTCATCCGCCATACTGGCTACGCTTTGAGCCTGACAGCTCGTAGAGTATAATAGTAAGTATCGTAATGGAGGTTTTAAGGATGATAAAGAATGGTCGTCCATACACTAATGAAAACGGCGCTGTTGATGATGAGCTAATCTCGGCATTACCTAAAGAGAAGCAAGATACACTCCTTAATTGGATTTGCCAAAACTTACTCCCCCGAAAGACCGTCTTACAAGATATATCTAGTTATGGCTTGAAGCATAAGTTTGAGCATGGCGAAAATGGCTTTTACCTCACGAATAATATGTTCAAGGACGCCATGATGAAATGTGGTTATGAACCATATGATCCCAATGAGCTAAACTGGCATTACGGTATTAGCAAGAAGTCGCCAGTTTTTTCTCAAAGAGAAGCAAAAACTACTTGGACGAACATATTAGAGGTATTATCACTACCTGACCCCTGCGTATCGCAGAGGTTTTCGCTCCATATCGCGTATCGCGTAGGCAATGGCGTCTAGCGCGTGGTCGTTACCATCCTGCGGCTCGTCGATAGTCTTGCCAGTAGATTTCTTCACACGCCAGCCATAGGTTAAGTATTCGCGCTCTAGGTCTTTGTCCTCGGCGAGATAATGAACCTTACGCTCTTGGACGAGGTTGATATTATACAGCTTACCATTTACCTTACCAGAAGCCGATTTATCGCAAGGAATTGCGCGTAAGCCTGCCTCTTGGAGGTCTTTAATCATCTCTGGCTTGGCGTTATCGCAGACGAACAGCCCCTCGGCTTCGGCGTTAATTGCTACAGCTCGTTTCACGATTTCTTTGCTAGTGAGAAAACTCTGGTAGAGTTTAGTTTTGAGGTAGATTTCTCGGTTCTCGTCCTCGTGAATTGCCATAATGGTTGTCGGATCATTATAGCCAAAATCGACGCCGTAACGCTTCAATGACATTGAGATACCTTTGTAAGTATCATGACAGACCCAGCCACGATATACATTGCCCTCTAGTGCACCAATTTCTCCCAGCCCATAAACCCGCCACCAGTTACTCGTGCCGTCGCCTCTATGCTGGAGCAAATCAGCGAGAATAGACGGCGGTAGCCCCTCATTATCTTGATAGGTTAGTTTTTCAAACTCCCAGTCCGTCCGTTTCTTCATTACTTCGGTATGGACCCAGAACTCGTTTATCGGGTTGAAGTCTAGCCATGCCATGACTTCAGTGCGGAGCATGAGCTGGTCGAATGTCGCATAGGGAACGCGGTATGCCTCGTTGATAAATAAATAATCACGACCAGCACCAAGGGCGTCGTCCGCCTCGCAGGAAAAGAACTCGACAATAGTGCCAGTTACTTTGTTCGTCCAGGTATGCTTAACTTTATTCTGAATGAACAGCTGCTCGTAATTATGGCGTTTGAGCAACTTCTCCCAGTCGCGTATCACGCCCTTTTCCAGATTAGGGTAAGTATCAGATACTACGCTAATAATCTTATCACGCACAGCAAAAGACAGGTCGCAGAGATGTATTACCATCGCCGTCGTCTTACCAGCCCGCGCTCCGCCCTGAATGATATTTATGCGTGCCGACATCGCCTCTATCTTTTTGAGTGCCGTAGTATCTTGAAGCATTACTTTTTCTTCTTGGTAGTTTTCTTGGTTGCTCGTGTCGCTTTGGCGCGAGGCTCTGTAATAATCTGGCGCGGAGATAATGGTATCGGCGCCTCGTAGTTAGTCTGATCTACTTGCTGCTTTGGCATTCCGCTATCTTGATTAGTCAGACCATTGAGAATACGCCAGCGTTCCTCGGCAGTTAGTTGATTTTGTGGCTCGGCGATGTCTAGTAAAATACGCGCCACACTTTTCTCATATTCTCCGGTCTCTTTATCATCCAGCAGAACGGACAGCTCGTCTTTATCTAACTTCGCCACCTGTTGAAGTTTGAAACGCAAAGTATCTTCTTTCTTCCACGCCCCATTGTGGCGAGGGTTGCCACCAGCCTTACCAAATTGTTTATCAGCTGGCGGAGCCACTCCAGAAATCGGGCTAACGCCGTTTTTGTTAGCCTGCTTTGTGGCTATTTTTCTCTTTACGACTTTACGCAGGTTTTTCGCCTGCTTGCTCCGTTTTATTGGCATATAGCACCCTCGCTCTCTTTAGTGATGACAATATCAGCTCGTGGGTTCTCTCGGTCAATACCGCCATATCGCACGCTCACGCCATAAACATTGGCGTTGCTATCGTCGGTAATCACGCCAGCTCGCACCAAAGCGTCCAGAATAGAGGTTAGTTGATTATCGAGGTCGCGTCGATGAGCGTCAGGTTCATAAATCGTTACGGCGACGCTACAAGGGCACAAGTCCTCGGCAGTAAAAGCGCCTGCTAATTGCTCCTTGAAGCTCCATATCATGTCGGCTTCATTGCGTTTGGCGGCGTCATTGCTGGTGATATAATTCCTGCCAGTCCGACGATCCTTACGAATAATCTTGCTATTCTTTTTGCTAATCACTACGCCTTTATAGTTAAGCTGTAATTGGCTAATCATCATTGTTTCTCCTTAATTTCTTCAATATCAGTTGGTAAGCTCAACCCTCCCGCATAGCTTTGACACGAAATACTATATTTCAGAGCAAGCCGTCGTAAGTCCGAAAGATCGGTAAGGCGCTGTTCCTTAAGCGCACGCGCAAAGGGTTTCCATTTCTCGGCATAATCGCCCATTCCGCGGTCAAACCAGCGATGAAATACTAAACTAGTGCTCCCATAAGTTGCGATAATAGTGTGTTTATCTCGGAATATCAGAGTAAGCTCGCCGATATGACGAATTTGAGGTTTGAATTTGGCTTGATTTATATTTGGCATTTGCCTCCTTTCAGTAGGTTAGATAACAAAAAACAGAGCCGTAGCTCTGCTCATTTTTCATAGTATTTTAGATCTCTGTCTGCGGGAGGGGATAGATTATAGCGTGCGCGGAGTTCAGTCAAGGTCGCTTCGCTCGCTTGACTTCGCTCCTTGTGCGTCCGCTGGGGTTCTTCTATCTCCCGCAGCAGAGATTTTGTGCGTAAGCGGTTTGGTGGGGGTGGGTCGCCTCGGTTTTGGCTTTTTCGTCCCGCCCTGCCTGTGGGGTTGGCGGTGCGGGGCTTGCGCCCCGCCCCCGCCGAACCGCTCGGCGTTAAATTGTGGCGTGTCGTTCTGCTAATGCGCGATAGTGCTTGATGGCTTGCCTGCTCGTGTAGCCGAGATAGTCGCGCTTGCCCTCACTCCCGAAGATTGTAATTCGGCCAGTGTGTATATTGCGCGTCGCGTAATAAATCGGCTCGTAGATTGGTGCCTCGGTCGGATGTTTTACATATACGCGTTTATCGGCGTCGGTTAGCTCGTCGGGGTTATAGAGATTGTTTTTCATCGTTGTCGTCCTTCCTTGTAGATATAGTTGTGTTCGCCAATGCGTTCGGTTATCTGGTAGCCTGCGAAGCGATCGCCCGCGACTTCGCGGGCTTGCTCCGCCCATTCTTTCGCCCGATATTGCGCCATGAAATACGCAATTTTTGCGGGATGGTTCTTGAAGCCGACGACCGCCCGAAACCTATGCGCAGGAAACTTTTTGTTCTCCTTGATAGCGTCGAGGTTCGTGTTCTCGTTGAACTCCCCGCCGATAATCAGTGCGCACGCCTGACGGAGAGCGCGAGCCTGAACATCGAGCCAAGTTTCGCGTTTATTCGGCGGAAATTCGCCGTTCTTCTTCATGCGTTGCTCCGATGGAGTAGCAAGGCGGGCGCAGATGTCGCAGTCGCGAAGTAGCGAACAGCCCGCGAAACTATATTCTTGCCAATTCGCAGCGCCGTTGAGAAGTTGCTTCGCCGTTGGCGTCCCCTCGATGCCGTTTTCGCGCGCCTTTTCTAGTAGTTCTTCGGCGTATTCTCGCACGCCTCTATCCCATGCGCTAATCATTTTCAGTCCCCTCCAATAGCGCCCGAAACTCGCCGAAACCTAGCCCCTCGCGTTCGATGTCTGCTCCATATAGTCCGCCAAGACCTCGCCAGCCGTCGCTATCAGTGAGCCGATAGAAGCGCAATTTCTGCTCGCCGTTCTTGATAATATAGTTATCACGAATGAGCGCAAAAGCACCAAACAGCTCCTCAATGCTTCGCGCATAAATGTCGCAGCTAGTGCCTGCCCCGATAAACTGGAGCTGGTAAGCGGGCGCCTCATAGATGGTAGCGAGGTCAGTGAATAGATCGGGGATTTCGTGGAGTTTAAGCATTTTCTTCGCCCTCCTCATATTCATTGACGCCTACGCTAATAATAGGCATAATGCGGCCGTCGCCCATATCTGCCATGAAGTCGCCCCGCGGGGTTTTGTAGAGTGTCGGTTTTGCGCATTTTTTGCGCTGGTTTTTGGTATTCTTTACCATGTTTTACTCCTGTTTAATGTAATATCTTTACTCTTTAATTATAGCACGAACGCCGTATAAAAACAATACATTTTCAGGGGTAAAATGGAGATTCTTTGCGTATTTTTTGCGCCTAAACATAAACACTACAAAGCCAACCGCCGAAGCATAGACGGAATGAGCCACAAAAATCACTCCGCGGGCGGAGGCTTCGCCTCGCCCGCTTCGTGAATTGCCACGCGGCAGAGCGGAGGACGGCGGACGCCAAAGGCGCGCCGATCTCCGCTCTAGCTCGCGTGGTCTTAAAATAAGCAATAGTTCAATTTGTAAATGCGCCCAACTAGTCGTTAATGCGGGGCGTTGAAAAACCGCCGACTTTTCGCGTCGGGGTTCGTCTTTTATCGAACTAGAACAAAGCCCCTAACGCTAACATTGGGCTTTAGCCTTAAGCTCTATACAGGGGTCGCGGTTAACTAGTTCCACTGGTAAAGATTACCGGCCAGATAGTGTGCATCGTATTCATTATCAGCATAAGTAGAACCATTCTCAGAATAAAAGTTCGGTTGGCTAGAAGGCTTACGGTTTCCAACCTCCACAAAATACTCTGAGCATTCAGCAAGGCTACTTTTACTAGTTCCGCAAGTATACTCTGCTGAACCGTTGTCTGGATCTATAATAATATATCGATTCATTGACCACGAATGAGTAGCTATAGGTGAGTTATCAATATCGCTCACTAGCATCTCCTGTTTTGCTTCTTCCGGCGGATACTCACTCTGACTATTCCAAGGCTCAGTGATGTCAGAGAGTTCTGGGGTTAATCCATCTCTTGTAATATCTAGTGCTAAGTTCTGTGTCATCCAGCAATTCCCATCAGCTAGTTTGGCTACCCAGTAGT
>CARBES010000001.1 GCA_948944455.1 uncultured Candidatus Saccharibacteria bacterium | reverse complement strand
TCTCCATTCGATTTTAAGTCGAACGCGTATACCAATTCCGCCATTCGGGCAACCTGTTATTGAACACTTACAAATACATACGGACCTTAAAAGTACGGCGGATTTGATGTAAGAATTGATACAGAAACTACCGTAATTTTAGACGTAGCAAATCGTAAAGTTCTAGGATTATTATAACACAGGATTGAGAAGTGGGAGAAAAAGTGAATAGCTGGAGAAAAATCCCGTGCTACTACTTCCTAGAAGCTTTGGTCGTTTTCTTCACCTTTGCAGTAGTGCTAGCCTTAGAAGATTTAGGCTTAGTGGTCATTTTTGACGTTTTAGTGATGGTCTTGGCCGTTTTCTGCGAGGTAGACTTTACTGCTGGAGTAGTGGTCTTAAGGGACTTTTGCGAGGACTTCTTCGAACTGTTTGCGCTTATGGTATTAGATGTGGACTTCGCAAACCTAGAGGTCTTTGTGGCGATGCGAGCGCTAGCGGCAGCAGGAGCGAGGACCTTTCGTGTCCTGAAATAAATAGCAAAGCTGCCAGCGAAAACGAAGAGAACGACCAGGATAAATGTCTGCGAGAGAACAACCTCAGCAAAATCATCTCCTAAGAGGCCTGGGATAACGGTGCTGATGATGCCCGTATTTGGCACAAAGGTAACCTCGCCGAGAGGCGGAAGGTAGACTAAATCGTCATCAATTAGGTCGGTATTAGGCAGGCTAGGACGACTAGGAACCTCTGGATCTTCAGTATCACTCGGCACGTCTGGTACGTCTGGTACGTCTGGGGATTCAGGGTCTGGTGTTTCTGGCAAATCTGGGGATTCAGGCGTATCTGGATCAGGAGTTTCAGGGGTTTCTGGGGATTCAGAATCAACAGTATATGAAACTTCATCGTAATCATAAGTTATCCCAGCATTGCCAGCCAAGGTTGTATAATAGCTGATCGTGCTAGACATAGTGCCAGAATGGTCAGAGGTTTCTCCATAATAGCGGAAATAGAGAGTATCACCAGCTTCTCCGGCCGGAGCCATACGAATTGGAGTTGCTAAGTTAAATCCACTATCTGAATTATCTGGGGCGGAAACCTTAACTGGTCGCCATGAGCTATCATCTTCTGGCGTAGTAGTATAGAAAAGAGTGGTTTCATCTAGAGGCAGATAGCCCTCGTTAACTCCTTCGCCCGTAGTTTCCCGGATGTAGGCCGCGAGTCGCTCAAGATCAAGAGGATTTTCCGGATCACGGTTCTTAACATGGGTGTTAAATTCGACAAGCTTGTTTTCCGTCCCGTTGATTTTCCCGACTATCTTAGCCGTGATGTCGCTGTCGGCAGAAATTGGCCAATTCATATGATCAATAGTAATCTTAGTATTCGAACCGTCAGTACTACGTTCAGCATAGAAGAAGTCTAGGCTTACTACGTCGCCAGGTTTGAGCCCAAAATCTAGATGTTGCGTCGAAGTAGTCGTAAAGTTATCACGAATCTTGACGTTATAAGCGTTAATGCAATTTTGATCAGCATAGACTAGATCTCGGATACGCATACATTCTACCCAGTCTCCGTTGCGAATATCGAGATTATTAACTTTTTCGATAAACGTATTGACGGTGCCATCGGTATTAATTTGGAACCAACCAGAAATCGGTCCATGAAGACCGCCGATATCAAGCACTAATCGGTTGTTAAGAAAGACCCAAACATCGTCATCGCCAGAAAACTCGAAGCGTTCGCTACCGTTAGCAGAAACCTTGACAGCGAAGCCAAGGTGAGCAGTAAAGCCGAAATTATGTTTCTGACCTTGCCAGTCGGTTAGCTGAACATCGTCAGCATCAAGGCCAGGAACGTCATCGATAGGATAAATATCCTGTCCACCATACGTATAGGTACGCTCACCCGTACGGTTAAAAGTTACTGTACGCCCGTCAATGCGTTTCGATAAACCAGGAACCTCATGAAACCAACGATAAAAATTGTCGGTTTCTAAGACCGGATCGTGACCGATGACATTGATAGACAGAGCATCGTGAAGGACCACCCAAGAAGATTCGGTATCTGAAAAAGCCGGAATAGGTAAATGGTCAGAGCCTAACCGAGGCTTAACTATGCCCGTCAGTACGCCGTGGGTACGATATCCGTTACACAACGTCCATTCAAACTGGCGGTCAGGATCATCGCATGGATCAGCTTTCTGATCCCAGTAGGTGATCGGCAGAGTGATGGTGCTAGGCTCGATGAGAGAAGCGGCTTGCCATGAAGCCGGCACGCCATCCTCATTCTCGATGACTTCCAAAGTCATAGCCGCAGCGAGAGAAGAGATTCCGATAATAGTTAAAAGTAAAAAAGATGCGCAAGCGATAGCTCGCGAAATTACACAGATACGCTGTTTGAAAAGTTTTTTATGACTATTTTTCATAAGAAGCTCTCATTAAACACTTAGTATTGGTTTTCACGACTAATTATAACACTAATGTTTTAAAAAACGAAAAATCTAAAGAAAAACTTGAAATTTTGATTATACTACTTACTTCGACAGCCATCTACGCCACGCAAAGACAGTGCACTACAGGTATCGTGCAGAAGTTTCTGGCGAAAGTCAAGCACGCGCACGCCATAACCAAACAATTCCTCAAAATCAGCGCGTAGCTCCCAAAAATGCGTATTGAGCAGAAGAACCACATCAGGAAGCAAGCGCTTTTTTGTTGAATGAAACGGCTGATCTGGTGATTCTTGGGTGAGCAGGGGGAGCGAGTCTTCATTACCCTCGACTTCTGGCCGACGAATACTTTCTAATAGCGGTAAAGTTGATCTGGAGGAGACTTCTCGGCTTGGTCGACCGCGCGTTGTTTTGCGTTTGATAGGAAGACTCTTGGTCTTTGCAGTCCTTAAATGAAAATGGTCGCAGAGTTCTAGACGCAAAGCTTCCCTTGACATTCCGCCAATATTAATCAGATCTTCCCAGCCAGAGCAATCGGGAGTAATGATGGTGGAAAAGGGCAATTTTTGGCGCATTTCTTGACACAAATCGGATTCGATGAGAACGCTATCCACAAAAACAGCTACTTGGCTAGGGTAATTACGTGACTTGAGGATGCGATAATAATTAATCCCCATACCAATAAACTTCTGCATTGGGTATTGGCGTTCAAGAAATTCTAAAGCCAAGGAAGTCGCATAACCGCCCAGCACAATCAAATCTACTTTACCAACATATGGGCGCAAGCAGTCTTCCGAAAGACTTTCAATTTCCGATATAGTTTTGTTATCATAAGGCGCATGTTTCCAATCAATGACGCGCTCAATTTCTATCGTCCGTAATTCTTCCGCCAAATAGTCTGCAACTAGTTCCCCGCCCCAACCGCCATCAAAGACTACGATTTTTAACATAAATTCTCCTTTTCCACCTGCAACCACTATAACCTGAGGGGTCCGTTAAAAATGCTCGATAGAAGCTTGGGATTAACCATGGGTTAAGACATAGAGGCAGAAATGAGTTTTACCAAAATGATTTTAGAGATGCTAAGAGAGTGACCGTGCAATAGCTGAAAGCGGAAAGATCAGCTTTTCGACGCCATTAACACGGCTAACGGTGGCTAATTTAGAGCTTAAGAGTAGGCGCGCCAATTTAATCTCTTGGGGGCCGATTACACCTTGCGGTTCAAGGCGTAAAGCCGCTTCGCTCGTATCCCAAAAATAGCGCTGGTCCGGTTTTAGGTCGACGCCTGCAGTGTCGCAGAGAAAGTTAATCTGTTCGCCAGAGGCTCGTGCTAGATTAAAAGAAAACCAGGTCAAAATAAGCTCTGGTGATAGTCCTTGGTTCAAGCCAGCAAGCGACTGTTCAAGCAGGTCAAAATATTCTGGGTTATCCGACTGTTCGGCTGCACGATCAAGCCGCTTCAAAAAACTTGAAGCTAGCTCCAATCTTGATAAATCTGTAAGAATATTATGATAGAAGCAAAGCATTCTTGCACTAGTAAGGGTAGCAAGGCTAGAGCGACCACGGTGGACAACGATGTCAGCCTGTGAAAAAAGCTCAATCCCGCCAGCAAGGCGAGACTTCTCTTTGCGTACCCCACGCGCCAAAACGGCAATTTTGCCTTCCGGAGTAAGTATATTTAGGATACGGTCAGATTCACCGTAGTTCGTGCGTCGAAGCACGATCGCACGGGTACGCAAATCATTAGACATTGCCATTCCTTGATAATGCTTGCCGAGTTGCCGCCATAATGTCGTTCGGGGTCATCGTGTCTTTATGTAGCGTTGCGACAACGCCATAACCGCTCAAATCTCGCCGCCCTAAATCAAGCGAGCTGACGATAATGATCGGGATCTGCGCGGTATCCGGGTAAGAGATTAACTCATTCAAAAAAGTGAAACCGTCTGGTCCATCAAGCAAAACATCAAGCAAGATTAAATCCGGCAAATGTTCATTCAGCGCAGACATTGCAAAGAGTGCGTTCGGAAAAGTCTGAATCTCCGCTCCCACAGCGCGCCGGACCGAACGTTCCAAACACTCCGCCATGATCGGTTCATCTTCAATAATAAAAACTCGTGGTTTTTTAGACATATTCACATACCTCAATCCAGCCGAAAAAGACTGGCTTGCCTAGAAATCGGCAGTTCGATGAAAAAGCTAGTGCCATCACGATGACGAATGGCGCCGAGCTCGGCGTGCATATGACGGGCGAACTCTGAGGCAATGTAGAGGCCAAGCCCGGAGCTACCTGGACGCATGGCGATCGCGGTCGGACGATCAAGATAGCCCCGTCGAAATTCACGCCAGATCGGCGCCGGCAACGCAGGGCCAAAATCACGAACGCCGATACGAATCCGGTTCGGATTTCTTTTTGTAGGCAAATTTCTGCTGGCGCCTGTTTGGGGATTATCGGTGTCTTTATATTTAGTATGCGCACCATCATCAGCATCTTTTTCATATACATCCGAAACCGACAGTACACTGACTGTGTCCGAGTGTGAATAATGCATCGCGTTAGCGCAGAAGTTATAAACAATACTATAGAGCAAGTCCGGGTTAGCTATAGCTAGCCGTGAACGATTAGTATAAACGGGGTGGAGAGATTTGTGTTTGTAGCCAAAAAGTGGCTCAAGTTCGCGCCAGACTGATTCGCAAATACCTCGCACGCTAACTGGCTCCATTTCGAAAAGACCATCTTCGAGACGAGCAATTTTCGTAAGGTCATTAACTTGACGCATAGCACGCTCAGAAACACTAATAATTTGAGACTGGATATGAGCACGCGTCGAGCTATCGTCAGTATCTTCGAGCGAAAGCGCAAGCTGACGCATAAGACTAAGCGGAGTTTTGAGCTCGTGCGCAGCAACTAGGATACCATTTACCTCACTTCCCATGGGTATATTATAGCATAGAGGTAGGAGGGGGTGATGAGGTATGTAAAAATTACTCGCAGATTACAACGTCGTCAAAAAGTTCAGTACAATCACCGCTGCCGAAGTCATAGTGTCTTTCATAAGCGTCAGCAATCGTACTGAAGAGGTTGCGGTAGCTATTATACATTTTGCTAGTATTATTGAATTCGAGACCAACTAGCTCCGCTACATCTGGACGATTTTCCGAAATCCAGAGGCGTTGCTCGGATTGTTTATTATTCATGTCATTACGAAGTTGGGTTTTGTTTTCGGCGTCAGACGGAGCATCCCAATAAGCTTGGTAGGCGTGCGCATAAGCCAAGGTACGCTCGAGCCAGCCTTCACCGTAGGCCGCCATGGTCGGATTGCCACTTTTAGCTAAAATATCAGCCGCTGATTTAAACTCTGCATCAGTACTTTTAGCGGTCAGGTCATCGACCTTGACAGTGAAAGTATGCCAGGCTTGATATAAGTCGAGTTTCTCATTAATTGTATGGATGTCTGGAATAGCGGCGTGATAAGCCTCCTGAAAGTTATTGAACTGGTTCGAAATCTTCTCGTTACGCTTTACGCCTGAAGTCTCGCTGAGCCTCTTCACCATGTCGTCAACCCCGTCAAGCACCTCTTTACAGTCAGCAACATAAGAATTATAGGTACGTTCACTTACCCAGGTCGAATCAGCATAATCGACTGCTCGGCCACACCCATATTCTTGATAAATACTGTTGACCTTCGCACGAAGTTCGTTAGCTACCCGATAAGTATCGCCGTAGTCCACTCGCGTTACTAGGGCAATTACGACCCAAGCAATAATCCCGAGCACTAGAGCGCCACCGCCGATCGAACTCCAAAGGATGATTTTCTTCTTGGTTGCTGGGTTCATAGGCTTTTTGGGCGGCTTTGGAGCAACTATGGTCGGAGCTACCACCGATGCCGCTGCGGTAGATGCCGGTTGAACAGTAGGCGTGACTGGCTGATTATCAGCCAAAGCCACTGGTGTCGCAGGCGTCAAGTTAGGGTTCTCTGGGGCAGTATTTACAGTTGGTTTCACCACAACTGTCGCTGGGGTCGACTTTGGTACGAGCGCCTTCTCCCCGCGTTGCAGAAGAATAATCCCCTCAACAATACCCCAAATAGTATTTCCAGCCGCAATCAGATAGCTCAGGATCGTCAAAGCTGACCCCCATTGCATGCCAGCCGTCGTTCGACTCAAAAGACGCGCCGTAGTAGGAACGCTCTGGATAATTAAACCAGCTATAATCGCCAAAAGGATACTTCCGGCTGCCAACGAAGTGTGGATGATTGCTGGCTTTTTACGTCCCAAGTACCAATCGTGAGCACCAGCCCAGCCTAAAAATACCCCGAGGATACCAGCCATCTGTGCGGTTTGTGGTTTTTTCAAGTTCCCTCCTTACAAAATCGTAACTATTTCTGTAATTATAACATATAGTCTTTTCAACTAAAAGAGCTACCGCGACATCCTAAGGCTATTTTTAAAGATAAAAATTGAGCGCCGCAAGATCACGGCGCCCGAGAACAGTGGAGGTGTATGAGGCTGAGAAAACTCAGCGATACTTGTCAGGGTTTTCCCGCTCATACTTCAGCTGAGCCTTGTAGGCCTCGTCGTCCGCAGCACAAACTGCTTCTTTCAGGCTGGTTGCTTTACCAGGGATAAACCTCGTCAGCATGAACCAGGCCATGGCCAACACTACCACCAGGGCAAGAACGCCCAAGAAATAGGACCGTTCGTTGATACAGCTAATGCCCGCCCATATCAGGACGCCAGAGATAGCGATGGCTACCGCGCTAAAGAGCGTGTAGGACAGGATCTTGCCTTCGCCAAGCTCAGCCCGGACAAAGCCGCGGAAGGTTTTGCGATAAACTGGGAAATGGATCAGGTTGTAAAACAGGTCTTCTGGCCATTCGGTTTTTTTCTTTGCCATGGTCTACATTCCTCCTTTAATATACACGGACATACCCAAATGTCCGAATCTAGCCCCTATTGGAGCAATTACGGGTAAATTATGCAGGTTTTTAGACCTACATACTACCATTGTAGCACACATTCTCAAAAATGTCAAGGGTGGATAACTCTTCACAGGGCAAAGAATTTGTGCTAGAATGATTCCAGACGCCTCGATAGCTCAGCAGGTAGAGCGCATCCATGGTAAGGATGAGGTCACCGGTTCAAACCCGGTTCGAGGCTCCATTTTTGTTTTTCACAGGCGCCAATATTGGTGCTTTTGTGTTATAATAATATTGCTATGTCTTATCTGATTGATACCCATTGCCATCTGCACGACCAGGAATGGTTTACGCCGGAACAGGCGGAAGACTTTTTGACGCAGGCGCACGAAAAAGGCGTCGAACAGGTCGTCGTAATTGGGACCGACCCAGGCGATTCGGCCGCCGCGGAGCAATTTGCTACCGCGCACGAGAATGTGTTTTGGACTTATGGGATTCATCCGGAGTTTCTGGACGGCCACACCGAGGCAGATTGCGATGATAGTTTGCTAAAAAGTTGCAATCGCGAGAAATTAGTAGCGATCGGCGAAGTAGGACTTGATTACCACTATGAGGGTTATGACCGCGAACGACAAATTCGACTTTTTGAGCAGATGTTACAGCTTGCGAAAGATAACAATTTACCGGTTTCGCTACACATCCGTGAGGCATTTGAGGATGCTTTTGGGGTACTGGATAATTTCCCAGAGGTGACAGGCGTCGTACATAGCTTTACCGGGTCGAAAAAGTGCCTAAGGCAGGTGCTTGAACGAGGATTTTACGTCGGAGTGAACGGGCTAGCTACCTACACGACTCCACCTTTACCGCCGCTCGAAAAAATGTTGTTAGAAACCGATGCTCCCTTCTTGACTCCAACTCCGTTCCGTGGTACAATAAACTCACCAGCGATGATTCGCACGATTGCGGAATACCTCGCGGAAAATATGGGTGTGGCGATAGAAACTTTAGCGGAGCAAACTACCAACAATGCAAAACAACTATTCCACTTCAGAGGTTCCCTCATTCGCTCGGGCCAATAATTTCGATTTTGGCACGGCGGATTCGCTTGGGATTTACGAAGAGTTGATGGCGGTTGCTCAGGAGATTGAGCTATGCCGTGCGTCTCTCTAAAACATATCAGAGATTATAAAGCAAGCTTAAAACAGGCTAAAATCTTGGCTGAAAAGCAAGCTTTAGAACAAGTTTCGTCGGAAAAAGCAGTCGAGACACCACAAAAATCCGAAAAAGCGAAAGCAAAAACAGTTTCAGCTGTTCAGGGGCCCAAAAGCTCTAAGCTAAAAACACTGGTCGAGCAGAAAAAGGCTAAGCTTGCCGCAAAAAAGATCACTCGACGCGCCGCTAAGGCTGAGCGCAAAGCCGCCCGCAACTCGAAACGAGCTGCGAAAAGAGCCACTACTCAAAGCATCACCAGTGCGGTGAAGGCTAGCAAAAACGCAGTGGGCGCGACTTCAGCCGCTACAACAAACGTAGGAACAACTAGCGCAGGCGCAAAAATCACTGAACAAACTTTAAAAATTCCCCACCAACACGCTAAACCAGTTACAAAAACTGCGACGAAGCCGGTCAAACTCGTTCCAAAGACAGACATTCCAGGAATAATTAGTACAGCGACGGTTAAAAAATCGACCAGCGCCATACGGCCAATGCCATCGACAATTTTTAGGAAGAGAAATAATGCGAAGCTAACTCGCGCCGACCTAATTAATGCCGAATCGCGACTAGGCAGCCAGCTTTTTGGCGCAATTCCCGAGGGGCATCGTCGCGAATTCTTTCACGACCAGAAGAACGTTTGGATCTGGCACGAGGATTGGGTTGATGAAACTGAGCACGAACGTCAATTAACTATCCGTTACGAAATCCGTACCTCGGGAGTCTACAAAAAGGTTGCTGCAGGCAAATATTTTAAGCTTGAAGGCGACGAACTCGAAAACTTCCGTAAAGCCGCACATGCTTATCTATATGTGATCAAAAAATACCTTTATAGCCACCCGTACTCGGCCCTCCGCAATATGCTATAATGACCATATGAGCACCAGTAAAGACTTCAAAGACTACGTACTGGGGCAGCTAGACGGTCTTGAGGATATTACCTGCCGGCCAATGATGGGCGAATTCCTGCTCTATCAGGACGGAACGCTATTTGGCGGAATTTATGACGAAAAGTTACTGCTAAAGGAAGTAGATGGCGTACGCAAATATAATTTACCGCAGGTAATTCCCTACGCAAGTGCAAGACGGACAATGTTTTACGTCGAGGACCTCGACGACGCCGAGAAACTGGCCGAAATCGTCCAGGCGACGGTCGCTGAACTCAAGAAATAGCAGTATCGCTGCCAGAGTAGACTACTCTTCCGTTTTACCAGCTTCGAGCTCTTTAAACTTGGCAGTCATAGTCGGATTACCACGGGTGAGGCGCTTAATCGTGAGGTCATCGAGCTTCTTGTTCGCAGTTTCGAAGTTTTTCACGGTCTGGATCAGAGCATCGCGAGTGTTTTCGAGTTTTTTGATACTATCTTCGATTTCCTTGATGGCTTTATTAAAATTCTTGGTCGCGCGATCGGAGTTGATCGCAAAACTACTTTTCCATTTATCGATACGATCCTCAAAATCTGTAATATCCACATTTTGCTCACGTACGGTCGCTAGCTCGGCCTTATACTGGAGCGAGTTAAGCGCGGCGTTGCGCAATAGAGTAATCATTGGGATGAAAAACTGCGGGCGAATCACATACATCTTCGGAAAACGATGAGAAACATCGACAATACCAGTATTATAATACTCGCTGTCCGCCTCAAGCATACTAACCAACACAGCATATTCGCATTTTTTCTCTTGGCGATCCTTGTCGAGTTCCTTTAAGAAGTCCTCATTCTTGTGCTTGGTGGCGGTGGTTTCGTTCTCGTTTTTCATTTCAAACATGATTGAGATAATTTCATTGCCATGTTCGTCACATTCGCGATAGATATAATCACCCTTGCTCCCAGTGGTTTTTGAGACGGTATTATCTTTCTCGAAATAGGCATGCTGGAAGCCGGTGGCACGAAGCTTGTTAAACTCAATCTCGCAATGTTGCTCGAGACTCTCACCAATCATCTTGGTCGACATGCGCGCCTTCATATCCTTGTAATAGGCAATAATCTCGTCTTTGTTTTTGAGTTCGGAGGTATATTTTTCATCTTTGTTGCGAAGTTCAGTATCGTACTTCTCGCGCAAGGTCGTCTCAAGGAGTTTCTGTTCGGTGGTTTTGTTCTCGAGCTTGTTCGCGAGGTCATCACGCTCCTTCTCGACCGCCGAAACCGCCCGAGTCACGGCAAGCTCACGCTCGGTTGCAGCGCTGGCGACTTGGGCCTGAAGCTTGGCAAGCTCCTCAGAAGCCTGAGCCTTGAGCTCGGCGATTTTTTGGTCGGCTTGGGACTTAAGCTGAGCTAGCTCAGTCTCCTTATCAGCAAGCGATTGTTGGAGTTCGCCGCGAACTCTGGCTTCGACTAGTTCGATTTCTTTGGCACGTTCACGCTCAGCTGCCGCCAATTTTTCGTGAATTTCTTTGTCAATTTCTTGGCGGCTAACCTGATTTAGCAGGATAGCATATTCGCTTTCGTCGATCGAGAAGGTTTTGTGACAATGGGGACAGATGATATCATGATTCATGTATCTATGATAGCACATATTTGCCAAAGGGCGTTGCCGGGCCTCTGGCCGAGCGAGCAGGCGCCACACAACTGGCAAATGTTCGATTTCTACCCCCGAAAAAGCAGGGAGGTGTATCTGCCCCTGCCGGCTTTCAGCGCGGCCGCGCAGGTATTCTTCGTGCGTAATCGGCTGCTCCCTCTCGCTATGGGAACCCTGCGGGGGCGGCTTTACTCATAACAGGCTAGAATACAGGAAATTTTATGGTATAATTAAAACATGACAAACAATAATGATAAGGCAGAAGGGCGCAAGAAAGCCCTAAAAGAATTTTTGATCGGCGCGGGCGTAGCTGCAGCCGGTGGAATTATCACTTTTATATCTTACAGCACGGCCAAACCGGGCGAGAGATATACGATTTTTACCGGCGTGATTGCGCTAGGGGTTGTCTATGCGGTGCACGGGCTCTATCGGATGGCTTTTCCGCTCGGCTTGAAAAAGTCGGATAAGTCTACCGAGGCAGCCGTCGAAGAAAAGACCGCCGAAGACGACGAAGACGATAAAATCGCCGAATAAAAAATGTTGGTTTTGGTATCACTGGCCAGAATTGACGCCAAGAGCTCCAGACGGAGCTCTTTTTGGTGGTTTCGGGGTTGTCTTTCTGGGGGATTTTGGTATAATAAGGGCAGTTCTTTATGCGCCTGTGGTGGAATTGGTAGACACGCTACCTTGAGGTGGTAGTGGCGATTTTAAGCTGTGCTAGTTCGAGTCTAGTCAGGCGCACCAGATAAAATAAGCTCACCGAAAGGTGAGATTGTTTTATATGGTTAAGATGTAACGGCTAGACGCGAACTATGAGCCGAAGGCGAATAGTTCGGCACGCATGAGCGGCCGTAGCCAAAAAGGTAAAACTTGTTTTAGCTTTTTAGGCGCTGCGAGTGCGGAGGCTTGCGGCAGCAAGCTGGTCTAGTCAGGCACACCAAACTAAAATAGAGCTGTAAGACATGTCTAAAAACAATAACTACGAAGCTGGCTACCGAGATGGGCGGAATAACTCTATGCAGGGCTCGAGTGATCGCGGCTATAGACAAGGCTATTCGAGAGGCAAACAGGAGTACGATTTTTGGAACGATAAAGAGTTGTACCCCAGCCTACGCTACGAAGACGAGACAAAGCGTGGCAGCCAACAGTACGACCCGCTCGCTTATCAAACTTCAACACTAGCAACAATGATTGGCGGTTCAATCGGGCTAACCTTGATAGGTTGGAGCTTCGTGGGGTTGCTTTTGTTTCTATTTTGGATTGGCGGTGAGAGCGGAAGCTGGTGGTTTCCATGGATTTGGAGAATAGCATTCTGGGGCGGCATAGGTTTTATTATTATGATAAGTGTAATAGGAATAATAATGGCCGTCATAGAAAAATTCAGCAATTCCAAGCAAGATCCAAAGGATGACCAAAACCGATAGGCCATTAAGACCACGGTGAATTGCAAATTTTACACAAAAATCTTGCAAAAAACTATTGCTTTTTTATAAACGTTAGTGTAATATAGAGACATAAAAGTCATGTATTTATAAAAATAAACAAGTATTATTTTGATAATACAAAAATAGGAGCAAAACAAAAATGAACTTGGAAAGTGTTGCGAAAAAACTTTTCGTGGGGACTGGTTTGGTTCTCGGTGCGGCAGTAGCGATGACGCCACTTGCGACGCACGCGGCAATCATTACCGAAGAAGGTACGGCCGGAACGACGAGAGACGTTCAGACGGAAACTGGCGTGGGATACACGCACTGTTACGATGACAATCTGAGCAATGACGGTACTCCGGTAACCGTGCCATGTAGCCGAGGTATGGAAGTTGCTTTCAACGTCCAGCCAACAATTACGATTGATGCTTTGGCGGCGCCAGGAGTTGAGGGTAGCGCAGGCCCAATTGTGCTTTCGCCAACCGTAATTCGTGAAGGCAAAATCACGGCTAGCGTTACTGCGAATACCAAATATTCGCTCGCACTTAGCGCCGATCACGGGATGACCTCTATGCAACACGAGACGAACGAAAATGGTCTAATTCCAGCAAGTAACAACCTAGTTGGCGGAACTGCGGGCTGGGGGATTAAGACTAGCGGCACCACCGAAGGTGAAGGCACTTATTCTGCTATCACTCCAGATCCAGTTACTTACTTCACGAGCACAACTACAGCACCAGTTTCAGCTTCGCACGATTTTACGGTTGGTATCGCGGCAAGCCCGAATTTGCCTTCCGGCATCTATCAGGCTACAGTAGTCGTCACCGCTACGGCTGCAAACTAGTTCTATTTTGCCCGGCTCGGATGCGCAAAGCATAGAGTTTGTGGTAAAATAGAAAATATGAAGAAATTTATCGCTGTTCTCCTGTCTTTGTCGGTCGCTCCATTATTTTTGACAACGCCGGTCGCTGCGCTCCAAGCGGGCGACGTTGTCGTTTCGGTACGACCATCGGAACAGGATTTTGATATCGAACCAGGACAATCCTATAACGGAGTCGTAAAGGTAACAAACAACGGGCGCTTGGGATTTAATTTTGAAGTTTCGGCCTCACCTTTCCGAGTGACAAACGATAATTATGACCCGGATTTCACCACGATTGACTCTTCGACGCGGTTGCATAACTGGGTTAAGTTTCCAGAGGGGACTAAATTTCATATTGAGTCTGGCGAGTCGTTTGAGGTCCCCTTCACAATCGATGTGCCAGAGGATATCCCAGGTGGTGGTCAATATGCTGCGATCATGATTCGGACGACCGACAGCGTTGACGAGGGCGCAACGATTAAGGTCGTAACTCAGGTGGCGTCGCTAATCTATGGCCATGTGATTGGCGGCGAAGAACGCAAAGAGGGGGCATTGGTAGAGCATTCCTTGCCAACTACTTTATTCGATAAGCCCCTTGAGCTGACGGCTAAAGTCGAGAATACCGGTAACGTTGATTTCAAAATGCGTCAGATGATGACGATTTTGAACTTTTTTAACGGTCAAGAGGTAGTAACGCCGGATTCACTGGGCGAGAACGGTGAACCAATCGCGGCACAACAGCTTACGGTTCTTCCTGGAACCTCGCGCACGAGCACGCTGACTTGGGAAGAGGCACCGAAGCTAGGTCTGTTTCGGGTGCGGCAGAAGATAACTTTCCTCGACGAGGAGTTTGAGACCGAGGAAGTCGTCTTTATCTGTCCAACTTGGCTACCGATTGGGATAATTGTTTTTTTCACCATGGGAACATTTTGGCTAATCGTACGCGGACGACAGCGCAAACAGCGCCGGCCACAGGTGTTCTAATATTGACTTTTTGACTAATCTGTGATAAAATGAGAAGATATGGTAGATAACATTCGTAACGTTGCAATTATTGCGCACGTCGACCACGGAAAAACGACCTTGGTGGACGGACTTTTGAAGCAGTCACATACTTTTCGAGAAAATCAGGCCGAAATGTCGCAGACCTTGATTATGGACTCGATGGACCAGGAGCACGAACGTGGTATTACGATTACCGCGAAACAAACTTCGGTCGATTATAACGGCTACAAAATTAATATTATCGATACGCCGGGCCACGCCGACTTCTCGGGTGAGGTGGAGCGAACACTAAACATGGCGGACGGTGTCCTTTTGATTGTTGATGCACAGGAAGGACCAATGCCACAGACGAAATTCGTATTACAGAAGGCGCTAAGCTTGAAGTTGCGCCCAGTAGTGATTATTAACAAAATTGACAAGCCAGCAGCACGAATCGACGAGGTGAAGGACGAAATTGCGGATTTGTTTCTAGAATTAGCTAGCGACGAATCACAATTAAACTATCCGATTTATTACGCGATCGCACGCGACGGTAAAGCCGGCAAGACGACCGATCTCGATAATGATCTGCACGTGATTTTTGATTCGATTATTAATGATATTCCAGCACCAAAGATCGATGAAGATGCCTCGAAGGGCGCACAGCTATTAGTTGCAGCGCTAGCGGCGGATAATTACCTCGGCAAATACGCCATCGGGAAAATTTTCCGCGGCAAGCTAAAGAAGGGTGAGAACGTCAAAGTTATGCACACTAACGTCGAGACCGGTGAGCTTGAAACCAGCAATGCAAAGGTGGAAAATATCTTCACATATAAAGGCCTCGGGCGCGAAGAAGTGCCGGAGGCGACAGCTGGCGACATCGTAGCGGTGTCTGGTATTGCTCGGGCTAACATTGGTGATACGATTGCAACTGGCGAAGCCCCAGAAGCCTTGCCAACGATTGAACTGGAGCCACCAACGTTGAGTATTTATATTGGGCCGAACACGAGTCCATTGAAAGGCCAAGAAGGTGAGTTTACCACTTCGCGACAAATCGCGGAGCGCTTAGAGCGCGAACTCGAAACTAATATTGCCCTAAAGATTGTCCCAGACGGCTTAGGTTACAAGGTATCTGGACGCGGCGAGCTACATCTTAGCGTATTGATTGAAACCATGCGCCGTGAAGGCTATGAGCTGGAAACTGGCCGGCCAGAAGTGGTTTATAAAGAAATTGATGGACGAAAGTGCGAGCCAGTCGAAGAATTGACAATTGAGGTGGAGCCAGAATTCGTCGGAGCGGTCTCGCAAGAGTTGGGGGTGCGTCGAGCAGAATTAGTGTCGCAAGAGCTTACCAGTAGCGGTAGCACGCGTTTCACCTATCATATTACGACGGCAGCGTTGATTGGTCTACGGAATAATCTATTAACCGCGACCAAAGGCACGGCGATTATGTCTTCCCTGCCGGCTGACTATCGCCAAGTAGAAGGCAAATACAAGCCAGAGCGGAACGGTGCGCTGATTTCCTTCGAGGCCGGCACGTCGACTTCCTATGCACTAGATGCGGCACAAGCTCGCGGAATTCTCTTTATCCCTCCCGGCGTACCAGTTTATCAGGGGATGATCGTTGGGCTATCAAATAAGAAAGATGACCTTGATATCAATGTTTGTCGGGAAAAGCAGTTAACAAATATGCGTACACACGCGAGCGATGGAGCAATTCAGCTCACGCCGTACACGCAATATTCACTAGAACAGTGCATCGATTTCTTGCTTGACGATGAATTGCTCGAAGTGACGCCAAAATCGCTACGTCTACGCAAGCGCCAGCTTGATCCAGTGAAGCGAAAGCGCGAAGCACGAGCTTAGCGGAGGGATAAAAATCGACCAGCAGGTCGATTTTTTACGTCACGCCTGTTGGTTACGTTCTAAAAAGCGACCAACCGGTCGCTTTTTAGAGTCCTTGCGAATATATCAAGCTTAAGGCACAACTGTTACAGTATCAAGCAGCTTATAGAACTCCCCGATAAATAGCTCAGCGTCAGTCTGAAGCATAACAGTTTTGTCGCGGAGCTTAAATATTGCTAACGCCCCTTGGATACCGTTTGGTAAAGAACCAGTGTAGACATTGGCAAGAACACCGCCAACCGTGCGAGTACTAAATTGAAGACTGCCGTTCTTGACATAATTATCATATTGAGTAACGGCGCTATCAAATGCGGTGTCGCGGATCGTAACACGCAAAGCGTTGATCGTCTTCGAACTGACTGGATTAACCTCGCCCGGGTTCAGATACGCTTCGAAATCACCGCCGTTCGCAGCATCACGCGCGATATAGACACTCCAAGTCTGCGGGTACTCAAAGGAAAGACTACCGTAATCGGCCGGGCCGGCAAAAGTCTTGTATGGGTACTTCTCACGCTCAGCAAACTCTTCTTCCATCTTTGTGGCGGTCTCAGCTTGAGCCATCGCGACAGCGGAGTCAATCTGCGCGTTGACATCGGTGGAAATATTTTCCCATTCAATGTATTTCTGGATATAAAGATATACGAAAATGACTGCGACAATCGTTACCGCAATTAGAATAACAGTCTCGATAATGCTACCATGGGACTTTTTTTCGCCCGGCACGCGCATGCGCGCGGACGAGAGCGGAGCTCCCGTGGGCACCGGCGTTGAGCCGGGGGCCGCCGGGCCGAAAGGCTGAGTGGCGACGGGATCGACGATGCTGCCATTAGGCAAAGGTTGATCTTGCATATCCTTATTATACTTCAAAAATTAACTTTTTGTAAAGTCCTCTAGAATTTCAACTTTGTTCTTTAGCTCGGTAAGATCTTTTTCGATAGCAACAGCGAGATCGGCCGCAGCTTGATATTTCGGTAGAGCTTCATCGAGATTAAAATCATCGCCATAAAACCATTCGACCGACGCGTCGAGATCGGCAATCTTTTGCTCAATAGTTTTAGAATTATTAGTGACGTTCTTGGACATTTTTGACCTCCGCGGTTAGATTTTGAGTTGATGTAGTGATGACGATTTCGACGCCGGGCGCGATCGGACGACCAGGTGAAGATGAGGTGACGATAGCGTAGCCGCGTCGCAGGACATTCTCTGGATTAAGACTTGCGAGGATTTTTTGAGTCTCAGCTAGGTGATGCATGTTACGCTCAAGGCGTTGAAGGATCTCTTGCTTAGTATCTTGGAGACGCTGACGGTTCTCCGAAAGAGCGACATCAACACGACTAAGGAGCTCTCGACGCAGATTACTAATTTGAAGGTGGAGATGGCGCGAGACATCTTGGCGATCTCTACTAAGGCGTTCGGCCGCGTTGGAAGGCGTCGAAGCGCGCACGTCAGCGGCAAGATCAGCAAGACTTTCGTCAATTTCGTGCCCAATACCCGTAATCACTGGAATGCGGCTGGTCGCAATCGCTCGCGCAAGATGCTCGTCATTAAAGGCGGCAAGATCGTCAGCACTACCACCACCGCGCAAAATCGCAATCACTTCGACATCAGTGCGCTGGTTAAAGTAGGCTAGGGTCCGAATCATCTGCTCTGCCGCAGCCATACCTTGGACCTGAGTATTAATAGTCTTAATATCTAGACCTGCCCAACGGTTGTCAAGAATCTTTAAAAAATCAATATAACCGGCCGCATTGATCGACGAAATTACACCGATTCTAGTTAGGTTATCAGGAAGCGGACGCTTTTTGGCCGGATCAAAAATACCCTCGGCAGCGAGTTTCTTCTTCAGAAGTTCGAAACTCTTTTTAATATTTCCCTCCCCGACCGGCATAATCTGGCGCACGGTGAGCGAAAAACGTCCCCAACGCGTCACTTTAGGCGTAGCACGAATGCGAACTTTCATACCGTCGGTTAGAGCGATACTGAGTTGGCCCAGAGGCATGAAGCAGTTCAAGCTACTATCATCTTCTTTAAGATCAAAAAAGACCCACTTACCCTGATTGATTTTAAAGGCAGCAACTTCACCTTCAACAAAAACATTATCATACTCGGTTTCGAGCGTAAAATTACACTGCTCAATAAATTCCGAGACCGACATCGGCTTCTCGGTCATGAGGTTATTTTCGGCATCTTTGACCTTAAGCCACCCGTCAAATCCCTCAAAATTCATTTTACCTCCTCCGTCTTTACCCGTCAGTTGCAAGCCGGGCAAGTAGTCATCATTCGCCCTCGTCAGCTTTTTGCTTGCGACCAATCTTAGATATTGAATGTTGATAGAAACCATAACCGCTAAGAATCGTGCTTGCGAGAACGATAACGCGGGTCATCAGAACAACTGTACCTGCCAAGACAATTGGTACACCGAGGCTGACCATGATGCCAGCCATACCTAGTTCGTATAGCCCATACGGCACAATCGACCCCATAACCGAACCAATCGCTTCACCAATCATAATTTGCGGCAGGATCTCTGGATGACCGAGGCTTGCAGCAACGATCCAGTAGGTCGCAACCTCAAGAAAGCTATATATAATACCCCAAACAATTGGCCAAAGCAGCATTTTCTTATTGCGGCGGGCAGTCATGAGGTCGCCATGCGCGTCATCAAGATATTTATCGACAACTTCGCGTTGCAAAATGTCTTTCTTACGGCCGAAGCTAACTTTCTCGACTAACCAGTTGATGAAATTCGTCGCTGTCTTACCAAACCAGGCAATACGTTTTTTACTGCTTGCGATAACCACCGCAATCATAATTGCCGCTACGATACCCACGCTCAGAAGCGCTGTCACCCAAATTATCCAGACACCCGCTTCTGGCACGGTGCCAAAAATCAGCAAGGCAATAATCGCTACGATCGTCTGAAGTTGATTGGCGCAAATCGTAATAATATAGCGCAAGACATACATAAAACTAGATTGGCCAGGAGTAGCGCCAAATGGTTTGAGCCGCCAGGTGATATAACCAAGTCCGCCAAGACCACCGGCCGGAACAGCATGATTGACGAAGTTTAGCTCTAGTGATACCCGCATTAGGGTCCAAGTTGAAATCTTTTGGGCATCCTTTCTAGCGCGCATGTAGGAAAAGAACATCTGGCCGCAACAAAAATACATAAAAAGCTGCTCTGGGATCAACAACAGTAGAACGAAGATATTGGTTTCGCTAAGGTGTCCAACAGCTTCCTTGATATCATTAAAGTTTTTATAAATTACATAGATAATTAATGCAAATGTCAGTAAAGAGAGGACAGTGCGAAAAGAGATTTTGAACTTTTTTGGTTCAGTTTTAGTCTTAGCCATGGGTGAATTATAGCATGATGTATGATATAATGGAAGGATAATGAAACGTTTTCTTGCCGTACTTGGACGCCAACCTAAAATTTCGCTCGCGGAATTAGAAAGCTTGTACTGCAATGTACGCCAAGTGGGGCCGAACCTAGCAGAATTTGAGATAGATAAAAAGTCGTCTCTTACTAAATCCGAAAAATATCCAGCGATTCAACGTCTTGGCGGAACGATAAAAATTGCTGAGTCAATCGACGAGCCGTTAGCAGAGTTCTGGAAGAAACTACCCGAGACTGGTAAGATTGTACTGGGGGTATCCGATTATTCACGGCGCACAAACCCGTATCTTGCTCAAAAGGAAGCTTTGCGTTGGAAACGAGCAATCGTAAAGACTGGCCGAAACGTGCGCGTGATTCCTAATAAAACTTCTGCTCTTTCGAGCGCAACTAGCCTACATAACCGGCTCTATACCAACACTCATATTGAGTTAATTAAGAATGGGAATAACTACTATCGTGTGACTGGGGTGCAAGATATTGACGCCTACACCGAGCGCGACCGAGCAAGGCCAGCACGCGACGCAAAAGTAGGAATGTTGCCGCCGAAATTAGCCCAGATCTTGATTAATCTCTGCGGAGATAAGCCAGAAGCTTCGACGCTCCTAGACCCATTTTGCGGAACCGGCGTAGTACTACAAGAGGCGGCACTGATGAGATACAACGTAATCGGCTCGGATCTGAGTGAGCGGATGGTAGAATATACTAAGCGAAACTTGAGATGGGCCAGCGAGAAATACAATATCCCAAAGCTCGAAGAGGCCCATGTCGTGCAAGGCGACGCTACAAGTTTCAAGTGGCCAGAAAAGGTCGATTTGGTAGCCTGCGAGACTTATCTCGGGCAACCAATGTCGCAACCCCCAGCCGAAATTAAGCTAAAGCAAGAAAAGCAAGAGTGCAGAGGTATTATCCTAGGGTTTTTGAAGAACCTAGCTGACCAGATCGAGACCGAAACGCCGGTGGTAATTGCGGTGCCAGCGTGGCTCAGGCCAGATGGGTATTACTCAAGGCTAAACTTGCTTGACGAAATTAAAAATCTGCGCTATAATGTAGTAAGTTTTAAGAATTTGGAGCAAAAAGACCTGCTTTATCACCGTGAAGGACAGGTGGTTGCTCGAGAAATAATAGTTTTAAGGAAGAAATAGTATGTCACATGTCAAAGCTGGCGGTACCGCTAAAAATATCCATAATAACGCTGGCCAACGCCTCGGCGTGAAGCGCTTTGGTGGCCAAAAAGTCAAAAATGGCGAAGTTCTCGTTCGCCAAACTGGTAGCACCAAGATTGCCGGTCCAGGTACTTACATGAGCCGCAATTTCACGATTCACGCAGCAAAAGATGGCGTTGTTACTTTCGTCAAAACGAAGAAGTCTCACTTCTCTGGACGTAACGTGCCACGCGTACGTGTTGAAGTTCGCTAAGGTTAAGTATGCTATTAAAATATCCGCTCTTAGGGCGGATATTTTGCTGTGTTTTAAGGTTGTTTTAAGCTTCGGTAATTTCAATTGTTCCGATATCATCGGTAGCGATCAGCGAAGTCTTACGGACCGAACCGCTGGTTGAGGGATTGCTACCGAAGATACCATTCAATACGAAGTTTACGATTGCATATGCCAAAAGGGCAACTACCATGCCGATTACGCCATAAAGAATAGTGTTTTTCGCTTTGATAACTTTACCGCTATCACCTTGTGAAGTAATGAACCCAATTCCACCAATTATAATAACAACGACAGCTACAATGCCAAGGACGCCCAGGATAGTGTTAATTACTTTTGTAACATTATTCATGAGCCCACCTTTCGCTTCTTCCTTTGGTAGGCTGCACTGTGCAACACTATTGATATCTGGGACATCAACTGGCACAGTACCAGTTTTGTTTCTTTCCGAACCTGGAGGACACATAACAGCAGATGCTGATCGTGTGATACCAAATCCACCAAAGCCTATCATCAAGAGCAAAGCGGCAAAAATAAACGTTTTATATTTCATAAATACCTCCATTAGTTTTTGTGCCGCATTTCGCAACAAAAATGCGACTATTTACTTAGTCGCTAAACCAAACAGCTCACCAATTACGGGAAACTGCGTAAATAGCCGCATTGCAACCATAATTGGCTTAGATAAAACTGTTTGATTTAGCATTTTCATTGTAGCATAGATACTACTTGAGCGACAAGCAGTTCAATAATCTTTATGCTAAGGAAAAATGTGCTACAATAAAGATATGAGCAAGATTTTGATTATTGGGAACGTGCTAAAAGATGTATACCTTAAACTAGATGACGGTCCTCAGAACGATTTCGAAACCGATGAGAACAACATTCGGTGGCTCGATCTTGCTTTTAACGGAGCGGCCCATACTTTCTATCACCGTACGAGCGTGTATGGCGGCGCGGCAGTATCGCTCGCAGTGTTGAGCCGGTTAGGCGTTGATGCTGGAATTCTGAACTCAAAAACCGAGTTTAAAAATGGCGAGTTGGTCTGGCTCGACCAGCCGTCGGATTATCGATACATTTTTTGCCGTGAGGGCGAGATTACTTATTTCGTACCAAGCAAGCGTAAGGTAACAGATTGGGCAATGCCGAGCGGCACACCGGAATGGATCTTGGTCGACCGCTCAACAAATGTTTCGGAAAAATTAGTCGATGAGATTAAAAACTTCATTAAGTTTTCGCCAGCAACTAAGCTTGCAGTGCATGCCGAGAAAAAGATGACGCCCGTGGGGCAGCGCCTGGCTGATATGGCAGACGTGCTTTTCCTTGAAGATGAACCAGCCGTACATACCGAAGAAAAGATTGTTGATAAAACGGAACTTGACCAGCCAAATACGCAGCTTGTTTGTCATATTAGTCCACGTAAAATCTCTCTAGGTGAGGCCGAGGAAAGTTGGAGTCTGAGTCGAACTGATATGCTAACGCATTTAACGGTTTATTCAACGATCGTGGCGACCGTGCTGGGCGTTCTGTCGGTCGGAGGTTCGCCAGAGAGTGCGGTCTTATGGGCGCGGCTGAACGCCGAGCAGGCAACGCTAGAAGGTTCCCTGACGGCACGCAGGCTCAAAGAGTTAGCTAAGGCCGAGCTTGAAAAGCGAGCAAACTTAAAGCTAATCGCGCAATCACTGTTCGAACGAGGTAAAGGGGTTTTGGCTGCCGACCAGTCGGCACAAACTTTATCCGAGCGGATGCTGAAAGCTGGAGTTGCGGCGACCGCAGAGAAGCGGCGCACCTTCATGGAAATTTTGCTAACCACGCCAGAACTGAGAGACTATACAAGTGGCGTGATTATCTCCGATGAGCTAGCGCGGCAAAAAACCAGCCAGGGACGCACTTTCGCTGAACACTTGATTTACCGCGGGCTGATTCCGGGAATTAAAGTTGATAAAGGTCTAGTAAAAATGGCCGAAACTGGCGAAGTTATGACGCTGGGGCTAGAGATGCTACAAGAGAGATTACGACATTACTACGCACAGGGCTTTCGCTTTGCAAAATGGCGAGCAAGGTTTGAAGTCACCAAAGACTGGCCGACTTTTATCGCAATCAACAAGAATGCAGAGCTACTAGCTAGTTTTGCCAAGGAATGTCAGTTAGCTGGATTAGTTCCGGTCGTAGAGTCGGATATTTCAATGGGTGGAAATTACACAATTGAGCGCAGCGTAGAGGTGACCGATCGAGTACTTGCGACGATTTTTGAGCGCTTAGCCGAGAGACGAGTGGACTTGGGCGGTTGCATTTTGAAAACGAACATGGTCATGACTGGCAGAGACGCCGTGATACCTGCGACGAATAGTGAAGTCGGCATTGCTACCGCGGCCATTTTGAAGCATGCAGTGCCAAAATATCTTGCTGGGGTATTACTATTAAGTGGTGGTCAAGAGGAAAAAACAGCAACAAAGAACCTGGCTGCAACTTGCCAAAATGGACCGTTTGCTTGGCCAATCACTTTCGCTTTTGGGCAAGCTTTGCAAGATCCAGTAATGCAGACCTGGAAAGGTAAACCCGAGAACGCAAAGGCAGCTCAGGCAGCCCTCAAGCGGCATCTACAAGATAATTCAGATGCGCTAAGATATCTACGAAAATAGTGAATTAGTATCTGGGTGGGAGTTCGCGACTGTAGGCTTCGGTATAACTAGATTGGTAGCGACCAGCTTGGGCGTATGCCCAAAGATAGGTATCTGCACTCAGGTTAAAGATTTCGGCAGGTTCATATTTAGCGCTACCAGTACTCGGGTCAGAACCAAATGTACGATTTAGCTTTAGGCGCGAAGCAAAGACTGGTCCGTTGAATTTTAGTTGCTTCTCACAGATAGCTTTTTCGACGTTAGGATAATTCTTGGCTTGAGTCTCTGTATCACCAACCGTAAAACCAGCGCAGGTGTCGATTCCGCCGCTAGCAATAATCCACGCATCTATTTCACGGACTTCCGGTGCAATCTCAACGTTACCATCAACAAAGATAATTGCTTGAGGAATTTGATAGATATCAGCGTAAGGACCGCTAGCACGGCACGTACCGTCCGAATTTGATCCGTTTGTACAAATACTACGCTCAATACGGAGTGAACCGTGTACATCGACAACTCTCGTACCAGTCCAGCCATCATAGAGACTATTCACGCCGGCATATATGCCATATCCTGGCGGATTAGCCCCTTCGGCAGTGCCACGTAGGTAGCTACTGAGTCGAGTGAGAAGAGTTGAAGTGCTAAAAACGCCTGAATGCCCAAGGTTCTCTGAATCGGTATTCGTAATTGTGAGCGGACTATATTTATCAGCGCTAGATTCTTCCTCGCCAGCCAAACCTCGCCCTAACGCAGAGCCCGACCCAAAGCGAGTTGCTTGCCCACCAATTGTAGCTAGATGCTCGGTCCAAGACCCGTATAACGTACGACTTCCAGACTCATCCGCATAGCGACCAAAGAGGTCGTCAGCGTCAAATCGATGAGCCATTACTCCAGTAATGTTGGCATCGTTGCCGGAGGTCATCAATCCCCCATTCCAGAGAGCAACGGATGGCTTTTTCGCAATGGTACGGCAGCTAGAATTATAAATCGACCAGTAGTCCTTCGCAGATTCATGAACCCATCGACAGCCTTCCGGAATAGTGCAGACTCTACGCCAATACTCATAGAAGTAACCCGCGGAATTACAGTGTTTATATCCGACTTCATTCGGAACAGCCATGAGTTGTGAGTTCTTATACTCATGCTTAGCAACAGTTGGACCATAACTGAGCGGCTCAGAATCTCTGCCTAGTTCGACACAGTTATAGCCAGAATTAATCCAGATCCCCTGATAGAAACTGCACGGTGTGATATTCGTACGATTACCAAGCTTACCCTGAAGCCGCAATGATACGGCGTTATACTGGGTAGTGACTGGGACTAGGTAGTTTATTGATTGATAATAGGCGAGACGGCGCGTCGGTACCGAATCGGCGGAAACGTTCCAACCGATTGTGGCAGTTTCGCCAGCAAACATAGGCGAACTATCGTCAGTACCGCGTCCAGACCAAGGGGTCCCCTCAGGATCGTTCGGGCGAGTGATTTTTACGCAGCCTTGCGACCGGCCTTCGCCGGTTTTTTCGTCAATCTCAAAATCATAATAGAGATGATCGGTCTTATGGCCATTTTCACCATCATGATCTCCACCGTCTTTTACTTTCATTTTGATATATTTCGGGGTGTAATAATCTGTGCGGCAGACTAGCTTCGTCTCACCTTTATTGAGGTGGACGGAGACCTCTTCCTTACCAATCGGATCGGAAGTAGCGCTCTCCTTACCGTCAGTTTCCCACGTGCCTTTTAGTGAGGGGTTCTCTTCAATCTTCCAGCTAGTACTAACTTTTGGTGCTATATCGTTATTAGCAAAGTTATATTCATTCACATAGCTAAGTTTATGATAAAACGTCACCTTCGTGATTTCAGCATCAGTACTAAATTCGGCATAAGCGGCTTTACCTGGATTTTCTCCTTCCATCATGCCGTCAATACCACTCGTCGCTGCCATTCTTACAACATCATTTTGGGCAGCTATATCAATAAACGTTTGTGAGTAAAAATAGCCCGTCGGTTTAGGCAACTCATCTTCATCTCGTTTAACTTTTGCGCAGGCTTTTGTGCTCCCGCTATCCATGACAGGCTCAGCTACGTGCGGTGTATCTTTGCTCCATTTTACGGTACGCGTAGTGTATGTAATAGTAGAACAAATTTCCCGTTCTTTTTCTTCTTTGTTTAGGGTAATAGTTTTCGCGATCCCAGTATTAGATGTTAGCCAATTCGGAGTTTCGGCGTTGGCAGCTCCATTCGTCGAAAACGGTACAGTATAGCTTTCATTAGTACCATCATTGAAGGTGATAGTGTCGGTAGTGTAGGCATCCTCATAGGTGCCGTCTGGGGAGGGGTTACGATACGCGAGTTTATGCGAGAAATAGACCGTAGCTTTGCCGTCAGAATCAGCCGTGACCACTAGCGTCTCCGCATCTCTCCCCCAATCAGAAGACTCTTTAGTATCCGACTTACTCCGTACTCGGGATTTAGAGGTAAAGCTGGAGTCGTCAGCGGCTGCGATCTCGAGAATAATTTTACTGTTGTCGCCGTAACAATCACCTCTAGACGAAGAATAGTAGCTGATCTCGTTTTTGGTATTATTATAGCAACGATTCACAGACACCTCAGCTTCATAACGCTCATAACCGTTCTCGGTTACACCGATTTTCTTAGTGTCACTATGCTGTTTGAATGCTTGGAGATCTAGAGTCCATCCCGGCTGGGAAGGGACTGCTGTTAGCCAGATATAGTTATACCAGCGGGTTCCTAGACCTCGAGGTTTCGTACGCGTCCCGTCATTTGGTGATAAATATGGCAAAGCTTGCGACTTAATATCTGTGTCCTGATCCTTGCCACCAAACCAGATATGGTAGGCATCATTATCCCATGGATATTCTGCACAGGAAAAAACTTGGCCCCATAAATAAAGTTCTACCGTGCTAGCACTAGGATCTTCTACCTTTATAACATCAGTGTTGCGCTCTGAGGGCGAGCTGTTAAACCAAAGCGTACCCCTCGCGCTACCGCTTTCGTTAGAATCAAAACATAAACGACAAGCCTCTTTAACCGATTCAACATTAGCGGCTCCACTATACTGCACACATTCCTGCTCATCGTCCACCTTGGCCCATTCCGTACCAGGACGATCATTGGGGCGTTCTTTACCAACGACAATCTGATAAGCAAAAACATTTTTCAAATTTACGATCATTGGGGTCACGCAAACTGCTACGACGGCAACAGTGACAACTATAGACCATAGCGCGATTTTCTTAGTTTTACTTTTTATTCTCATTAGCCCTCCTCATTCTCAACTTCATACGGAAATAATTTATCTTCTAGCTCGACATAATATTCCCCAAGCTCCGTATTTCCCGTCCCGAACGCCGCGTCAATTAGCAAACCTAAAAATTGCTGAGCCTGGGTTTCTGTCATGTTATTAATGTCGCTGTCCTGAGAGGCTTTCAAAACCGACTCGGGACTACCTTTGTAGGCATAAAATTGCATTTCAATCAAGGTCAGGTCGATTTTGATCGAGACATTATCTGTACGCTCAATCTGTCTATCAAAATAATCCGCCACGGCATCGAGTGCAGCTTGATTCTCTTCTGGTGCTGGATTAGTCGATGGACTAGAAGTCCCTGAATCATGTTTCTTAAAGAAGTCATCAAAGATTCCCTGTGCAGCTTCAGAAACCTCTTGCGCACCAGCACTGCCGAGCGTAATATTACCCGGTAGAGGCGGAAGCTGGTCGGGTATAAACGCCAACATTATGGAGGCAATAATCACTAACACTACTAGTAGACCGCTACCAGATAAAATAAACGGTCTAAGCCTTCTAAGCTTCGCCTGACGCAGTTTTATCTGCTCGGCCGCGCGGCGATTCTGCTCATCAAAAAGCCCTTCTTGCTTCGAGCTCCATTGACCAATATTTTCCGAATGAAAGGTTAAAGGCGAACTAGAGGTCGCTTCTTCCCCGTTATACCCCCCCCCGTCGGGCACCCTGAGGCATCGTCAAACCAGGTGTCATCTCATGTCCTGATGTATCTTGGGTTGACGTTTTATCCATGGATTTATTTTAGCACAGCTTTTTGAAAAATAACACAGAACAATTTAGGCTATCCATGGCAGGATAAGCCTATTTTGCTTCATGCGATATTGCTTTTCTCAGAGTAGACAGAAAAGATTATAACTCCCTACCTCAACCATTCGGAAATCTCGATGGCAGCCGCGGCGCCGTCGCCGGCAGCCGAGACAATCTGACGTACAGAACCTTCACGAACGTCACCAGCGGCAAAGAGGCCAGGAAGGGCAGACATGTGAGCAAATCCTGAAGGAGAAGCTTGATCAGCAAAAACAGTCTTGCCGGTCAGAATATAACCGTTCGGGTTCAGGATTGGCAGATTGCGAAGGAAGTTAGTTGCTGGTGTGCGACCAATAGCAACAAAAACATAGGCGAACTGATTGAGAAATTCCGGATTCGGCTCTCGATTTTCGATAATCTTGATATTTGAAGTATTAGCAAGACGTGCGCTATAAGCGGCGTCAGCTTTGAGTGCAGAATGAGTAATGAGTGTAACACTACGAGCAAGATTAGCGAGATAAAGCGCTTCGTGAGCAGCAGAATTCGCACCGCCCACCACGACGACATTTTGCCCTTTAGCAAGGGCGCCGTCGCAGAGAGCGCAGTAGGAAACGGGCGGCGTAACCGTAAAAGGCAAGTGTTTCGGCTCTGCACCAGTAGCCACCAAGACGGCGCCCGCACGGACGGCCGCGCCGTCAACGACGAGCTCAAATCTCGCTCGCCCCGCCATGCGACTATTAGTGTCAGCATCGGTTCCACCAGCCACTACGGCCTCATCAGTTGCGCGGCCGTCCGTCAAAGGGCGAACCGCAGTACATTCTCCATATTCGATCCGCGCGCCAGCTGTTTCTGCCTGGCGGCGCATGGCGGTAGCTAAATCGCTACCCACGCCAGTAAAACCAGGGTAGTTATCAAGTTGAGAGATTTCTCCCAGTAGTCCACCGACATTAGCTCGCTCATAAACCTGGGCCTCTATTCCAGCGCGAGTAGCGTACAAGGCCGCCGTCAGCGCTGCTGGACCGCCGCCGATGATGACTAGGTTTTTAGTAGAGTTGCGATCCATACAAAGCCATGTAAAGTTCCATCGAAATTGCGTCTAACTCAGAGTTAAGTTTTTCTAGAGCTTCATCACGCTCAATCGCAAGAACAATAAACTTCAACGGAGCATTATATTCGCCACAAATCTGCTGAGTGTCACCGTAGGCGAGAGGACCAGAAATCGTAAGAAGTCGAACGCCGCCAAGCTTCATGCCAATGACGCCCTGGTTCCAACCCTCAATCATGCTTTCACTAACGCTAAGCGGCGCATTAAGAGCAGTCGGTTCGTCATAATCATTAAACGACGATTCAAAAACCGTACCATCCGCGCACCAACCGATATAGTAAGCGTCATAATCATAATCACCCTCTTTCAAAGCTCGGCCAGTACCCTCTTTTAAGTCTTTTGTTTCGAGTACGGCATTGTTGGCGGTTGCAGAATTATAGGCCTTTACTTGTGGTTTAAACGATTCAAAGGTCTTGAAGTATTTTTCAGAGAGTGGCTTCGCTGCTTCATCAATTTCTTTACTTTTCGCGTCATATTGCTCGCGCAATTCGGCAATTTTCGCCTCGTTCTCGCTAGCTTGACTTGTACCACCGCTGCTCATGACGATGAACATATAAGTTAAGACCGTCGAACCGAGCAAAAGTAATGCCACGACGACAATAATAACTCTTTGCCAAGCGCTAGTTTTTAGTGTTTTGCTGTCCATTTTCCTCCTTTTTAGATAATTTCAGCCCCATTTTTAGTGACTTCAACATTGATGATGTTCATAATTGCAGCTATCGCCTCAGAATCAAGGGTTCTTTCTGGATTCGAAAAACGGAGATGGAAAGAAATATTCTTTGTCGTATCAGTATCTTTCGCTTGATAGATTGAAACTGGAGTTATAGTATAAATCAACTTCTCGACTTTTAGAACGCTATCTAGAATGCCGTCAAAGCGACCAAACGGTGCATCGGAGGCAACCTTCAAGGTCAGGTCGCGTTCAACAAACGGAAAACGCGAAATTTTAAGATTGGTGTCTATCGCGCGTTCGACACCCACCAGATCATCTAGCACCAGCTCAGCCGCAGCAATTACCTGATCATCAAGCTTAAACTTGCGTAAAACGGCTTTCTTTAATTCGCCGAAAGCGCCGATATTTTTTCCGTTCACAATAAGTTCAGCCGAGCGTTTCGGTTCAAGATACGGATAACGTTTTGCATTTTCGCTACTTATGGCCGCGTATTCAAGTTTGATCCTTAGTTCGCGAAAAAGCGCTAAGAGCTTCGCTTTCAGGCTATAAAAATCTGCTAGCGTGACGATACCTAGATCCGTACTGAGCCGTGGCGTTTTTTCATCAGTTAAACCAGCGGTCTTGCTTGCGACTTGGTTCATCTCATAAAGCGTAAAATCGCGATAACCATTCTTGGTATTCTCACGAACTTTATCAAGTAGGCTCGGCGCAATTTGCTGGCGGAAACATTGTAACTCTGGCGAAATTGAGTTCACAATCGCATAGCTTTCTTCCGGATCGAGCCCAACTTTCTCCGTCAGCGCCCTGCTGACAAAGGAATAGGTTAGAAATTCATTCATTTGTAAATTGTCCGAGAGGATGTTGCGCAGCTCGCTCTTGAGTTGGAAAACCGGCGACATTTCGGTACCTGCAAATGGCCGCTTTGGCAAATCGAGCGGAATATTATCAAACCCGAGTAAGCGTCCAACTTCTTCAATTAAATCTTCTTTGATATGGATGTCAGTGCGCCAAGCCGGAGCGGTCACGATCATGCTAGGGATCTTTGAGTTCTGAATTTCAAGTTCAAGCACCTTACCAGCTTTGAAAGACTTTGACGCTACATCGAAGCCGACATTCTGTAGAGTCTCAGTAATCTGCTCAGTAGAGTAATTTGTTCCAAGCAAACGATTTACTTCATCTGTTGTAATTTTTACAACAACTGGTTCAACTTTCTTTGGGAATTCATCCACCACCGCGAGTGGATCAACGCCTAAACGACGGATCGTTTCCGCCAAAACTGGCAGTGTCATTGCGGCTGGTTGCCCTTTCGTAAAACGTGTAATCGCTTCAGAAAAAATACCGTGCGCCATCTGAGTCTTGCGCAAATTGTAGAGTGAGAAAGTAGCGCTCTCAAGTACAACACGTTTTGTTGAGGCATCGACCTCGGTGTTTTTGCCGCCCATCGCACCAGCCAAGGCGACTGGAACATTATTTGAAGTAATTAAAATATCTTCCGGAATACACTTGATAACTTTACTATCTAGTAGCTGTAATTCTTCGCCGTCATTAGCTTGACGCACAATAATTCTTGCATCCTTGCTACCACCAACCGCAACCAATTTATCGTAATCAAAAGCATGCAAAGGTTGACCGGTCTGGAGCATAATTACGTTCGTTAAATCTACCATTGGGTCGATACTGCGCATACCGGCCTTCGCTAAGAAGACGTCTGTCGGAGTGAGATATTTACTAACTCCGTGATTAGGTAAATCAAAGACCGCGCAATCGTAACGCGGGCAAGCGTCGCTATTGGTAATTTCTACGCTAATAGGTAAGTTCTTCACGGTTTTGAGTTCTGGCCACTCCGGCTCCTGGAACTCAAGACCGAGAATCCCAGCTATTTCACGAGCGAATCCAATCAAACCAAAGCAATCCGGACGGTGAGTCAGAGATTTATTCTCGACATCGATAATAATATCGTTCAGCTCAAAAACATCCGCAAGAGTATCGCCCGGCTGCGCCATTTTAGGATCAATCTCTGCAATAGTTTTATGTTCGTCATCAAAATCTAGTTCATCTGCCCCCGCCAGCATACCGTTTGATTCATAACCCTGCAATTTGCGTACGCCAAGTTTAAAGTTCTCGTTACCGTAAGTCGACGGGACAATTGAACCCGGCGTAATCCAAGCCGCTAGCATTCCGGCATGGACATTCGACGCACCACAGACCACTTGAACTAGACCATTCTCAAGCTGATTAAATTCAGCGTTATGTTCACCAGCATCAACCTGGCAAAGATTCAAATGCGTACCTTCAATCGGTTCACACTTAACGACCTTTACTATATAAATGCCTTTATATTTTGAAGTGAGATTAACTACTCCCTCTACCTCCACTAAGCGCGACCCGATTAAATCGATCAATTCTTGGCTCGAAACTTCGGCTGGGATTTTGACATATTTTTTGATTTCATTTAGCGAAATTAGCATTTAAAACTCCTCCAAAAACTCAAGTTTGCCCGACTCAAAATAGCGCATCTCACTGAGATGATATTTCAACATGACAAGGCGTTCAATTCCGCCGCCCCAAGCAAAGCCGTGATAAACTTCTGGGTCGATACCAGCTGTTTTTAAAACATTCGGGTGGATCATTCCACAACCTAGCATTTCTAGCCAACCTTCGCCACCGAGAGATTCTGGTTTTTCGATCAAGAGCTCAGCTGACGGCTCAGTAAACGGAAAATAGCCTGGCTGAGTTTTTATATTAAGCTTCTGACCATAGTAAGATTCAAAAAATTGCTTCAAAACGCCAAACATCTGGCCCATAGTCGCATCCTTTGAGACAAAAACACCCTCGCATTGATAAAATGTATGCTCATGAGTAGCGTCAGCATCCTCATTACGGAAAACACGCCCAGGGATTACTACAGCAATTTGACCACCGTCTTCAAGAGCTCTTCTGTATTTTTTTAGTGCGCGGTGCTGCATTGTCGAAGTGTGTGCTGGCGGGATGTAATTCTCGGCAGTACGAAAAGTATCGTAGCCGTCGCGCGCAGGGTGATCCTTTGGGAAGTTAAGACTATCGAACATGTGAAATTCGTCGTCTAGCTGGCATGATTCCATGACATTGAAGCCCATGTCTGCATAGACCTGCACGACTCGGTCGAGTTCAACCATAAGTGGGTGCTTCGTGCCACGCTTAATAACAGGAACTGGCTCATTGGGGGCGCACGGCGCGGAAACGTCAAGCGGGGCAATATTCTCACTCTCGAGATCTTCTTCAGCCTTCGCGATTGCAGCAAGGACTTTCTGCTTTTTTTGATTCATAGCACGACCAAACTCCCCGCGCTCAGCTGGTGGAAGATCTTTGATCTTAGTGTATTCAAGATTTATTTGTTTTAGCTCGGATTTGAGATTCTCTAACTCTGACATATTATATATTATATATCACTCGAGAGCAAAAGACTACATTTTCTCTAGAGAATTTTCTAATTTTAGGCCAACTCTTAGATAAACAAGATACAAATAAGCGAAATAATAGCAAGGACAATCAAGATGATCCAAACCCAAGTAAAGCGGCCTGTCCTTTTCGTCTCCTCATCATCTTCCATATCGTCGCCATAGTCGGAACCACGCCGAACTTCCGACTGATTGCGCGCTCGCAAATCCGAGGCAATGCGGCGGCTTAGCTCGGAGTTATCTTCTAAATCTTTTGACATCATGATTCCCATAAGTTTCCCTTAAAAAATTATTTTTACGCTTAAGTTGTCGCTTTTCATTGTATCACAGGTATGCTATAATCGGGTAAATATTAGAAACTAAGGAGGTTTAATAATGGCGAATCAAAAGCCAAAGAAATCCGGGAAGAAGGCCGAAAAAGCTACGACTCAGCCTGAAGCCAAAAAAGAAGTGAAGGAAATCAAGGAGACAGCCGTAGTGAAAGATGCTGTAGTAGCTTCTGATGATAAGCCAATAAAAGGCTTTTTCGCACGCAAATGCGATAAAAATGAGAACATTTTAACTATTTTTAAGACCCCAAAAATTTGGGGAGCTTTGATCGGTGAAGTAATCGGCACTATGTTGCTGGTTATTTTGCTTTTAGTTCTCAGCTTGCTCGGTGCGCCACAGCCGCTCATCCTTGGTCTTGGTGTTATCTGTGTTTATCTAGCTGTCGTTGGGCTTTCAGGAGCAAACTTGAACCCACTGGTTACTGTCGGTATGATGGCAACTCGTCGTATGTCGGCAATCCGCGGCGTGCTCTACATTTTGGCACAGTTGCTTGGTGGTTGGCTAGCAATGATCGTTATTAACGCTTTCCGTATCGGTAGTGGCTCTTCGCTAAATATGCCAGTTATGGGCGAACTGACGGGTGAGAATTTCTGGGCCGTTGCCTTGATTGAGCTATTTGGAGCAATCGTCTTAGCATTCTTCTTTGCGCGCGCGCTCCGCTTCGCTCGCAAGAGTCCGCTCGCTTTTGCCATGATGATTGCTAGTGGTCTAGTATTGCTAGATATCGTGGCCTACGTAATTTCGCAGGGCTTCTTCATGCTGACTGGTTCCTACATGTTTAATCCAATTGCAGCTCTTATGCACCAAATTTTGCCAACTACGGCCGATAGCCTTGGCGAACTCGCACAGGCGGCTGGTCTTGCGGTTGCGGCCTACGTCATCGTTCCAATGGTTGGCGGCGTGATTGGTTTCTACATTTCTGATATTGCAACTCGCCTTGCGAGCGACGGTTATGCATGTGAATGCGATGATCCTTGCGCCTGCAAAAAGAACTAAACATATAGTTAGAGTTCTCAACAGAAAAGCGCTACTACAGTGGCGCTTTTTTGAAGTATCTGTGCTATAATGTATTTATGGTTAAAAGCCAGGATAAACAAGAGGCTGACGCTACTAATAAGGGCATCGAGTCTACCGTCGAGAAAAAACACAAAATTAAAACGCCGATGCAGAAACATACTATGCCGGCGGTTTATCGAGTACTTTTTTCTTTCTTATTATTGGCTTTCTTTTCGGTAATTTTCACCTGGTTCTTGTTTTGGCGTCAAAACCTTTGTGACGCTGACGTTACGAACGAGTTCATCCAGACACATCAGGACATCACGGTTTATAGCTGCTTAGTGATATTTTGTCTGATGGCTATAATCGCGACAGTGACTTGGCGACCGTTTTTGACAGTTGGACTGTCTTTTGCAATACTTAGTGTCATAACTTTTATTCATATCCAAAAGTTCACTCTGCGCGCGGCACCGTTACTGCCAGAGGATTTTCAAATGGCCGGCTCTGTCGGTAATTTGACCAGTTTCGTCGATAGCGATGCCATCGTTAGGTTGGTGTTTGGTGTAGTTTTTGTTCTGGCTGGCTCAATCTTCCTAGAATACTGCATGCGCAAGGTTTGTGGCCGCAACCGCAACGGTTTACCGTGGTGGGAAAAAATTTCGATAATCCCACGGGTGACTTGGACCCTAGTAGCTTTGGCGATTTTGGTATGTGTAACTAAGCCAATTATTGATCATGAAGATCCAGATTGGGTGCCAGGGATTAACTATGTCGGCTGGAATCAGACCGAAAATTACGAGAACAATGGTTTCGTAATTGGGTTTCTCTATAACCTGTCACGCCTTAGCATGCCGGAGCCGGAAGGCTATAGTCAAGATGCGATGCAAAAAATTGCCGAAAAGTATCGCGCAATCAAGGCTGCAGATAATGAACGCAAGCCACTTGATGACGTCGTTGAAAATATTGTTTTTATCATGAATGAAAGTTTTTATGATCCGGCACTCTTAACAAAACACTATGCTCATGGTGGCGGTGATATTACTCCAGTCTTGCACCAAATTTTCCGTGAATACCCGAGTGGATATATGTACTCACCGGAATATGGCGGCAACACCGCAAACGTAGAATTTGAAGGGCAGACCGGACTATCAAATTACTGGGCGCAAACAATTCCTTACATAAATTCCCTATCCAAAGTCGATAGCGTATTAGCAATTGCCAATTGGGTAAAGGGTTTTGATTTTGAAACAACGGCAGTGCATGCTTATGATGGAACCATGTATAAACGCTATCTTATCTATCCAAAGTTTGGCTATGATGAGTTTATAGACGCCGATAAAATGAAATATACCGAGAAAGAGTTCTCTAGCGAGTATAATAATGACCGGTCAACTTACAATGAGATTTGGGATATCCTGAAGGATGGGGAGGGACCACAACTCGTTACAGCTATTACTATGCAAAATCATGGACCTTATGGCGGTGCGAATTATCCAAAATTAGAGTTCCCGCTACTACAGGAAGATCAGTATTCCTGGCTGATTGAATCTAATTTTCAGAGTCTACACACTTCAGACCAATATCTTGGCGAGTTATTAGAGAAGATCGATGGCCTTGACGAAAAAACAGTTGTAATTTGGTTTGGCGACCACGCAATGGGAGTCTTGGATAAGTATATAAAATCCGAGGATAAAGATGAGCAGGATCTTGCGCACCTTACGCCATATTTCGTCTACGCAAACTTCGACATCGAAAGCGAGTATACGGTTGCAGAAACAACCAAACTTAATGCGGAGCTTGGCTTTAAATTCCCTACTCGCGGTGTAGATTTGCCGACCGTAACGCCAAATTGCTTGTTAAATACTATGTATAATATCTTGGGCGTCGAGAAGCCTGCGCTATTCTATCTATTGGATACGATCTGCGAAGATACGCCAATATTAGCAAACTCTTACTGGGGCGATGAAAAACCGGAGCAAAGTGAGGCGCTGAAAGAGTACGAGCTTGTGAATTATGATGTCTTGAGCGGTAAACATTACTGGAACGGGGACTAGCAAGAAGGCTAGCCTCAGTGGCTAGCCTTACAAAGATATTAGTTTTTGGGGAAAAGCGGAGTTTCTGGCGGTGCGATATCGGGTGCCGTAAAGATGGAATAGATTTTCTCAGTCGCCGTTGGTAAGAATGGTGTAAGTAGCTGGTTCGCCACAAGGAGATCACACACTAATTTCTCAAGTACTTGATGCAGTCTTTCTGTCTCGCCAGTTTTTGCAAGTTCCCAAGGTTTTTGTTTATCAATAGACTTATTCAGAGCTTGTACCTTTGTCCAGGCGTAATCGAAAGCTCTGGAAAATTCGAAATTCTGCATTAGCTTGATATATTTCTTATCTTCGCCGGTCGGGTTTATGGCACCGCGTATGCCATTCTTTTTGCAGAGCGTAGCGAGGCGCTGAACAAGGTTGCCAAGATCATTCGCCAGCTCATTATTGTAGGCATTCTCAAATTTTTCCCAAGTAAAATCTGCGTCGGTAAAAGTGTCCACGTGTCGTAGGAAATAGTAGCGAAAGGCATCTAGTCCATGCTTATCAAGAACCTCAATCGGATCAACAACGTTACCAATACTCTTGCTCATCTTCTGGCCATCCGCGAGAATATAACCATGAGTTACCAAATGCTTCGGCAGAAGCAAGCCAAGACCGAGCAAAATCGCTGGCCAAGTGATTGCATGGAACCGCAAGATATCTTTGCCAATAAACTGTGCCTGCGCAGGCCAATAGGTTGAGATATCTTGGTCGGGATAGCCCAATACCGTGATATAGTTAGAAAGCGCATCGATCCAGACGTACATGATCTGATCATCATCGCCCGGCACCGGAACACCCCAAGAAAGCTGACCGCGCGGGCGCGAAATCGAAATATCCGGCGCATCAGCGAGAAGTTGCAAAACTTCCTGCTTACGAAACTCGGGCAAAATTTGCATTGTATCTTTCTCAATCTGGTCGCGAATTTTATCCTTAAAGTCAGCAATGCGAAGATAATAATTTCGTTCCGAAAGCTGTTGGTACGGTTTTTGATGATCGGGGCAAACGCCGTGGTTCTCTTCACATTCTTTCGCCGTCACAAAACGTTCACAACCTTCACAATACCAACCTTCATACTCAGCCGAGTAAATATGGTTCTCCAACCTTTTCCAAATCTCCTGGCAACGACGAACATGTTCCGGATCAGTAGTACGAATAAAGTCCGTATAAGAAATATCAAGTTGTTTAATAAACTTGTGGAATTTATCCGAATTCATTTGAACATAATCGTCAACCGAAACACCATTCTTTTGAGCGGTGCTAAAAACTTTATTGCCATGCTCATCGGTGCCAACCTGGAACCGTACTTCATCGCCCATCATGCGGCAAAATCGAGCATAGACATCGGCTAGTAGATAGTCCATAGCATGACCAATATGCGGGTTACCGTTGACATAAGGGATTGCTGTACATAGATAAGTTTTCGACATAATACATTAATTATAGCACAGATATGGTGCGAGCGATAAGGAAAACTCCCTATAAGTCACGCTTCAAGATAAGAACTTACCTTAAAGTATAAATTGTCTTTCCGCTTTTTCCTTATTTCTTCATCCTCCCTTGATATTACTCTATGGCTAGACAACGGAGGGAGAAGCCAGAACTTCGGCTATTAGCATGGCTGGCTACGAACGATAGGTTAAAATACAGATAGTAAGCCATAGTTACTATGTTGGCATCTTTTTCCCATACGATAGTGGCTGTTCCAGAGGTAGCCTGGTAATCTTCTGCAAATCCTGCATACCCGCTGCGGACGAAGAATATGAACCAACGCTAATAGACTGCCAACATCTTCGTCCGCAGCGGAGCCACCTTTATGATAAAGACCCAAAGTAAGGACGGACTGTGGTTGTATGCCTTATGGAATACAGGAAGTTATGGTGAATATTGGAGCAGACAGGGGTATGTTTCTAGTCAAGTTCTTCTAGTCCGGCATCTAGATGTCAATAAGGATAAAACAGAACCTAGCTCATATAATGCTCGTCACTATGGTTTCTCCCTCCGTTGTCTAGCCATATAGAGTAATCAAGGGAGGATGGAGAAGGTTAAGCTAGATGCTGCTTAGTGTCTCCCAATCCCAAAGACTAAGATCCTCGGCACGAGCATCTGGATTAATACTATTCTGGCGTAAGATTTCTTGCCAATCAGCTTTCGACCGTTGCCCTCCTGACAAATTGGCGGCTAACTTTTTGCGCGGACTCGAGAAACCACGCTTCGCTAGTTCGAGACACTTCAGATCGACTTGCGGTTCGGCTAGCGGCGTCAAAACAACTACTTGGCTATCGACTTTTGGCGGAGGGGTAAACTCTTCTGCCTTTACGACCGGACCCAGTTCAACCTCAGCAAGATTTTGCGTAAAAAGGGCAAGCAAATTATAGTCCCCTGGTTCCGCCGCTAGACGCTCAGCCACTTCCTTTTGAATTAGAAGTACGATTTTTCTTGCGGTCGGCTGAGTTTCTAGCAACTTGCGGATGATTGGTGAAGTAATATAGTATGGGATATTCCCCGCCACAGCGTAGGACTGACCACCAGCCAAATTACCAATCTCTGCCCGCAAAATATCCTCGTTTACTACGTCAAGATTTTTACCAGGAAAGGATCCCGGAAGCTTACGCGCTAAGTCATCATCATATTCAATCGCTATAACTTTTTCAAAACGCTTAAGTAGACTAGAAGTAAGCGTACCAAGACCAGGGCCAATCTCTAAGCAAAGGTCTACGTCTGAGGTAAGCGCTAGATCAGCAATTTCATCGAGGACTGCACGGTTTTTAAGCCAATGCTGGCCAAGAGACTTCTTGTTCTTTAATACCATCCATGCTCCCACCACCAGTTCATTGCCTGATGCCAACCACCGTAACGATTAGTGACATAATGTTCCATCCAACGGATCTGCGTGATCGGATTAGTCTGCCAGTCATCACCAAAGGCAGCCATCTTGTTTCCAGGCAACGATTGCGGAATACCATAAGCTCCCGACGAAGCATTCGTAGCGTCAACGCGACAGCTCGATTCGCGATAAATTAGTTCTAGTGCCACTTCGATATTTTCTTCGGCGACGCCGGCTTCGCGCACCCAATTCGCACACCGTTCACGTTCGGGCGGAATTGAAAGCTTTGCGCCGACTACGATAATCTCTGACACCGGTTCAACCACGACGTTCTCGGAAATTAGCTCGCGCGAAACTTCTACGTTATCTTCAAATTGGATTTGATAAACACTAACTCGACGGCCATCCTCTCCGGCCTGTTCTAGAGTAGTTTCGCCCTTTGGCCGAGTATAATCATAGCGCGTTTCGGTCGTATACGGCAAAACCTCTTCAACTGTTAGCTGGCGGCCCCCGTTTCGCTCAATTCGGTAAGTTGAGGCAGCACCAGTTTCAAGAAAGTTTTGATTCACTTCTGGTTTTACTTCGTCGCCATCATAAACCGTCAGGCCAGCCTCAATCGCGATTTGCTTCGGGTCGAAACTCGCCGTCATAACGTACCGTCGCAATGCCCCATCAATCACGATAGCCGGGCGCGCGCGATAGATATTAATATTGTAATCACTGGTAATCTCTGTTTCAAGGCTCGGATTGACGATATCAGTTTCAGCCAAAACGATATCCGAACGCTCAAGCACTTCTGCTACTGTCGCTCGAACGGTTTTTACAGTCCGGATTGAACCTTGGTCGTAAATCGTTACAAAATGTTCTGCATCATCATCAAGATTAACCGAGCTAGATTCGTCTTCGGCGTAAACATCACCGTGCAGGCTCATCAAGCCATTCAGGCAACTAAGCGTCAAAAAGAAACCCAGCACTGCCAACAGCGCGGCACAGCAAAAATCTCGAAAACGGAAATGCAATTTCATCATTCCTACTTTATATTATAGCACAACTATATTAAAACTGAAAATTCCTCGAAGTTACCCCCGGCCAAAGCCGGGGGTATACGGTTGATAGGTCAGTGATCTTATGGCTTCTTGGCAACCTGAACCAGGTGCCTGATTCTCGATAAGGCCGCATCCGTGTACATTAGCTCCAGAACCTCACCATCGCCGTCGGCCCCCAAATAGTAGAGCGTAGCCTCATCCTCGTGCGGGAACCAACCCCATTCTCCAGATTCCAGAAAGGGCGAAATTTCCGCTTCGATCTGGTGACGGATTTCGTGCTTATTGCGAGCATAGTTACTCCAAATTTCATCAGCCGCGCGCATATCTTCAGAGAATTTATCAGCCTGCTGATTAAGCATCGGACGCAATGCCTCTGGAGTTGGCAGAATCCAGAAATCGGTCGCATTGTAGAATTTGTCGAGCTCATAGCCGCCCGGATCGGCGTAATACCAGAGCGCACCATACCGCTGAGCGAACTCGCCATCCAAGGTTTGGTACGCGCTGATAATGCTACTAATCAGCGTCACGCGAAGCATCACATGCTCACAGTCGCGCGGAGTTGTTAGATGGAAATTCTGTCCATCAAAGCTGCCAGAGGTCACTATGACTGTTTCTGCACCGGGATATAGCTTTAGATATTCGCTAAGCTTCGGTTCGGTCTGACTATCTAGCGTATGGCTCGGCCAGACCAGATTATGGTCCTGATCAAGCGGAATAGAGGTAGGAAAGGAAATTCTGAGGTCCCTAGAAAACTCCCTCCAGAAAACTCCGTTTTCCTCCCATATAGAGGAGTCCCCAAGGGTGTAGCGAGCTTCAGCTAAACTAGGTCTTCGGTACATTGCGTTCTCTCCTTTTGACGAATTTTTGCCGTCTTATCATAGACAGCATTACGACTATCTAGCCCGATAGTAATAACGCCGCCTACGAAATCTGACAAGAAAGAACCTATCAACTTCGTAATATTCTAGGGGTAGACCCCATCTTTTCATTGTAGCACAGATTGGCAAAAAAGTCAATCTAGCCTTCGTAAACTGGCACATCATCCGGGAATGGGTCAAAATCGTCACTAAACCCACCAAAATCAGCGTCATCTTTAGTCGCACTGTTAGGTATCGACCCACCAAATTCCCCGTCCGGGTCTCCACCAAGAATACCAAAGCTTGCTCCAGGTTCGCTTATACCTACTTCGTAAACACCAGATTCACCAAACGCGCCTGAACCATACGGATTATATCCTAGTTCTAGGAGGAAGCGCGAAGGCGCATTATAGGTCCGCCCGCCAAAAGCATAGCGCGACCCCGCAAAGGTCAAGAAAAGATCTTTCATCGCGCGCGTCATACCAACATAGGCGAGCCGACGTTCTTCTTCGAGCTCTTCCTCAGAATTATCCGCTCGACTACTTGGAAACAGCCCGTCTTCCATCCCCACCATGAAAACCACCGGAAATTCGAGGCCTTTAGCTGCATGTAAAGTCATTAGCGAGACCACATTATCGCCCGCACTTTCGTCGGCCGAGCTAAGCAACGCCGCATCGGCCAAAAAATCCTCAAGCGTTTCATATACGCTGGCGTTCGAGGCGAGCACTTCAAGGTTCCCCATTCTTTCCTCACCGTCTGGAGTATCGCTTCGCAGCAGAGTTGCAAAATCAAAGTACTTGACAATTTTCTCGATAATCTCGACCGCAGGAATCGCTGTTACGGTACCGGGTCCGTTTTCTGCTATCTCGCGCACTAACCCCGGTACCCCGTCGTCGTCCCCTTCAGCGTTACGCATATCCTTGAGAAAGTTCGATACCCGCGCAAGGCTATTACGCGCGCGCGGTGGCAAAAGGCTGGTACCGAGTAGACCATCAAGATGAGCCAAATTTTCTTCTGGGTGTTCAGTTAGATAACCAAACAACTTCTCGAGTGAAGCCGGACCAACACCAGATAAAACATTTTTTACCACCCGTTCCAAGCTAACACGATCGTTCGGGTTCACGATTAGTTTTAGAATCGCCAGTACATCCTTCACTTCTTTCCGGTCATAGAAGCGCACGCCACCAATGATCTTATAAGGGATACGTGCCGTCATAAAGGCCTTCTCGAAAGCATACGACTGCGCATTAGTACGATAAAGAACCGCAAAGTCACTATAGCTCTTATACTGTTGAGCAGTCCGGAATTTCGTAATCATTCGCGCAACGTAGTTTGCCTCGCCAGTTTCGTCCATAAGACCCTCAATCGTAATTGGGTCGCCCTGGCCAGCTTCGGTGAAAAGAGTCTTGCTGGTGCGGGTTTTGTTTTGATTGATGATTTTTTGCGAAGCGGCGAGAATATTACCAGTGCTACGATAATTCTGCTCCAATTTCACAACTTTTGCACCCGGGAAATCCCGTTCAAAGTTCAGGATATTGGTGAAATCCGCCCCACGCCAAGAGTAAATCGACTGCCAGTCGTCCCCAACTACGCAGATGTTTCGCTCGTCATTAACCAAACTCTTGATTAGTTTATACTGAACGACGTTGGTATCCTGATATTCGTCAATCAGAATATGGCGGAAGCGTTTCTGCCATTTCGCGCGAATTTCTGGATTTTTCTCAAACATATCAGCCGTCTTCGTCAAGAGATCGTCAAAATCTAGCGCATCGGCAGCGGCCTTTTCTTGTTCATAGCGTTCATAAATCTCCGCCGCGCGTTTCTGGTTCGGATAATAGGCTTCACGGCGAGCATCGGCTGGACTCATACCGAGATTTTGGTAATGACTAATCATACCGTGCGCATTTTTTGGCGTCAACGTCTTATCGTTCGCAACATTCATTTCGCGCATAATACGACGAATAAGGGTGAGCTGGTCCTCAGAGTCATAAATTGTAAAGTTTCGATCAATTCCAGCCGCCAAATATTCTATATGAAGAATCCGTACACAAATTCCATGAAAAGTCCCCATATAGCGCATAAACGAGCCATTCGGAGCCTCGCCGATCGCCTGAGCGGCATTTTCCGTAGCCTCAAGCAGGTCGCGTCGACCGGTTGCATCTTCACGCTGTCGTTGCAAGAGATTCCATAAGCGCACGCGCATTTCTTTTGCGGCCTTGTTTGTAAAAGTCACGGCAAGGATTTGGTCTGGGCGCACGCCATGCGCAATAAGATTAGCGATGCGATGGGTGAGGACCTTCGTCTTCCCTGAGCCTGCTCCAGCCAGAACTAGTACCGGACCCTCCAGAGTCTCGACCGCTTCCTTTTGTGCTGGGTTCAAACCCTGTAAAATCGCCTCCATTGTTCCATTGTAGCACCTCTATCTTTGAATGGAAAGCACAAAAAGCGGGCAAAACTCTTGGTCTTACCCGCTCTAACTACCGTTATAATTTATAGATCACTAATCTTAACGCGAATTTGCTCAGTAGTATCGCGATCGCGCACGGTCACATCATCATTCTCGAGACTATCGAAATCCACTACAACGCATTTCGGGGTACCGATTTCGTCTTGCTTACGATAACGTTTACCGATATTCCCAGAATCGTCCCAAGTGACAAAAGTATATTTCTGTTTTAATAATGCGTAAACTTCCTTTGCTTTCGTAACCAATTCTGGCTTATTCTTCAAAAGCGGACTAACGCAGAACTTATACGGCGCAAGAGTCTCTGGTAAAGATAGGACTGTGCGTTTATCTCCGTCTTCAAGCTCTTCTTCGCGATAAGCCGCGCTAAGTACAGCCATAACCAAGCGCTCTACTCCAATCGACGGCTCAATAACGTGCGGCACAAAACTCTCGCCAGTTACTTTATCGCGATATTCCATACTCTTACCACTCGCTTTTTGGATGTTCGAGAGATCAAAATCCGTACGATAGGCTAACCCCATCAACTCTTCCCGACCGTTGGGATAGTCAAACATAATATCAATCGTACGCTTGGAATAGTGCGCACGATCCTCTGCTGGCACTTCGAAGTCGTGAACCATCGCCGCTGGCAATCCTATCACGTTTTCGAGAAAGTCGTGTTGCTCGGCGCGAAGTTTCTCAAAGATCTCTTCCCATTCACTTGGTTTAACGAAGTATTCAATTTCCATTTGGCTACATTCGCGATCGCGCAAAATAAAATCGCGTGGCGAAATTTCATTACGGAAAGCCTTCCCCTGTTGAGCAATCCCAAACGGTAGACTTGGGTAAATAGTATCGACAACATTCTTAAAGTTCGTAAAGATACCCTGCGCGGTTTCTGGCCGAAGATATGCGATACTGTTATCATCTGCAACTGGGCCAACATGCGTCTGGAACATCATGTTGAATTTCTTGATTTCATCCCAGTTCATCTTACCACAAGTCGGACATTTTACCTTCGCAGCAAGGAATTCGTCCGTCGTAATACTCTCGGTCGCCCCCTCGACAAGTTTATCCGCTCGAAAACGACCGTGGCACTCTTTACACTCAATCAATGGGTCGGCAAAAGTCGCCACATGTCCTGAAGCCTCCCAAGTGCGCGGATTCATAATAATGGCAGCATCGACGCCATACATATCGTCGCGCTGATCTACCCAATAATTCCACCAGATATTCATGATATTCCGCTTCAAGAGCACACCAAGCGGACCAAAATCCCAAGTTCCGGCCATACCACCATAGACATCGGATCCTTGGAAAATAAATCCACGACGTTTACATAAGCTTACAATATCATCTATTTTACTCATAATACTTTCATTTTATCACATCCTATCGCCTAAGGCAAAACTGAGCTAGTCACGATTTTTCGCAGGACGTTTTTTCGCCAAGCTGCGGCGCAAGCGAATGAGATAAAAAGCCGCAATTAGCTGGAAGACGATTAACAAAGCTGAAACACCAAAGATTGGCCCTGGACCAAATTGAAACATTTGTCCACAAATAAAGGTACCTAGGGCAATCCCGAGATGGTGCACGACATAGCGCAAAGTGTTGTATTTCAGCTGATGGCGGTTATCAACGGCATTAATGTAGTAGCCGTCGCTAACGTTTTCGTAAGCAGTCGAACTAAGCAAAACCCAAGTCAGTGCCAAAAAACTGATGAAGTTGTTGTCAGCAAAGAAGGCAATAATAAGAATGATCCCGCGCACACCAAACTTAAGAAACATCGCCAAAAAGTCGCTCTTCGGGGTAAAGTACTTTAGGGCGAGAATACCTATAAAATCCGCACATAGACCAACCACTAGCAGATAATTTGTGGCGATACCTGGCGAAAAATCAAACGCATCAGTCAACATTAGCATTTTAAGCGCAATCGCAGTATTATAGGCTGTGCCAGCCAGAAAAGTATAGACCATATAGCCGCGTTGAAGCTTATTATGCGTAATATAATGCAAAGCTGAAAATTTTGCATCGTCAGGCGCTTTTTCGGTCATTTTTAGATCAAGCCGATAAATGATAATGCTTGCTACGACGAGAAATGCAATCGAAATATATAAACAAGTATTATAGTCGATAATTAAGCCACCGATCTGTTGACCAATAAAAACCCCACCAATCATGATACCAACGTCGCGAAAAAGGTATTCAACCAACTTGCGTCGACTATAAGCAGAGTTGCTTTTCACGACGGTCGTGAGCAACGGATAGACACTAATAATAATTACGGCGCTATTCGCCACATCAAAGACTGAAAAAGCGACAATCAGCCAGCGCCAGCCAGACCCGTTAATAAACGCCATCAAGAGTAAACTCACGCAGCGCACCACCATCATCAAGGTCGTAAATTTCTTGATACGTGACATTTTGATGTATTTTCCGACCAAGATTAGCGCGACCGCGCTCGCGATCGTACCGAGACCGATAATATTCCCAACATCGGTCGCCGAGAAACCGTTTCCCTGGAGCCACAGTTGGCGAAAATTCTCCCAAAGTCCGACTGAAATACTAAAGAATGCCAACATCGCCAGAATTTGACGCTCGAGCCGAACCTGCCGCGATGGCTTGGGGCGTTTTTTATGGAAACGTGGGTGCTTCGCAAAGTATGCTACCACTGGGTTATTCCAGTCTTGATAGGCTTCACCCTGATTTCTCGATTTGTGGGGCTTTTCAGCCAGAACAGCAGTCTTTGGGCTCTTAGTGTCCTCTAGTATCTTACCATTTTTGTGAGATTTTCGACCCATAGCAGCCAACTTCGACGTCTTGGTCGATTTTATACGCTCTGACTTTTTGACCTGACCACCCATTATCTTCTTATTTTAGCATAAGAATGATGCGAAATTGCCAAAATATAGGCGATAAGAACTGCTTAAATTAGTGTCGGCTATTCTAGCACTGCCTTTACTCGGCGTACACCAGCGGACGATGATTCCTCTTTCGTGATTTTGAACTTTCCGAGGACGCCGGTATGCTCGACGTGCGGACCGCCACAAATTTCCATCGAGATAACTTCTTTCAATTCTTCTGGCGTATCGCCGCCCCGACCAATCGCATAAACCGTCACTCGGTCTGGATAGCGGTCACGGAAACTACCATGTGCACGCAAATCATCAAAAGCATAATCTTTATCGTATTCGGCATAAACTACTGGTAAGTCGGCCTCGATCCACTGGTTAACACGCGCCTCGACCTTAGCAAGTTCTTCCGGCGTCAGTTTGTGATCAATATTAAAATCAAATCGCAAACGCTCTGGAGTAAGATTGGAACCCTTCTGTTCGATTGATGAGTCAATCTCCTGTTGTAAGGCAGCAAGAAGAAGATGGCAAGCAGTGTGGTATTTCACGGTCTGGTCACTGGTGTCGGAGAGGCCGCCCTTGAACATGCCCTTTGAAGCAGTTTTGCTACGCTCACGTTGCTCATTTAGGGCCGCTTCAAATTCGTCTCGATAGTTTTTCGAGAGATCAAGCCCCATCTTATAAACCTCTTCAACACTAAGCTCAAGCGGGAAGCCGTAGGTATCCTGAAGCTTGAAGAGTTCCCTACCATCAATAGTTTTATCTTCTTTAGCCATTTTCTGCAGCTCTTTGACACCTTTAGTGATGGTCTTACGGAAGGCGTTTTCCTCCTGAGTGAGGACTTCGAGCACGTTTTTGCGGTTCGGTAGAATATCATCCGAAAGCTCAGTATAATTCTCGGCGATTACTGGAATAATCTCAGCAAGAAATTCTTGGCCAATACCAAGATCAAGCGCGCGCAGGACGGCTCGTCGAACGAGCCGTCGCAGGGCGTAGCCCTGCGCCTTGTTCGAAGGAACAAGGCCCTGCGCCGCAAGCAGATAGGCTCCGCGCAAATGGTCAGCAATAATCCGCATTTCGTCGGTATTATTATCATATTTTTTGTGCGAGAGCTCCTCAAGCTTCTCGATAATTGGCGCCATCAGCGAAATTTTAAAGACATCGAAGCTCCCCATTGCCGCCGCCGCAAGGCGCTCTAATCCGCCACCAAAGTCAACATTTTTGTGCTCAAGCTCAGTAAAGGTTCCATCCTCATTGCGCTTATACTGCATAAAGACTTGGTTACCAATTTCCATGAAGCGCGCACCGTCCGAAGCCGGATGTGATTTACCATATTTTTCAACATCTTGTTTGTCTTCACCGAAATCGTAGAAAACCTCCGAGTCCGGACCACACGGATCACCTAGCGGGGTCGTCTCGATGCCGCCGCCACGGCTCCACCAGTTCTCTTTGTCATCGTAGAAGAAAATACGCTCACCAGGTTTAATTCCACGTTCGTCGCCAACCTTGGCCGAACCGATTTCAGCAATTTTTGCCTCAACGCCAGCCTTTTTGAAGACTTCCTGCCAGATTTCGGCCGCCTCGGTATCTTTCGGGATACCATATTTCTCATTGCCAATAAAACAAGTAACGTAAATTCGCTCCGGGTCGAGACCGATTTCTTTAGTCAAAAACTCAAAATAATTCTCAATCTGCTCTTTCTTAAAATAATCGCCTAACGACCAGTTACCCAGCATTTCGAAGACTGTAGTGTGACGCGGATCGCCCACGTCTTCAATATCCTGAAGACGCATCGAAGGCTGAGAATCGGTCAGACGCGTGCCTTCCGGATGTGGCTGACCTAGCAGATATGGCAAAAGCGGCTGCATACCCGAGCCGGTAAAAAGCGTCGTCGGGTCGTTCTCGAGTACGAGCGGCGCCGGCGGAATGACTTTATGTCCATGCTTAACTTGAAAATCTAAGAATTTTTGGCGAATTTCGTTTGCGTTCATAGAGATATTATAGCATATAAATACCGCTGTATAGAGAAAGACTAGCCCGAGTAATGCCGCTATAGTGCTATATTTACCTAGTTTTATGGAATGGGAGTTGATTTTATATACAAAAGCCATAAATAGTATTGACATTTTTTAATTTGTGTGCTACAATGAAAGCAGGTGCGGCGGTTAATACCGCTGAGCCTTGTTCCTTCCACCATTGTTCGAAGAAAGGCGAGGTTGAAAACATGAAAAAGTTCCTTACCAGCATGATCCTGATGGCCCTGATGACTATGGCTCTGGCCTGCACCGCATCCGCCGCCGAGGCGCCGGATGATTTCCTGCTCAGACCCGAGACAACGGAGTCCACGCTCATTAGGCCCGACGCCCCTGTCGGCACCGATGAGGACCCCGTGATCAGCGAGCAGCGTAACTGGCTGGCAGAGCAGGTTCGCTTCGAGACCGTCTCCGACGGCTATCACAACGGCGCGTTCCACGCGTCCATCAAGCTGGCAGACGTCACAAAGATCGTCTTCATCGCAAACAGGGTTTGCCCGACATATTACGATTCGGACGGTAGCCTTTGGGTAAGCAACATAAATATCCCTTGCGGCATCAGCATGCGGTACTACCGTTTCCTCGACTTGGCTAGCCGGCTGGCGGCCGAATATGGCGAGGAGGGGGCCGACGCGTTGGCTCGGCTCTATAGCGCCGACGAATTGTCAGCAATCTACACCGAGCTGAAAGACTTGGCTCCGGCGGATTACGATGATCTGATCGCTCAGCTGGACGGTTTCACCGTCGACATGACGATTCCTGCCCCCAGCGACGACGCGTTGCCCGTTTAGGGCTCAACCTAACGCTATAAGATTAGCATTTAGTTGTATAGCCAGGTACAAATCAACTAGACAAAACCTTTCTTAGAAAGTAGGTGACACCAGGGCCCCATTTTGGGGCCCATTTTTTGTCTTCGCGAGACTCAACCTTACTCGAAATGCTTACGTCATTGACAAAAAAGAAGATACATGCTAATATGATAATGCCCTCTCGCTAAGGTCTACTAGTGGTATTTTGCTATAGTCTAGCGAGGGAGAGTAACTTTGAAGGGATGTGAAGATGTATGAGTAATCATACTGGCACAAAGAGACCTAACTGGGCGGAGAGGATTCGCATTTGCGAGTTTAAGGGCGTCAAGAGGTTCTATGATATTCTGCCGTTGCTGGCAGATAGTAATGCCTTTGGCGAAGCCATGGATGACCTGGTCGTGCTGATCGACGAAGGACTGGGTCGAAGCTATAGCGCCGAGGACGAAGCCGACCTGATCGTGAGCACGGAAGCGCGCGGTTTTCTGTTTGGCCCGGCGATCGCCAGTTACAACAACCTGGGGTTCGTCCCAGTGCGTAAGCCCGGTCGGACGCCTGGTTCCACCTCTACCGTGAACTACGGTAATGAGTACGGCAACGATACCCTGGAGCTTCAGAATGGTCTGATCAAGCAAGGCGACCGCGTTATCATCGTCGACGACCTGATCGCGACCGGCGGTACGCTGGAGGCCACGGCCAAGATGATTGAGGATCAGGGTGGCACCGTGCTGGAGATTGCGACCCTGATCGAGCTGACCGAGCTGGGTGGGCGCAAGCGACTGGAAGCTGCCGGCTACAAGCTATGTTCCGTGCTGCGGTACTGATTCCCTTCCGCTTTAACTACGGCCGCCCCTATATGGAGCGGCCATTTTTTACAAAAGGTAAGACCCCTTGCGGAGCCTTTGTGTTGTTTTGAGAAGGTTTGATGCCTCATATGGCTACTCTGCGTTCGCCAGGCGTTCGCAGAAACCCAGAACGTCGGACGGCGTCGGCCATGATGGGGTCGGGCAGAGCATAGCTCGTCTTCTATTCCGCAACGATTCCGCCGCCCAGACAGACTTCGCCAGAGTAGAGGACGGCGGATTGACCGGCCGCCGGACGTTTCACGGCACCACCGAACTTTATAACTAGCCCCTCTGCTAAGACCGTACCCTCCTTCTCGGAGCGCGTCGTAACTCTGGGTCCCCTCAAAGAAGATACTACTTCAGCATTCACATTAATCAATGGAGCGCGGTGACGCAGGCGCACCTGGAGGTTGGGTATTTTTACTAAATCTTCGGTCGTTAAGCCATTTCGCAAATGCAAATCCTCTAGTCGCAACTCGGTCGCCCAGAGATCTTCAGCATTAAGATTTTTTGAAACATAGACAATGTTCCGAGCCAGGTCTTTACGTACGACATAATAAGGCAAACCACCGCCAAGATAAAGACCGTGACGCTGCCCTACGGTATAGAAAATTGCTCCGTCATGATAACCGAGTACAGCGCCAGTCTCCGCTTCGCGAATTTCGCCGGGTTTAGCATCAAGATATTCGCGCAAAAAGTCTTTCATACCCACCTCACCAACAAAGCACACACCCATAGATTCTTTCTTCGTCGCAACGTCAAGACCATGCTGGGCAGCAAGCCGCTTCACTTCAGGCTTCGTCAGATCTCCGACCGGAAAGATAGTTCGTGCCGTAGCAGCATCGCTCATGCGATAGAGGAAGTAGGTTTGGTCCTTGTTCTTGTCTCGAGCGCGTAGTAGATGAGTTGGGGCTATGTCCTCACCAGAGACACGGCGTTTTCGTAGCCCGTCGTTACGGGTGCGAGCATAATGGCCAGTTGCGATATAATCGGCACCACGAGCGATCGCCTGGTCGTAGAACAGCTTAAACTTGATCAGTTCATTACAAATCACATCCGGGTTCGGCGTACGCCCCTTTTGAAACTCAGCCAACATATAATCGACGACTTTCTGCTTATAGTCAGCTTCAAAATCCCAGACTTCGAAGTCGAGGTCGAGCTGCACCGCAACGCGTTTTGCATCGGCGAGATCCTCCGCCCAAGGGCACTTCATGCCGGGGAGGTCCTGAGACCAATTTTTCATATAAATCCCAGTAACATCATAGCCTTGCTCTTTTAGCAAGACCGCCGACATGCTCGAGTCGACTCCGCCAGACATACCGAGAAAAACGCGCTTTTTCATGCCTATATTATAGCATATTTTCGTTTTTTAGCTAGAAAACTGCCGGTATTGAGAGTTTCGTGATTAAGATTTTCGTAGGCCTTTATCTTACAAAGTAGCTTTCGCTAGACGACGATATTCTTGCTCGACCGCTTCACGGATAGCAAGAGCGGCTCGCTTGATTTGTTCAAGCGTATTCGTACTGCCAAGCGATATCCGAAGCGAGCCGGCGATTTCCGGATCAGAAAGACCGATCGCCGCCAACACATGCGATTTGTTGCCCTTATTTGCAGCACAAGCGGCACCAGTCGACAAGTAAATTCCCTGCTGTTCGAGCTTATAGATCAGACGCTCTGCGTCTAGACCCGGAAAGCATACCGGGGCAAAATTCGCTAGCTGATGCTTTGGATTACCAAGGAAAACTGGCGCCGGAAAATGGCTAGATTCTGCAAGATTAGCCAACTCAGCACGTAAGACTTTTGCCATTTCTTGATATTTTTTGCGGCTACCAGCGAGATGTGCTTTCGCCTCGGAAGCTGCCGTCGCAAAGCCGATTACGCCGGGGACATTCTCAGTACCACTACGTAAGCCACGCTCCTGACCACCACCAACCGCAACCGGAGATAACTTAACACCATGCGCCAAATAGAGTGCTCCGACTCCTTTCGGTCCGCCACATTTAGCGGCGTTAAGCGTTAAAAGGTCTACGCCTAAGCGCGCGACGTTAATATCCAGCAAATTAAGAGCTTGCGAAGCGTCGGAATGAAAATATAGAGGCGTAGAATTGTCATTTCCGAGGCGGCTTTGACGTTCGGCGCGGATGATTTCGGCAATTTCGGCGAGCGGCTGAATCGTGCCAAGCTCATTATTTGCCAACGAAACCGAGACTAGTTCAACATCTGGCGTAAGTTTTTGCCGAAAATCCGCTAGATCAATCAGCCCAGTGCGATTCACCTTAATCAAGTCGTAATCATGCAATTTAGCAGCTTCTAGCACCGCCGCGTGCTCAATCGGCAAAGTAAGGACTTTACCCCGACAAGACGTGAACGCTAGGTTAATAGATTCGGTTGCTCCAGAGGTAATCACTAGATCAACCCCCTTCGCGCCAATTACGTGCGCAATCGTGTCCTTCGCCATCTCATAAGCCTCGCGCACTCGCTTAGCTGGAAGATAAGGGGCGGAAGGGTTATAAAAGAGCTCAGAAAAATAAGGCTGCATCGCGGCGAGTGCTTTCGGGCTAACCGGAGTAGCGGCGGCATGATCAAGATAAATCTGGGGATTCATGAGAATATTATAACATAAATGATGGAAAGATAATATTCGTTCCTAGTCCAGTAGTTTGTTAATGGCTCTTTTCTCGGCCCGCGTCGCCATAGCCCGCCGTTGCGGGTATGGCGCGCTTAACCATCGGCTCCTTTGGAGCTTCCCGATTCTGCTCATCTTCGGAAAAGATAGCAAGATTATCTTTTCTCTCAGATGTTTGAATCGGCGCTCGTAAGTCCGGATCCTCTCGTAGAGAATAGTAGACCCACCTTTAGAAAAATCAGAAAGCCAGCTTCTTTTTCTTCTTCATCCTCCCTTGATTACTCTATGGCTAGACAACGGAGGGAAGGTGCGAAATATCTATACGCCTCATAGTTAGTATTGCTTACAGACGGCCATATACCTAAACATAAAGAATAGTCCGAGCTATCGTTTTTTGCTTGACCTGCCCAAGAATAATTATAACTACCACCTTCTCGAAAAACTCCGGACCAATGATTTGGATACCCGCTGCGGACGAAGAAAAGTATGTCGTCCGCAGCGGGATATTCGATAATGATCATACTTATCATCTGCCAGGTTGGGATGGTGAGTACTGGGGTGGCAATGCACTAGGAACGGGTCGGGCCGGGCGATTTGTCCTTGAAGAAAGAATCATATCTAGCACCTCATATTCTGTTCAACGTGGTTACTCCCTCCGTTGTCTAGCCATAGAGAGTAATCAAGGGAGGATGGAGAAGGTTAAGCTAGTCCTAGCTGGCAAAAATATGTATTACTTATTGACAAAATTGTGAATCTGTGCTACAATGAAAAGGTATGCATTTCTATGCGTCGCACGCCTTTTGGCGATTTTTGACAGAAAGGAACGATTGTGAAATGGGAAAAGGTGTCAACACTCTTCATGAGAGGCTCGCCGTCCAGCACTGTCGCCGCCAGGAAGACATTCCTCAAGACAAACTGAAACGGATTTTGAGCAATATTGACGAGATTTTCCAGTCCGGCGCCATGGACGGGTACGAGAAGACCCCTAACGAACTAATCGGATATTTTGAGGCGACGGATGATCTGCAGGACGCCTGTGGCGAGTGCCGCGAGCTGGTTTCCTACTTGGAGTCGCCGCACGGCACGCCTCAGAGTACCACAGATGCGATCACGCAAATCATGAACGGAAAGCCCGCCTACAGCCCGGACGACATTGACGCGCTCCGCCGTGACATCATCGATTTGGTGCAACGGCAGTTCCCCAGCGTAGTTTAACCCGCCTCACTGAATAACCATGCCTAGATTTAACCACCAGCACAACGCAGCACCTTTCATGCCCGGCCGCAACGTTCTGTTGCGGCCGTTTTTACTTTTCTAGCCTTAAGTATATATTCTAGCCAGGGCGGGAGGTTTATAAGGCTAAAATGGCGCCAGTTACCCGGCGCCATTTGCGAAAGAAGTTGCTTACTATGGTTGTTGGACTCTGATTGCGCAAGTTAAATTGCGCGACGAATCACCTACGATAGTTAGGTCTTAGATGTCGGCACAGATGCCGTTTTGCACCGCCCGAGCGTAGGCAGTTCGAACGTTGTCGGTCTGACCGCAGGCGTAGCGTGCGAAGCGGTGAGCTTCCCGGCGCGGCATCAGCCAGCCATATCCGCAAAGCAGGCACATGGCGGCCAAGAAGGCAGTAATACTCGCACCTGTGGTATCATGGAAGAAACCGTTCTGAGTTTTTAGCGCGGCAAATACCCGAACCGCAGTCGCGATCAGAGTAAAGCCGCAGACCAAGCAGAACCCGCCCTGCGGGATATGGGTGCGAAACTCGTTCATATAGAACCGGTAGGCTTCGCTGTAGCTGGGTCCGACATTGCCGCCCACGAATTCTCGTATAATCAGGCTTTCACTGATACAGTGAGGGTTGCCCACAGTGCGGCGGCTGTTCGATCCATGGCGCAGATTACGGAATAACATACAATCAACTCCTCAAAATCTACTATCTTCCCTTTTCAAGAAAGATCGTCTACTGCCATTGTAGCATAGATTTGCAAAATTGTCAATAATTTTTATGTTTATATTGGCAAGAATAGAATTTTATAAGCCAAAAGCTCCCCTAGCGGGAGCTCTGTGGCAGCAATATTGAGATTATATAGCAAAATATTACAAGTTTACTCGGCTTTTTCAGCTTCGGCGGCAGGAGCCTCGGCGGCTTCGGTAGCCGGCGTTTCAGCTTCAGCTTCACGAGCAGCAGCCTCAGCAGCCGGATCGTAAACGTTCGCAATAACAGTGTTCTCACTGAGCTCCTTATCAACTAGCTCAACGCCATTCGGCATCTGGAGATCAGCAACCGTCAACTTACCATCAAGACCAGCGAGCTTGGCGCCGTCGGCAACCAACTCTTCCGGAAGATCGGCTGGTTTGGCCTTGACGTCGATCTCTTCCATAACCTGAAGCAAGACATAGTGGAGCTTCGAAGCTTCGGACTGCTCGTAGTTTGCGATACGAATCGGAGTAGTCGCTTCGACGATTTCGTCGGCAGAGACCGCTTGGAACTCGACGTTAATAATACGACGACTAACTGGGTCGACCGCGATATCCTTAGCGATAGCGAGCTGTGGCTTACCGTCGATCATGAGCTCAATCGGCGAGTGATAGCCAGCTTCGAGCAAGACTTTCTCGGTTGCATTATAAGTAGAAGAGGCAAGAATCGGCGTTTCGAGGCCATAGACCACCGACGGAATCAAGCCAGCAGCACGTAGAGCCTTCGCCTTGCGGCCGCTCTCGGTGCGTTTCTCCAAAACTAATTGATTAGACATATGGTATTAAACTCCTTTTGTTTTGACTATTTTACTACAATTTTATCTCTGTGGCAAGGGTTACTGAATTATCAGCCATCTTTTCGTTAAAGCGGCTAGTCTTAATCGAGTATATAGCTAGGCTACGAACTTCACCCTTGCCGCCGTCACCCTTGCCATATATACTAATTACGTCCTCACACTCATACAATGCCGGCGGAACATCCTTGTGGTTGCCGCTCAATAGCTTAACGCCGAATTTGACAGTTTCGTCATTTTTACTAACCTTATATTTTGCTGCAATAAACAAAAGTTCTTCGTCTGGAATGCTAGCTTTTGGTACCAATTTATGAAGTAGAAGTTGAAATCTAGCGGCTTCTTTTGAGAACATGTTGCTGTCGATGCCCTGGATTAGAGGTACACCCAGCTCGCCAAAGAGCCTCTCGAGGTTGTTACGGTTTTCTAAGCTTGCTGCCCCGCGTAAGAACTCAGAGCGAACATTGCTTGTAGTGAAAACAAAACAGCCCGCCTTGCGAATGCTTATCAATAGCTCTTGTAATTCTGGAGACATTGCTGCCTGGACTAGCACATTGGTGTCAATCACTAGACCTGACTTTTTCAGTTTTTCTGGCAAATTGGGGTTATAGAATAAATTGGGCATATACAGTAGATAGGAGGAGCCATTTATTGTTTAATATTGCAGGCTAGACAGACTGGTAATCATAGTTGTCAACAATTTTTTTAATTCTTTTCTGCCAATCCTTTTTCTGTTCTGCGGTCATCCTTTGAGAACCGCTAGACAAGTTTCTAAAATCTGACTGATTAACTATGATATATTGCTGTTTTTTCATTGTTTTTACTCCGCTTCCATTATATCATGTTCTAGCAAATCAGGGAACAGGCACCAAGCCCGCCTGTTCCCTTATTACGCTTGTTCGTATCTGTCTTTATTCCTTACGCCCGCGAATGCGGCTGACAATCCAGAAGATGATCAAGAAGATTAGTAGGAGGATGATAGCAATGAACCAGAGCGGGCAAAGGAAGACTAGCTTCTCTACCTCAGAGACTTCATCGAAGATCTTGATGGTTTGCTTCACACGGAAGATACCGAGAGCTGGCGCACCTTCCCACGCGACTTCGCTATAGCGCTTAGTCTCCGGGAAGATCACCTTAAGCTCAGGGTTTTCTTCGGTAGTATAGATCTCCTCGTTACCAAAAAGCGGGAAAACTTGGAGAGTATAGGAAGCGTTCGTATAGACGTTACCAGTGTTCTCGACGACCGAAGTAGCGACGATGGGGGGGTCGAAGATGAAGCTAGGGATTTTGTTCTCGAGAATGTTCGCAGTGCGAGTAGTGTCGCCATCAACGTTACCGAAGACGAGATAACCGACCTGCTGGACCGTCTCGACGGCGGTAGAATTCTTGTCAGAATCTGGGTTCAGCATTTCTACGACAATCACAGCGCTTTGCGAACCACCATGGGCATCTTCCGGAACGTTAATTTTGTAAGTAATTTCGTCTTCTTTGCCGGATTCTAGTTCACCTGTAGCTTTCGATACCGTAATCCAGTCGGAAATTTCGATATAAGAACTCGGTTTATCATAAACTGGTTCATAATTATCCCCTTCGACTGCGTAAGCCGAGAATCCGATGCGATAGCGAAAAGCTTCGCGTCCAGTATTCTTCACTTTGAAAGTGCTAGTATAAGTTTTGCCTGGCTCGATTTTGCCCAAGTTATCTTGGGTCGGGGTAACACCGAGGCGATAGGTAGGGACTTCGTCGGCATAAACCGCACCAAACCCGCTAAAAACTGATGGAGCCATGGCTAGAAGCACGGCTAGCGCGCAAAATACGCGTTTTATATGTTGCATTTTCCTCCTTAACTTTACCATTAATTATACAGTAGCGTCCGCGCAAGCACAACCACAAAAAATACCACCCCGAAGGGTGGTATTCTCTAATCTTGCGATATTTTATGCGCCAGCATCAGGGCTTGCTTCAGCAGCAGCCGTCGCACGGAAGGTAACTTGCCCAGAATACGTACCGGAAGCTTGATCGTCAGCAACTAGTGCACCGAAAGTTACAGGAGTATCAATACCAGCAGCTGGGGTGGCCCCCTCATTATGAGCTGCAATGGTTACAAAGCTTGCGCTCAAGCCAGTAAACGTGGTAGCCTCAGAAATCGTACTGTCCTCTGCGATTGTTCCAACGCCATAGCCCCATACGGATTTTCCAGAGTTAAGAGCAAGTGCAGCTGTGTTGGCCGGATCGGTGTTAGCAAGCGTAGCGATAGTGTCCTTAGCATCATTTGTCAAAGAAGTAGCATTTTCGGTAGCGCTTCCTTTAATTTGAAGATGGTAACCCTCAGTGTTGTTAGCAATAACATTAACCTTAAAGCCGGCGCTATAGAATTCATTAGTTCCGGTCTTCTGAGCCATCTGGACTTTCTCATCGGTTGCATTTGAAGTGGAAATCTGGATCCCTTCTTCAATAGTGAGCTGGACACCAACATTATTCTGGACCCACATTGGATCTTTTGCAGTACCATCACCGCCCATTTTAGTAGCATCGTGGTTTTCGGTATCCGTAGATGGAGCCCACTTCACGGTGTTATCAGCAGCATACGAGCTTAATGGCAAAGCAGCCACACCGAGGCCGGCGACCACGCCGAGCACGGCAATAGCTTTAGTTAAATTTGTCATAAGTTCTCCTTTTAGTTTAAAATTTTTATTTTGTGACCTTATATCTTTTATATTACATGAGCGGGATAACAAAGTCAACAGCAGAATGGCAAATCTTCGAATTTTGTAGGGATTCTCCGTTTTGGACAAAACCGTGTTTCTGATCTTTCTTCGTCCGCAGCGGAGCAACTTACCCTACTACTGGCAATATTGGGGCTAATGGCGCAGCTGGTTGGGTAGCAGCTGGATATACTAATGCACGTTATCGATTGGGTGTGATGTACATTGCTGACAAAACAACTGGAATCCACCCAGCCACTGACGATTCTACATTTTGGGGCTTCTCCCTCCGTTGTCTAGTCATATAGAGTAATATCAAGTGGAGGATGAAGATTGTAGCGAACATACAGTATACGGCGAGCCCATTAGTTACTTTATTCAAGGCCTTCCAGCAAAATATATACTCAAGTACATGCAGAATCGTTTTCTCTGAGAAAGCGGTTCTTTTAGCCTTTCATAAAAGCAACCAATGAGCTTGCCGCACAATATATACTACGGCAATTTTCCTATGAATACCATATTTCCATATTTTGTCAAAATATCGCCAAAACCCAAAAATGTTCCCTGGCGCGTTTCATGGCATATTCTAGCGTTTTTAGCAAAAAGCTGGTGTTTATATCATTTTCGGGGCTAGAGAGCCCTCCTAGGTCTTCTAGCGAGCTCAGACAGGGATAAAAACAAGCGGTTTCACCCTGAGAAGAGAACTATTTGTTACTATTGACAAATTTAACTAATCATTGTTATTTTCGGGCTTAATTTGGCTGATTAGAAACTTAGCCAGCGAACGACTATCCGGCGCGTCAATCAGTTTGATCAATTCGCCATACAACCGTCGCGTAGCGCCAGCGCTTATCCTGCGCCGCGCGCGAAGGAACTTTTTCACCTCATCAGGTTCCCTAGAGCCAAAAATGAGATAATGTTGCCGAATTGTTCCTGCTAGAGCTCGCACCGCCCGAGCATCCCGTAGCGGGAAACCATCGGTGAGATAATGCTCAAAGGATTCCCGCCAAGGATTTTTAATAAACTCTGGATTCTCGCGCAAAAAATCTTGCCGAGACGGAACGCCGGCTTCGCGCTCCCGAGCCGAGTCGAACGGCAGATTACCGTCCAGGGCGGCCAGATCTTGCAAACGCATAATGTCCAGATAGCTCTGGATTAATCTTCGCCAATCATTGAGCTGATAGCTTTTAGAGACATAGGCCTGTTCAAAATGTATCAAAAGGCAACCAAATAAGCTCGGCTCCAGGGTGACACCGTCTCGCTTCTGCATCCGCAGCATCGCTATGATAAAATCGCTAAATAATGTCTCCGCCTCCGCTTGGTATATCGACGGAATTTGGCTCAAATAATCCAAAAAGGCCTTAACATACGGCAGAAAATGTCCGTTGCCGAGAAAAACGTAAGTTTTATCATCATGCCAAAATTCTTGCCAGGTTGGGAGCGTATGAGCATAGTCGCGCTCGGTAAGGTATTTAATCCGTCTCTCTTCGCGATAGGAACCCCGCCAAGGGCTAGAATGATCTTCAGAGTTCAGCCAGCTAACCGCAGCGATCAAAACCAGAACAACCAAAGCAAAATAAACAAGCGAGACTGCCACGGCAAGCCACCACAGAACTTGGTGAAGCCAAACCCATTCTAGCGTCGCGCCCCAGATCGCCATGAACAAAACACCGCCCAACACAGTCGTCAGGATTAAGAGCTCGGGTAAGCGCAAAATTCGGGTAATAATCAAATGACGATCCAGCCGCAAGCCACGGTCGAGATCATTAAATAAAATCACCACAATCGCCAAAAAGGTCGCCGAGAGAAACGCCAGCACCCCGACTAGGCTACCGACGTCGACCTTTAGCACTTACAACCCCAGCGCGTCTTTCAGGTATTTCCCGGTCGGAGTATTGGAATCCTTCGCCAGCTGCTCCGGCGTACCCTGTGCAACGACTTGGCCGCCATGGAGACCACCTTCTGGGCCCATATCGATAATCCAGTCAGCCGATTTAATGACATGGAGGTTATGCTCGATAATAATCATCGAGTTGCCGCCGTCGACTAGCCGCCCAAGAATATCGAGTAGGCGTTTCACATCATCTGTATGAAGACCAGTGGTCGGTTCGTCGAGGATGTAGAGAGTCTTGCCGGTGCTGCGACGGGCGAGCTCAGTCGCGAGCTTAATCCGTTGCGCTTCCCCACCGGAAAAAGTCGTAGCCGGCTGGCCAAGTTTGATATAGCCAAGGCCGACCTCTTGGATCGTTTTTAGCTTTGGCAAAATTGATGGAATATTCTCAAAGAACTCAACCGCTTCATCAATCGTCATATCAAGCACCTCGGCAATGTCTTTACCCTTATACTTGATCTCGAGCGCTTCGCGATTATAACGTTTACCATGACAAGTCGGGCAGGTCACGTAGACATCTGGCAAGAAGTGCATTTCAATCTTATTCACGCCGTCGCCCTGACAAGCTTCACAACGGCCACCCTTCACATTGAAACTGAAACGCCCAGCCTTGTAGCCACGAAGCTCCGCCTCGGGTTGCTTCGCAAAAAGTTCACGGATCTGGTTAAAGACACCGGTATAAGTCGCCGGGTTCGAGCGCGGAGTACGACCAATCGGCGATTGGTCAATCACGATACATTTATCGAGATGTTCGATACCATCAATTCGTTCATGCAGCCCCGAGACGGTCTGCGCACGGTGGAGTCGAGCTAATAGTTCGTTGGCGAGAATTTCGTTCACGAGTGTCGATTTACCAGAGCCAGACACACCAGAAACCACCGTCATTACTCCAAGCGGAAAGTGTACGTCAATATTCTTCAGGTTATTCTCGCGCGCACCCACCACGACCAACTCTTGGTCTTTCTTTGGCTTACGACGCTTCTTTGGCACTGGAATTTCCAACTTACCCGACAAGTATTTTCCTGTTACTGAGTTGTCATTCTTCGCGACTTCTTCAGGCGTACCAGCAGCAACTAAGCGACCGCCATTCTTTCCGGCTCCCGGACCAATATCGATGATATAGTCCGATTCGCGCATAGTATCCTCGTCATGTTCGACGACTAGAACTGTGTTTTTCAAATCGCGGAGATGCTTCAGTGTAGCGATTAATTTGTCGTTATCACGCTGATGCAAACCAATCGACGGCTCATCAAGCACATAGAGCACACCCTGGAGCCCCGAACCGATCTGGGTCGCGAGACGAATCCGCTGAGCCTCACCACCGGAGAGAGTGTTTGCCGCCCGACCGAGCTCGAGATAGCCCAGCCCGACGTCCTGCATGAACTGCACTCGTTCGCGAATTTCTTTCAAAATTGGACCCGCAATCATCTGTTCGGATTCATTAAATTCCAGGTCACCCTTCAAAACCTCTAGCGTAGCATCGACATCAAGATTACACATATCAACGATGTTTAGCCCATGCACCGTAACAGCAAGAACGGCCGGCTTCAGGCGCGCACCGTGGCAGGTCTGACACTCGTGTACACGCATAAAGCGCTCAATGTCTTTGCGAATAAACTCCGAGTCGGTCTCGCGGTGGCGACGCTCCAAGGTCGGAATTACGCCCTCATAAGTCGATTGGTAAGTTGCACCGTTTCCCCACTTACCATGACCGCCGACTTTCACCTCGTATTTCTCGTCACCAGTACCGTAGAGAATTTTCTGAATATTTTCCTCAGAAATCTCCCGAATCGGTACATGGCAAGAAAAGCCGTGCCGTTCACCGACAACTTCCAGACGGCGCAGCCACCAAGATTCCTGCGTCACTCGGTTAAATGGTCGAATACCGCCCTCAGCAATAGTGAGATTCGGATTCAGAATGAGATTCGGGTCAATCTCAAGGCGCGTACCGAGGCCAGTACAAGTCGGACAGGCTCCTTGAGGTGCGTTAAAACTAAACAAACGTGGCTCTAGCTCTGGGATTAGTTCGTCGGGATGGAGTTCACAAGCATAGCGCTGCGAGAACGTATAAAGCGTATCGCCGTTCGGCAATTCGGCGTCATCTCCGCGAAGGACGCGTCGCTCAGTCCCGTCGTCACGGGCTTCGCGCGCTGCATCCTCAGTCGTAACTTCCGGACCCCCTCGCAGAGAGACACCGGATTGCCGAATACCATGCGCTTCAATCGTTGTGCTATTGTCGTTAATTTTTAACAATTTAATAATTCCCTGACCGAGTTCGAGAGCTTGTTCGATTGAACCGGAAATACGGCTAAGGAGGTCCGGCGAGAGGATAAAACGGTCAACCACGATCTCAATATCGTGACGATCGTTCTTGTTTAGCTCTGGAAACTCGTCCAGCGCATAAACAATCCCGTCGATCCGCACCCGCGAAAAACCTTTCGACTGGTACTGGTCTGGAATATGCTGAAAACTGCCCTTCTTCTGCGAGACGAGTGGTGCGAGTAGCATTAGCTTGCTACCAGCCGGAAGTTTCATAACTTCGTTCACGATGTCCTCAACACTACGGCGGTGCACCTCGCGATGACAAATTGGACAATGCGGCACTCCTACGCGTGCAAAAAGTAAGCGTAAATAGTCATAAACCTCGGTCACGGTCGCTACGGTCGAACGCGGGTTGCGACTGGTCGACTTCTGATCGATCGAGATTGCTGGCGAAAGACCCGTAATACTGTCTACATCCGGTTTATCCATCACGCCGAGAAACATCCGAGCATAGCTCGAAAGACTCTCGACGTAGCGGCGCTGCCCTTCGGCATAAATCGTATCGAAGGCCAAGCTCGACTTGCCTGAGCCAGACAACCCCGTAATTACGACAAGCTTGTCGCGTGGAATATCGACGCTCAGATCTTTCAGATTATGCTGCCGTGCACCACGGACTTGGATAAAGTTATCGCTCATGTCGGTGTATATTATACCTCAGTGACACGTTTTTTACAACTGTACTGAAGGCTTGGTGGCGCTCTCCTCATCTAAAGAATCGAACCCGCGCCAGCCTAAAAGAGCCTTCAGCACGGTTGCAAAACGCCGTTAAGACCTAGTAGTCCTCCGGCTGTAGGCTTTCATACCAGAGTAGCAATTCTTCAACCAAGAAAGCACACTCGTCAGGGGTTTTACTACCAAAAGTTTCATCACGGGCCAGCATCTGTTGAATACGGGAGATTTCCTTCAAGAAGATCTCCGACTGTTTTGTGAGACGTTTAGTGCGGTATTCTTCCCACTTCGGGACTTCATCTTCGGCTAAGGCACTCGGGAAGTTCTTTGCCTTGTAGTGTAGCAATAAATCTGGCAGACGTTCATCGACAAAATCCGGATGATAGTCAGCCAAGAGCGCCGCATCGTTCGCCCGCACCGTTGCGCAAAGCATACGATCATGTTCGCCAAGAAAGCCATCGTAAAGTGCTGATTCGACGTCCTCAGAAGGAGGAAAATCTGGCCGATTAATCCCCGCCATTCGTTCAATAAACTCTGGGTGTGCCTGGAGACTCTTGAGGTTCTGTTCAATTTGCGTTTTTGTAAGTTGGAGCTTTTGCCAACCATCCGCTTTTTCGAGCACTCCGATCGGTGCCACCGCCGGGCAGCGATTGTATTGCAGTTTTTTCACAATCGGAAAATAATGCTTTTCCCACGGTTCTAGCTCATAGAAAGCCCGTTTCGGTGACTTTTCGCCAGCGGCTTTTCGTTCGGCCAGCTTCGCCCGGCCGGCCTCCTCCTGTGCCAGAAGTTCATCAAGATTATACCGCAAATCAAAGACCAAGATATTTCCATTTGGCGCCGATGCAATCGGGTAAGCTACCGTCGTCTTTTCATACTTCGAGGAGTAACGACCCGAAGCGTAGACAAACGGCTGCGGACGCTCGAGATTCACTAGCTGTCCCACGGCACGCTTCCCGCGCAGATCATAAAGAAAATTAAAGAGCTGCGGCTGGTATTGCTTAATCAACTTCGTCACCTCGATTAGTGCTACCACATCAGCTAACGCGTCATGTGCGTGCTCATGTTCGATATGGTTCAGTTTCGTGATTAGCTCAAGGCGGTTAGTCGAGTGGCCATCTTCGGTCACCGGCCATTCAATCCCCTCCGGACGCAGCGCCCGCGTCATCCGCACTACGTCGAGCAAATCCCAACGGCTCCGACCATCTTTCCATTGCCACTCGTAGGAATCGTAAAAATTGCGCCACAGAGTATTGCGCATAAACTCATCATCAAACCGCACCGAATTGTAACCCATAATCGTAGTATTCGGCGTAGCGATTTCTTTCATAAAAAAATCGCAAAATTCGCGCTCGGTCATACCATCGGTGCGAGCTTGCTGCGGGGTAATGCCGGTCACCATAATCGCGCCGGGGCTCGGCAAAGTGTCCTCGGCCAGAGCGACCAGAACATTCGTCGGCTCACCAATCGGATTAAAATCAGCATCTGTACGCTGGCCAGCAAACTGCATAATACGGTCTGAACGCGGGTTCAGACCAGAAGTCTCGAGATCGTAAAAATAAAAAGTCTCGCGCATAGTCCTATTATACAGGAGATGGCGAGATTCGGGCGCTTTTAGCACCGAGCCCAGGAAAGGATAAAGCCCCCAGCTAGCTGCTGGGGGCTTTGTAAGGTGCGTTGGAGGTGGATACGGTTCAGTTCCGACTGACCGGCAGAGGCTCGCCCTGCGTACGCAAAACCGCGCGAAGAGTATTGATATCCTTCTCGGTACGATTGCTGCCTGGCAAAGACAGAGTCGCGATAACGCAGCCGCCCACTTTGAACTCGGGCGGAGTCGTCAGACGGCGAGGCGATTTGTCGCCATAGTCCTTGTAGACCGGCATATCGAAAAGAAACTCACAGGTGCCATCCCTCAAAGTTTTGAGTTCGCAAGGCACAGGTTCGCCATCCTTCTCGCCAGTCTCGATCGCTTTCATCATTGCCAACAGCTCTTCGTCGCGCATCACCCAAACCGGCGTGCGGTCAATTCCTACTGGGCAGGCAAAGCTGCGAGACTTTTTGCAAGCCCAGCAAACTTCCGACCGGCAGTGGTTACGGCAATAAGCGCGGCGGACAAGAGCCTGCTTATTGGCGCGTTTAATACTGACGGCTTCCCCCAGTACTGAGGCGAAGAACAACAGGGCAAAGATGAAGGCGATAGCCCCCGCCATAAGGAAAAGCCCAGCGACGAGCTCATCTAGGTCATCGCCCCTCCCACCAAGGAGATTGCGGGCAACCTGGAAAATCCCATGGTAAGACTCGCTGATAACCATGGCGCTAAGTCCAGACGACGCCAAAACCCAGGCGGCAATCTCTTGCCAATCCTTCAGGTGTTTGCGCTCTCGCACAGTACAACCGTCAGCGTAATGCAGGTTGTAGCCGTAGGCAAAATAGAGCGCCACACAGACCGTAAGATACAGATACCACCAATTCCAATTGTGAAACATTATTTCTATCCTCCCCATAGAGTTTTGTACTATGAACTGAATGTAGTAAAATTTTCAGTCCATACTTCCATTGTATCACAGATAGTAAAAATTGTCAAGATACTTTATCATAAAATGCCTAAAATAGTCAAGTGTTTATGCTTTAAAATGACCAACCCTCACCGATATTGATTCGATAGAAAATAATTAAGCGAGAGAGTTTTATGCTATAATGTATCCAATGAAGATTTATATTTCAGGAATTTCAGGAACAGGGATGGGGCCATTAGCATTGATGGCGCAGGACGCCGGGATGACAGTCTATGGCTCAGATATGGCGCCCGGAGCGATTACGAATGCGCTGGTGAATAGCGGGGTAAAAATGTGCCTCGGTGAGCAAGATGGGGAGTTTTTGAAGGCTTGCGCAAAGAAGGATGGGGTGGACTGGTTTGTTTATACTTCGGCTTTGCCGGAGGATCATCCGGAACTTGTCATGGCGAAGAAGCTAAAATTGAAGATTTCGAAACGCGACGAACTGATTAGCTATTTGGTAAAAAAACTGAAGTTAAAAATGATTGCGGTGGCAGGCACACACGGCAAAACAACCACTACGGCAATGATTATTTGGGGAGCAATAAAGCTCGGGATGCCGTTATCTTATTTAATCGGAACGACGCTACCTTTCGCGGATGCTGGACGTTATGACCCAAAATCGGAATACTTCGTTTACGAGGCAGATGAGTACGACCGAAATTTCTTAGCCTATCATCCATGGCTGGCGGCGATTCCGGTAGTTTCATATGATCACCCAGATATTTATCCGACCGAAAAAGAATATTTAGAGGCATTTCGGCAATTCGAGCGACAGAGCGAGCAGGTGATCCATGGCGACGAAATCGCGATAGGGGTGGATCTGGCGGGCGAGGCTCGGCGTTATGATGCAACTTTAGCGATCGATGTTTTGCAGAGGATTATGCCAAAGCCAAAGGGTCTAGCTAGATTTTCACACAACTTACAACGCAAAAAGTTGGTGCAATTTATGAATGAATTCCCTGGAGTAGGGCGGCGGTTTGAGCAAGTTTCGGAGGGATATTACTCGGACTATGCGCACCACCCGGAGGAGGTCGCAGCGACGGTTGAGATTGCTAAAGAAGAAGCCGATCGACGCGGGCTAAAGGGCGTAGTGGCGATTTATGAGCCGCATCAGAACGCGCGCCAAGTCGAACTGGCAGATGATTATGCAGAGGCTTTTGAGGGGGTAGCGAAGCTATACTGGCTACCAACTTATCTAGTACGCGAGGATCCAAAGGGTAAGGAGCTAAAACCAGCAGACTTTATTGCGAAGCTGGAGAATAAGAAGGTTGCCGAGCCGGCGGAATTAGATGAAAAATTGGCTGAAGAACTAAAGAAATGGCACGATAAGGGTTATCTAGTACTACTTATGACGGCAGGTCCGGCGGATGCTTGGCTACGAAAGTTGGTCTACGCCGGAAATCAAGAATCGGCTGCGACGCAGTTCGTACATGCGCCACGCTCGGTCGAATAAGCTAGGATGTGAGCGGATAACATGCTATAATGGGGGAAATGGGTGGTAAAGCTCGAAACACAATCAGGAAGGCACTCAAGCCATTTAAGGCCGTGCGGACTTGGCAGCTGGTCTTGATTTTGGTGCCACTAATATTTTTTACAGTAACATTGCTAAGATTCAATCATCTCAGAATGGTGGAGCTCAGGACAGCGGTGTTAGAGGCTGATGTGGCCGGAGATGAGGCCGAACTCGAACGAACGCTGACGGAGCTGCGCGATTTCGTAGTATCGCATATCGTAGTAAACATCGCGGAGAGCAACGGTGTGCAGTCAATTATTTTTGGGACCGGACCGTTTTACTTGGAACAGCAATATCTCCGAGCCGCTAACGCCGCAATTGAGGAAGCCGAATCAAATCTCGCAGACGACACGAATCCGAACGGAAATATCTATGCGGCCGTTGCAGCGATATGCCAGCCCCAAGCTATCGCAAATGGCTGGGCATGGTATAGCCAAGGCTATCTTGATTGCTGGACTTTAGAATTATCAAAGTATCCTGCAAGCGACAACCTGAACACCGAGCTGACGGCCGATATTCCATCAACGGAACTTTATCGTCGAAACTATGCTTCCCCGATCTGGGCACCCACTGCGGCAGGATTCGCGGCTCTAGCTTGCATTATACTTGCACTTATTATCGCAGTGCGCGCACTAATCTGGTGCATACTCAACCTAGCGCTCTTATTTCTTAAAAAATAACCTATTCGCCCCTGATCGTTGTAAAAAATACATAGGCGATTTGATAAGACAGCCCTGCTTCTTCCCTGTTTACCTCTGTTAAAATCTTATGCTTACTAAAAACATAAGATTTTTACGGAAAAATAGGGGAAAACCTCTTGACGCTCCCGAGTTGTCGTCATAAGATAGAGATATAATAATCTAAGGAGGGACCTAATGGCCTATCAACATACCAACAGCAAAGGCGTCACATACTACCTGCACAAATCCGAGGTTACTTTGCGCGGCGGTAAACCACAGACGATTTATTTCTTTACTAAGACTGCCGAAGGTAGTAAAGGTACTCCGTGCGATTTACCAGAAGATCGCGTCGTGAACGAAAATCCACGCAATGGCTTCTTGACTTTGAAGAAAAAAGCCTAATATTCGCACGTCGTATTTTATTTAGGTATAGCAAGAATTCCCTGTTGATGCGCAGGGATTTTTGCATTTCTATATTCTCCAAGACAGCTATAATATTCTTCATCCTCCCTATGATTACTCTATGGCTAGACAACGGAGGGAGAAGCCATCAATGCGGTAGTAATAATTTATGTTGGATGGAACAGAGGCATCAACGCTGAAATACAATCCGTAGACATTACCAAGGTTCTGAAAGCTATATGCGCTACCAGAAGAGTAGTACGCTCCTGCGCCCAAATACACTGTTATCTCATGGTTTGTGTATTTTGCTCCGCTGCGGACGAAGAATATGAACCAACGCTAATAGGTTGCCAGCATCTTCGTCCGCAGCGGAGGTTTAACGCACGCTTATGGAATTATTGATATGGCAGCACAACAAGGCAACTACCATACAAGCACCGAAATATACAACCCTAATGGCGGAATATTTGCATCACGGTACCCTTTACTCCACTTTACGAACATAATAGTTACCAATACAGCCTCGAGCGCAACCTACGGCGCATCCCCCCTCCGTTGTCTAGCCATAGAGTAATCAAGGGAGGATGAAGAAGGTTAGACTAAGGATGTTCGGGCGGGTTTGTATTAGAGTCCTCCGGAATCTCTACAATACCCAACGATTCATCCGAAAGTGGACCTGATGAGTACGGGTCAGAGAGCGCATCAAGACGCGTTTTGATCGCCTTTAGCTCTTCAAGATAGCGTTCAAGCTCAGACTTATCGAGCGGTCCAGAATCCGGGTAGACAAAGTTCGTATTCGTAACTGGGTCTTCTTTAGCTTCGTTTTCGTCCGGTAAGTAGCCAGGACGTGACCGATCAAGGTATATATCGCCAGAATTACGATAGACCATTAGGCTAATGCCAGTCGTTACTCCAGCAATCAATATCGCACCAGCACCCAGAATAGCCAAATGACGACCGCCACGTGTACTTAAACTCATAGTGACTCCTTTAGCTCTAGCACGGCTTGGTATTGGGCATTAGCTAATTCGGAAAGCTTAACCGTGGTAGCCTTTAGGTCGGTTCGTTTTGTACGAGTAGATTCAAGACGTTGATAGAATGTTTCAGGGTGTGCACTACAATCGGTAGCTATCAATCCTTCTAAATCACGCATATAATCTGTATACGCTGCGCGAAAACGGGCCTGCTCGGCCGAAAATTCCGCCTGGATCGCAAAAAGCTGCTCGGCATCATGATTATTCCGCGTCAAACGCAGATTTAAAGGTGTTATGAATTTTGTCAAAATTGCCTCATAAGCCGACCCTAGGTAAGTTCGCGTGCGCGAATCGGCGCGCTGAAGCTGACTTAAACTCTGCTTTATCGTAGAACAGTTCTGAGAAATTGCCGTGAGGCGCTCTTTCTCGACCGCATGCGCTGACAAAAAGGCAAAGAAAGCCCCCCATACTAGCACTATCGCGCTCGTCGACACCGCCAATCCAAGCAGTAATTTTGTCCTATTTTGTTTGATAGAGGCCACTGTGCTTCTTCCCGTCGTAGATTGCCGTAGGAATCCCCTTGGCGTGAATCTTATTCTCGACCATTTCTTTTATCTGTGCCATGATTTGAGATACTTCGTCGCTATTAGCACTCTTTGCAAGCTTCCTAATCTCGACCTCCTCTGCGCCAAAATCTTTGAGCCAGCTCTGCAGAATCTTCTCCGCATCAGCACGATCGCTCTGTATGAGTACCGATTGCCAAATTACTCCATCCGAGTTAGACTCAGTGAAGAGTCGGTCAACAATCTTCGCAGTGTAGTCCGTATCTAGCAGGTCCGCCGCGTGGATATAGCGCGCAATCAAATCTGAGTTATTAAACTTATATCCTCCATCTGGCAGTTGAATAGGATAAACCATCAATACAGTGTTATACTTATCGAAAAATCCGGATTTCTTTTCATTGCGATAGCTCTGCAAACAAACCGTGCAACCTGGATCAAAAATACTTAGGGCTAATGGATTGCCATCATGGTACTTTGTGGCAAAACTATATGGCTCAACAAGATAATCTTCAGCCTGCCAACTACGAAATCGGTCCGGGATATTGGCGAAAATTTCGCCCCATTCCGAAAACCACCGCCCAGTCCATTCAATCGGATTTGTCGGCTCTTCAGAGTCGATTCCGCAAACCTCGGCTCCGAGTGCACAGCTCGCTGGTTGCGAAACATTGCAAGTACCGAAAACCCAAAGCGCCAACAAGGCTTTTATGGTCTCAACAAGAGACCAGATCGTGACAAAAACGATCAAAATCGCACTTACTTCAATCGCAACACCTAATGGCTTAACCCATTTTGGATGTTTAAGAACTACCTTGCTAAGAAGGCTATTTTTAACATCATCCTTAAAGTTCGTCTCACACTTCTGCAGCCGAACTTTCTTGCCGACACAGCCCCAAGCTTTCTTAAAAACTGCCCAGTATTTTCGACCGATATCGCGGCGAAAGATGCTTAAGAAAGCAACAAAAACACCAACAAGACACAGGATAATAAACGCAGCCACACATACCATATAGATATTATAGCACAGGGTTATTCTTCGTCTTCAATAATCGCGAGATGAGCTTCTTCAAGTTGATTGTCGTCAACAGCAGACGGCGAGTTCATCATCAAATCAACGCCTGAACCATTCTTCGGGAAGGCGACAATATCGCGAATGTTCTTTAAGCCTTCGAGCACCATAAACATACGGTCGATACCAAAGGCGCAGCCGGCGTGAGGAGGTGCACCAAACTTGAAAGCGTTGAGCATTCCGCCAAACTTCTTAGCGACATACTCCTGATCGTAGCCAAGTACGCCGAAAACTTCGTACATAATCTCTGGGTTATAGTTTCGCACTGCACCTGAGCAAACTTCGTAACCGTTCATTACCATATCATACTGATCAGCGACGATATCAAGTTTATTTTCAGTCTCACGAATCGCCTTTAGTCCACCCTTCGGCAACGAGAATGGGTTGTGACCGAAGTCAAGCTTATTTGCGCCATCATCCCATTCATAAAACGGAAAATCTACGATCCAGCAAAGGGCGACTTTGTTATCATCCTTTAGACCAAGCGTGTCCGCAAAGGCAATCCGTACAGCGCCAAGTACTTTGTTGACTTTTTCGCGTTCATCCGCACCAAAGAACACCGCATCTCCATCCTCTGCACCAGTTTTCTCTCGAACCGCCTTCAGCTCCTCATCTTTTAGGAACTTCACCACTGGCCCTTTAGCTTCCCCATCACCAAAGACAATATAGGCTAAACCGCCAGCGCCATTCTTCCGAGCAAGATCCGTAAACTCATCGATTTGTTTGCGAGTAAAACTAGCTCCACCTGGCACCCGAATAGCCTTCACGCAAGGAGCTTGAAAAACCTTAAACTCGACATTCTTCAAAGCCTCAGTCAAATCCACCATCTCAAGACTATAACGCAAGTCAGGCTTGTCGGTGCCGTATTTTTCCATCGCCTCACGGTAAGGAATCCGCGGAACATCATTACTAACGAGTTCTTTGCCAGCAAATTCAGTCACTAATTGTTTAATTAACGGCTCAAGCGTTTGTCGAACAACTTCCCCATCGTCAACAAAAGCCATCTCGCAGTCAAGCTGATAAAAATCCCCATAGAGACGGTCAGCGCGCGGATCTTCATCGCGGAAGCACGGCGCAATCTGATAGTAACGCGGGATCCCGCCCACCATCAGAAGTTGCTTGAACTGTTGCGGAGCTTGTGGCAAGGCATAGAACTTTCCTGGGTGCAAACGTGAAGGTACGAGGAAATCGCGCGCGCCCTCTGGTGACGAGTTAGCAAGAATCGGGGTCGTGACTTCAATAAAATCATGCTCGTCCATATATCTACGCATAAAACGATAGTACTCGGCTCGTCGTCTCAAGGTTTGTTGCATCGATGGGCGCCGTAAGTCGAGATAGCGATACTTAAGACGCAAGTCCTCACCCGACAGATCACCTTCGTCGTGCGTATTGACTGGCAAAGGTTCGGATTTATTAATCAAAGTTAGCTCATCGACGACAATCTCAATATCACCAGTCTCAATGTTAGGATTTTTAAGCTCTGGAGCACGCTCACGCACATTTCCAGTCGCCGAGATAACAAATTCATCACGCAGACCTTCGGCGGTTTTGAAAGCTTCTGCTACGTCCGGAGTAATTACAAGCTGAATCACACCCTTATGATCACGGAGATCAATAAAAATCAGGCCGCCATGATCACGGCGAGAATTCACCCAGCCGGAAACGCTGACTTTTTTACCAATTTCTGATTTTAGTTCCGTAGATAAGCTTCTCATATCTATTATATTAGCACATTTTGTGAAAATTTGGAAGCACAGAAAGGCGGAGCATCAGGCAAGCTGATACCTTACACTACCATTGTAGCACAGATTACATATTTTGTCAAGGGGTGCGATTCTTAGCAGACTTGTTTACCGCCCAATATTCGACATCCACGAAGCGGTCAGTTGCATAGACTAGGCGGTCTTCCTCTGAGAAGGCACGAACATTACGGTTAAAATAGTAGGTAAGGCTAGCTTGATAAATACCGATAGCCGGAACGTCATTCACCCAGCGCCGTAAAAAGGTTTCATATTTGCTTACCCGAGCACTCAGATCCATTGAGGTGCGGGCGCCCAAAATTAGATCATCTACCAAGGCATTGGCATAATTCGAGAGGTTTAGACCCGAGTTTGAAGACTGCGATGAGTGATAGTAGGCAAAAAGATCTGGATCGGCCCCAAGTTCGACTTCATAAAGCAAGATATCGTAGTCGCGCTGACGGATAACGTTAACAAAGAATTCTTGGCCAGGCGCTGAAATTGATAAGTCGACCGCGAAGCCCAGTTCCTCGAGCTGAATTTTTAGAATTTCGGCCAATTGAGGAAAATATCCAGAATTCGTTGTGGCGAGTCGCAAGGTCTGTCCGGCCACGCCAGCCGCTGTGATAGCTTCTTTCGCTGCAGCGAGATCATAAGCTGGCAACTCCGGATACTCATTCAGCTCAATTTCAGAGCTAAGAATCGGATAGTCAAGTGGGAATTCGTAGCCGAGAACCGAACGAATTTCCGACATGTTAATCCCCTTTTGGATAGCCTGACGTACAGAAAGGTTATTTAGGAGCGGGCTGGTCGTGTTTAGAAAGGCGAAGACCCCGCTCGCGATCGCGGTCTGCTTCTCATAAATAAGTTCGGATGACATCTGGTCGCGATAAACTGCTGAAAGCTCCGCTGTAGCCGTAACTTCACCAGTCGAAATCGCCGTCACGATATCCTCTGGATCGGAATAAGTGTGAATCGCAAAGCTATTAAGCATTGGCTCACTTTTATAGTAGTATGGGTTTGAGGCAAGGTAGACGATTTTTTCTCCGTCACCGGAAACATTCTGCATAGCGTTAAAAGTAAAAGCACCGCTCGTAACTGGGCTAGTGCTAAAACTGTGCTCAAGGAGCTGACTTGAAGATACTTCTCCCAAAATATGCGACGGTAAAATCGGAATGTTTAAAGTTGCATCGAAATCAGCATAAGCCGAAGGCAATGCAAAAAATAGCGTGTTGTCAATTCGTTCAACCGTTACCCCCGCAAAGTTCGAAGAATAGGTCGTGTTGACGGTCGGATCCTTAGCGAGATTAATCGTATATAGCACATCATCTAGAGTGATCGGCTCACCATCAGACCATTTTAGACCATCACGCAAGGTAACTGCCCAAACCTTACCAGTGTCGTCTGGAGTGATCGAGGCCGCCAAACCAAGCCCAACGTGGCCCGAGTAATCGATTGTCGAGAGGGTGGCAAACATTAACTTCGAGAGAACTTTTTCACTATTCGTGGTGGCAAAAAGCGGGTTTAGGGTATTGACGCGACCAGTCGTTGCTTCAATGTAGGTGCCACCGTCGACATAAGCTTGGACAGAATATGATTGGCTATACCAAAAAGCCTGCGTCAAAGCTAACGATGTAATGATTACGATTAGCAGACACCACTCAAGAATCAGGAGCCGAACTCGTTTTGCATGTGGCAAGCGGTCAATGATGTTCTCCTGGATATGCTCTCGACTCCCTTCGCGAGCCCGCTCGGAAAATTGTTCCCAACGCTGGGAGAGCTTTTGGCCACGCTTTTTGGCGATAGGTTTCATACTAACTTGCTCCCACTTCCTTTTGTTTTAGTATTACGCTGGAATCAAAATTAAAGCCAAAATCGAAACTACAAAAACCACGACACAAACAATTGTCGCATTAAAAAGCGAGCGCTCTAGACCGCGGCGAGTTGTATAAAGTTCGCCGGAGCTACCAAACCCAGCACCCAATGAAGCACCACGCTGCTGCAATAAAATCAGCAAAATCGATAAAATTGCCGAGATAAAGATAATGCTCTGAAATAGTGTTCCCAAATTCATGTTTATATTATACTCCGGTCAGAGCACAAAATCAAGGCGTTCGCCTAAATTAGCTGAGAAAGAGGTTAAGGACGGAGTTTATCACACTCATAACAATACTTGAGATAACCGCACCCCAAATATCCATTTCTACACCCGGTAAGAGGTGAATTGTGAGAACCACCATTGCAGTATTAATAATTAGCGTCGAGATACCCATTGTAAGAATCGCCAACGGCAGAGCCAGAAGTTTCACGAGCGGCTTCACGATCGAGTTGATTAACGAAAAAATGAGACCGGCTATCACATAAAGCATCCAAGGCTGCTCAAAATTAGCCGAAGCGTCAGCACTAACCGTGCCAAGCCACGTAATACAGAGATACATACCAAGGCTGGAGGCCGCCCAACGTAATAGAAAAATAATGATTTGTTTCTTGATCATAGATATATTATAGCACGAGTGCTTATATTACAAAAAGTAAGACCCTATTTGGACTGATTTTTATCCGCGCGGCTCTTAGCAACTAGAGCAAAGGTGAGAAATGTCGCCACAATAAATAGTGCAATTGCGATTACTAATAGTGGTGCATTCATCCTAAACTGTTCGTGCTGCGCGATGCCTTGTAGCATGGCGTCAAACATAGCTTCGCATTCGGGGCCAGCGTCGGGCGCACAAGTGCCACCGAAGAATTTCATGACTTCCATAGCGCTATTTTAGCATATTTTTGCGTTTCAAAAGTGTGTGATAGGTGACCGCGAAGCGATGCGCCTCGTCATCGATTCGGGCGATTAGTTTTGCGATATGTGAATTTCCCGGCAAAGGGATTAACTTATAGCCATCGTCATCCGGCACGATAATACGCACAGCAGCGTTGCGGGTATGGTCACCAGACTTATCGCGACCAATCACAGCAATATGCTCCGCCGCCAACAAATCACGTACCGCATTCACTTGAGTAATTCCACCATCGAGCACAATTAGATTTGGAAAATCCCATTCTTTGTGCTTTAGGCGGCGCTCTATTACCTCGCGTAAGTTCGCCGCGTCGTCATTCTTCTGATGGCGAAGCTTAAATTTACGGTATTCGGAACGATCCGAGGCCCCGTTCACGAAAACCACCATCGAGCCAACCACGTTTGTGCCCGACTGGTGAGAAATATCGTAACCTTCAATACGACGAGGCGGCTCTGGCAAACGCAAAGCCATCTGCAAATCGACTAAAGCTTGGTCCGAGGATATATCCAAGAATTCCTTGTCCGAGAAGACGATTTTCTTCTGGAGCTCGCGTAGGCCAAAAAGTTGTTTGCGAAGCTCGGCCGCTTCCTCAAAGTTTTCGGCTTTTGCGGCGTCTTTCATCTGTTTTTCGAGGTCTTTGAGCAATTTATGACGACCGCCTTCAAGGTATAGGCGCAGTTTACGTAGGTTTTTCTTGTATTCTTCTGGCGTCATACGACCAACCTCGATCCCCGGCGTTAGGCCCAGATCTGTATTGAGAGTCTTTTTACCATCATAGGGTTTATCGTAATAGGGAAAAACTTTGCGCAAGATCCGCAGCGCCTTCTCGACAGCACTCTTACCATAAAATGGACCGATATACGTCGCTTTGTCATCTTGAGGAGTCCGCGTAAAACTAAGGTATGGTACCTCCGATTTCATATCGATTCGAACATAAGAGACGGTTTTGTCATCGCGCAAAAGTATATTCCATTTCGGCATGTAGCGTTTAATCATTTCCGACTCAAGAAAGAGCGCATCCATCTCGGTATCAACCACGATCCAGTCAGTATCGGCTATTTCGCGAACAAGGGCTTCAGTCTTTGGATCCTTCTGAGTCTTGTGAAAATATTGACGTACCCGATTTTTAAGCACGGCCGCCTTACCAACATAGATTACTTCGCCGCCCGCATTTTTATGGAAGTAAACTCCCGGACTAGCCGGCAGGGTTTTGAGCTTTAGAAGCAGCGCCTCGCGCATTGCGGGCGTCACGGAAACGTCAAGCTGATAGTCGGTCGGTTTAGCCATAAGTTCTTCTAGGGTTTCGCTTATTTAACGCCTTAGGCGCGGGCTGCTCCGTCAACCGACAAAATTTCGCCCGTAACATAGCTGGCAAGGTCGCTCGCCAAAAAGAGAAAGGCATTCGCAATATCGCGAGGCTCGCCGATGCGACCAAGCGGGATAGTCTGAATAAGCGGGTCAATCATCTCTTTCGGGAGTTTGGCAACCATATCAGTGTTTGTGATGCCTGGCGCAACAGCGTTGACGCGAATATGTGCAGGAGCCAGCTCACGCGCGAGCGATTTAGTAAGGCCGTTAACGGCAAATTTGCTAGCCGGATAACCGACGCCAGAAGGCTGCCCATAGATACTAACCATGGAGCTCGTGTTCAAAATGACACCCTCGCCCTGTTTTTTCATATACGGGACAACGGCCTTGGAGACATTAAACATGGCCTTGACGTTCAAATCTATAATGCTGGCAAATTCCTCCGGATCAGTATCTTCAATCTTCTTGTTTGCAGAGATACCGGCATTATTAACGAGAATGTCGATCCGTTCATGTTTCTGCACAATCTCAGAAATAGTCTTTTCGACCGCTGCAAAGTCATTAAGATTTGGCCAATATCCCTCAACCTCTGCGCCACTCTGTTTAAGGTCAGCGAGGGCCTTATCGACTGTTTCCTGACGCGAGCCGAAAATGATTACCTTCGCACCATTTTCCAAAAACACACGAGCTGTTTCTAAACCAATACCACGGGTTCCACCAGTAATAATTGCAACTTTATCGTTTAGCATCTCTTTCTCCTTATTCTTTACCTATTTTAACATCCTGATAGACGAAAAGCCACCCGTTTGGGTGGCTTTGTCGTATAATTTGGCACCTTGCTAGTTTCCCGCTTGTGGCAGTATAATCGCCGCG